>JANTFS010000296.1 GCA_024763335.1 Paracoccaceae bacterium | reverse complement strand
GGCTTCGCCTATGAGGCGGCGCTGGCATCGCGCGCCTACGCCTATGCCACGCTTGGCTGGACCACCGCGATCTCGCTGATCACCGCCGGCAATGCCCGGTCCGAAGCACTGGCCACCCGGCTCGGCGCACATTTTGAGACCGAGTTCTTGCACCCGATCTTCGGCGCGATGAACATCTGGCGCCATCCCGGCCCCAGCGAGGTGCAGCCATGACCGACGCAACCGGCAAGGAGGCCCCGATGCCCGACGATACCGCCGCCCGCGCCGCCGCGCTCCTCAAGGAGCACCGCGCCTCGATCGACCGGCTCGACGCGATCCTCGTCTATACCCTCGGCGAGCGTTTCAAGCACACCCAGGCGGTGGGCCGGCTCAAGGCCGAACACGACCTTCCCCCGTCCGATCCCGCCCGCGAAGCGCAGCAGATCGCACGGCTCGAAGACCTGGCGAAACAGGCCGATCTCGACCCGGAATTCGCCAAGGCTTTCCTGAAATTCATCATTCAGGAAGTCATCCATCACCACGAGAAACACAAGGACGCGGGGGTGTAACCCCCCTCAGATAGCTAGGACACAGGAGAACAACACCATGGCTATGAAAATTCGTCTCGCCCGCGGCGGCTCGAAGAAACGCCCCTTCTACCGCATCGTTGCCGCCGACAGCCGCATGCCGCGCGACGGCCGCTTCATCGAGAAGCTGGGCACCTACAACCCGTTGCTGCCGAAAGACAGCGAGGACCGTGTGAAAATGGACCTCGACGCGGTGAAAGCCTGGCTCGACAAGGGCGCCACGCCGACCGACCGGGTCGCCCGGATGCTCGAAGCCGCCGGCGTTCTGGAGAAAAAAGAGCGCTCCAACCCCAAGAAGGGCGCGCCCGGTGCCAAGGCTCAGGAACGCGCTGCCGAGAAGGCCGAGAAGGAAGCCGCCGCCAACGCTCCGGCCGAGGAAGAGGCCCCGGCCGAAGAAGCGGCTGCCGAAGAAACCGCTGAATAGACGGCGCGGTTTGTCTATGCTTTTGGCGCGGGGTCGATCGGCCCCGCGCCATTGCGGCTTGCGAGGATTGCCATGAGCGAGTCACGGATTTGCGTCGGGGCGATTGCCGGGGCTTTCGGGGTGACCGGCGAGGTGCGGCTGAAAAGCTTCTGCGCCGAACCCGAAGACATCGCCACCTACGGCCCGCTCTGGACCGAGGACGGCGCCCGCAGCTTCACCATCGAGATCACCCGCGCGGTGAAGAACGGCTTTGCCGCCACCCTCTCCGGCGTGGCCTCGAAGGAAGCCGCCGACGCCCTCAAGGGTCTGCGCCTTTACGCCGACCGCGATGCCCTGCCCTCGCTGCCCGATGACGAATTCTACCACGCCGACCTGATCGGCCTCGAAGTGGTCGACACCGGCGGCCGCGTGCTCGGACGTGTCACCGCCGTGCACAACCACGGCGCCGGCGACCTGCTCGAAATCTCGGGGCCCGGCCTCAAGACGGCGGCGCTGCTGCCCTTCACCCGCGCCGCGGTGCCCACCGTCGATCTCGCGGCACACCGGATCGTGGCGGATCCGCCCGAGGGCGTATTCCCCGACTGATCGCCTCGCGATCTTTTTTCCCAAAACCAGCGGAAGCCGCTGGCATTGGCCGCGATTTTGCCCTTTCCTGTGCGAAACGCTCTCGCATCTGGGGACCGAGGGACTGCAACCGGCATGACCAACCGTTTTGGACGGATCTGGACGGCGCTCTTCGCCATCGCCCTTTATGGTGGGCCGGTTCTGGCCGGGCTGTCGGGGCATGGCTGGCCTGTGCTGCCCGTCTTTGCCGCGCTCTTCCTGCTTTTCATCGTCGCGACCCGCAAGCCCGACCTTGCCACAGGGGCCGGTTGGGCGGCGCTCGCCGGATATGGCGTGGTGCAACTTGGGCTGGTCTCCGCCGCATGGGGGATCGGCCGCCTTGGCGCGCAACTCGCCGCCGTCGAGCTGCCGGTCTGGGCCCCTCTGGCCCTGACGGGTGTTGCGGCAAGCCTGGGCGCCTGGGTCTGGCGCGATGCGGCAAAACTGGACACCATGCTCGACAGCGCGATCCGCAGCATCGAGGAGATGGATTTCGCCGACCCGGCGCCAGAGGATACACGCTTGACCGACCCCGGCCCGGCAACTCTGGCAGCCCTTGAGACCGCCCTGGAGAAGCTGCGGGCGCTCGAAAGCCCGAATATCGGCCAGATCGACGCCATCGTGCAGGAGCTTGAAGGCGCCGCCGGGATCCACGCGTTCGATCTGTTCCACGACACCGCCGGCCGGGACACGCCCGACAACGAGCCGGTGGTCGACTGGGCGCTCCTGCGCTTCGTCGCCAGCCCCGCGATCCAGCACCAGTTGATCGACCGTGGCGACGGCGGGCTTGCCCCGGGGCTGATGCTGAACGCCCCCGACCCCCGGGTTCGCGGCGAGGCACGAGCGCGGGTGATCGACCTTGTCGACGCCAAGGCGCCCTATGCCCAACTGCCAGACCTCGACTGGCTCAACGAGCT
>JANTFS010000295.1 GCA_024763335.1 Paracoccaceae bacterium | reverse complement strand
GCTGGTCAAGGCCCTCAAAATGGTAGCGGGGTAGCGATATGTCAGACCCGATGGCGGAAATCCGCGCCTCGTTTTTCATCGAATGCGAAGAGTTGCTTGAAAGCCTGCAGGACGGGTTGCAGGCCATGTATGATGGAACGCATGACAGCGAGACGGTCAATGTCGTGTTCCGTGCCGTTCATTCAATCAAGGGCGGTGCAGGTGCTTTCGGTCTCGATGGCCTGGTGAGCTTTGCTCACAAGTTTGAGACCGCGATGGATGAGCTGCGCGAAGATCGGCTCGTTCTTACCCCTGACGTGCTCAAGGTGTTCTTCCAAGGCTACGATATCCTGACCGATCTGGTCCGCGAAAGCCGCGACGGCCTCGACCATGACGAAGCACGCGATGCACCGGTGCTCAAGGCCCTGCAAGATCTCGTCGCAGGCGGCGAGCCGGAAGAACCCGACGAGCCGATCGACTTCGAGCCAGCGACCATATCGCTTGATCTTGATCTTGGCGACGACAGCGGCACGGGCCCCGGCGATCTCCCCGACCTCACCTTTCCCGACCTGGCCGGGCTCGATCAGCCTGGGCCACACGAGCCGGGCTACCGGATTACCTTCCGCCCCGAGCCGATCCTCTATGCCAATGGCAACGAGCCGCTCTACCTGTTTCGCGCCTTGCGTGATCTCGGCCCGCTCAGCGTTGTGTGCCATGAGAACGACCTGCCCGGGCTTGATGACCTTGATCCCGAGCATGGCCATCTTTCCTGGGAGCTGACGCTGAACACCGAAGAGGGAGAAGCGGCGATCCGCGAGGCCTTCGATTTTGTCGAGGGTCTGTGCCTGTTGGTGATTGAACCGCTCCCCGGCAACGCGCCCGCCCCGTCCCTCGCTTTGCCGGAAGGTCTGCCCGATCTCGCCGCGTTGTCGAGCGACGATGATACGCCCGCAATCGCCGATCCATCCCCCCTGCCCCAACCGGACCCGGCCCCAGACCGGAAAACTCAACCGGCCGAGGCCGCGCAGCCACAAGCGCAGCCAGACACGCCCGTGCCCCCCGCAGCCCCGCAAAAGGCGCCCGCAAGCCCGCCGAAAACCCCGGCACGCTCCGCACCCGCAGCGGCCACGCCGCGCGCCACGGTGCGCGTCGATCTTGACCGCATCGACAGGCTGGTCAATCTGGTTGGCGAGATCGTCATCAATCAGGCCATGCTCTCACAAAGCGTCGAGGCCGCCGGGCTGGCCTCCAATTCTTCGCTTCGGGCCGGGCTTGAAGAATTCCTTCAACTGACCCGCGACATTCAGGAAAGCGTGATGATGATCCGGGCCCAGCCGGTGAAATCTCTGTTTCAAAGGATGAGCCGAATCGTGCGTGAATCCTCTGGCGCGATTGGCAAAGACGTTCGGCTGCACACCGAGGGTGAAAACACCGAGGTCGACAAAACGGTGATCGAACGCCTGGCCGACCCGCTCACCCACATGATCCGCAACGCGGTGGATCACGGGCTCGAAACCAACGATGCGCGCGAGGCCGCCGGAAAGCCGCGCGAAGGCCATGTCGTCCTGCGCGCCATGCACCGGTCCGGCCGGGTTGTCATCGAGGTGGCCGACGATGGGGGCGGCATCAACCGCGACAAGGTGCTTGCCAAGGCTGTCGAGCGCGGGCTTGTGGCTGCGGATGCCCAGTTGTCAGATGGCGAGATCGACAACCTGCTGTTCTTGCCTGGCTTTTCCACGGCTGACCAGGTGTCGAACCTGTCCGGGCGCGGCGTTGGCATGGATGTTGTGCGCAGCGCGATCCAGGCGCTCGGCGGGCGCATCACGATCTCATCGGACAAGGGCCAGGGCACGACCTTTTCCATATCTCTGCCGCTCACGCTCGCGGTGTTGGATGGCATGGTCGTCAAGGTCGCGGATGAAACGCTTGTCATTCCGCTCAACGCCATTCTCGAAACGATGGCGCTCGGCCCGGATGATATCCGACCGCTCGGGCCCTCAACACAAGTGGTCAACATCCGGGATGTGTTCGTCCCACTCCTCGATCTGGGCGCAGAACTCGGGTATCGCGCCCCGCAGGAAGACTATTCGGGCGGCGTGGTGCTGTTGATTGGCAAGGAAGACGGCACCGCTGCCGCCGTCGTGGTCGATTCGATCGAAGACCAGCGCCAAGTCGTGATCAAGGGCCTGCAAGACAGTTACGGCCGCGTGCCCGGTATTGCCGCGGCCACGATCCTCGGGGACGGGCAGATCGCGCTGATCCTCGATCCGGTCGATCTGATCTCGCAGGCTTCCGGACTCACCAGGCCAGACCGCGGTCTGCCCCCGGCTACCGCCGTTTCATCGCTATCCACAGGAGCACCAGCATGACAGACCTGACGCCCACGCCGGACAAGCCCAAGGATGACAACACGATCGAGCTTTTGTCTTTCCGCGTCGGCGGGCAGGATTATTGCGTCGACATCATGTCGGTTCGCGAAATCCGCTCCAGCACGAAAGCCACCTCCCTGCCCCATTCGCCGCCTTATATGCG
>JANTFS010000294.1 GCA_024763335.1 Paracoccaceae bacterium | reverse complement strand
GCACCGTCAGGCGCGCGGCGTCGGCGGCGGCCAGGGCGGCCGGTTCGGTTATGCCGATCTCGCGCAGTCGTGCATCGAGCGCCGGGCCGATCCCCGGGATGTCGGTAAGTCGTTTCATGGCCGTCTCCGGAAATGAACCGGGCCGCGGTCCTGGACCCCGGCCCGCAAAGTCGATCGGGTCGATCAACTCGCTTTCTTGAGCGCCTTCTTGGCGGACTTTAGCTTTTTCTTCTGCTTGGCGACCTTCGCCTTGCGGGTTTTCACCTCGGCTTTGAGCGCTTTCACTTTGCTCTTCTTGGCCATTTTCTATCCTTTCAAGGTCTCTTTACCGGCCCCATGCTCCTTGAGGAAGGCGCGGATGAAACGCCGCACTTCGCGCGCCGCGCTGGTATCCAGTTCCTCGCAGAGTTCGACGAAGTCATCGCGCTCGGCCTTGTTGATACGGATCATCAACTGGGCATCTTTCTTGTGTTTGGCGCGCTTTGCCATGATCTGCATGCCTCATCGGACGGGTGTCTCGATTGTTACTCGTTTGTGTGTCTTTTGTATATACGTTTTGGTCGCGCGCCGGCATCGCTCCAACCCGCCGCCACAGACCGGGCACACCAGAGCGCCGCCTCGCAGCTTCGTCCAACCCGCGAAAAAACCGGCCGAAACACGAAAACGCCCAACCTCCCGCAAGTCTTCGCCTCACTCAGGACATTTTGCGCTGCCATTCCACATCGTACCGACCAGTTAGCGATCACCACAGGGTAGATATTATGCGCATCAAGGCTTTTTTCCGCGACGAAACCGGGGCTGTCACCGTGGACTGGGTTGTCCTCACGGCCGCCATCATCGGCCTGGGCGCCGCCATCGGGATCAGCGTCGCAACCAGCACCGTCACGCTTGCCGGAAAAGTGGGTGACGAACTTTCGACCGGCAACGCGTTGATCGAACACGGCGTCTGAGGCCGAAACGCCACCGCGCTGTCGCACAAGGCGCGACCTTCCGGCATGAGCGGGCGGCCGCCCGCTTCTCGCCACCGATCGAGACGCCGTGCCGGACCACGAATAGACCAGGCCGTGCCCGCTGGATCGGGCGCGGCCTTTTCCTCGTCATCAGCACGATCAGAGGCGGGAGCCAGCCGGTCGCCCGCGCGACCAGCTATCGAGCCCCATCGCAGGTGTCACGCGCGCGATCCCACCTGCCACCGGCATCAAGGCACGCGTCGATCTTCCACCAGCGAACGAACCGCCTGCGCAGATCATCGCCGAAGATGAACCCGGTCGCGACCGCCGCGCTCAACAGGAGGACCCAAAGTCTTCCGGACATCAGCGACCTCCACGAAAAAGGCCCCGCGGTTTCCAGCGGGGCCTTCCATTTTCTCCCGCAGGATCAGTCGATCAGCGGAATAAGGCTGTCCATCGAGGCTTTTGCATCGCCATAGAACATCCGCGTGTTCTCCTTGTAGAACAGCGGGTTTTCGATGCCCGAATAGCCCGTGCCCTGGCCACGCTTGCAGACGAAGACCTGCTTTGCCTTCCACACCTCGAGCACCGGCATCCCGGCGATCGGGCTGTTCGGGTCTTCCTCGGCGGCCGGGTTCACGATGTCGTTCGAGCCGATCACGATGACCACGTCGGTGTTCGGGAAATCGTCGTTGATTTCGTCCATCTCGAGCACGATGTCGTAGGGCACCTTGGCTTCGGCGAGCAGCACGTTCATGTGCCCGGGCAAACGCCCCGCCACCGGGTGGATGCCGAAGCGCACGTTCTTGCCCTTCGCGCGCAGTTTCTCGGTGAGCGCCGCCACCGACTGCTGCGCCTGCGCCACCGCCATGCCATAGCCCGGCACGATGATGATGCTGTCGGCATCGTTGAGCGCCGCGGCCACGCCTTCGGCGTCGATGGCAATCTGTTCGCCCTCGATCGCCTGGGCCTCACCCTGCGGGCCGCCGAAACCGCCGAGGATGACGGAGATGAACGACCGGTTCATCGCCACGCACATGATGTAGGACAGGATCGCACCCGACGAGCCCACCAGCGCGCCGGTGACGATCAACAAATCATTGCCCAGCGAGAAGCCGATCGCCGCCGCGGCCCAGCCGGAATACGAGTTCAGCATCGAGACCACGACCGGCATGTCCGCCCCGCCGATCCCCATGATGAGGTGGTAGCCGATGAAGAAGGCCAGCAATGTCATCAGGTAGAGCGTCCAGGCCCCGGCCCCGTTCAGGAACATGATCATCAGGATGATCGAAAGGCCGGCCGCGGTGGCGTTGAGCAAATGCCCGCCCGGCAGCTTGGTCGCCGCGGAGGTGATCTTGCCCGCGAGCTTGCCGAAGGCGACGACCGAGCCGGTGAAGGTCACCGCCCCGATGAAAATGCCGAGGAACAGCTCGCCACGCAGGATGGTCAGCTCCACCGGCGTCTTGTGCGCGATCAGGGCGGCAAACCCCTTGAGCGCCGCCTGGGCCTCGTGATCCATCGCGCCCACGCGCACCATCTCGAACCAGGCGTTGAAGCCCACGAAGACGGCCGCCAGGCCGACGAGAGAGTGCATCGCGGCGACGAGCTGCGGCATCTCGGTCATCTG
>JANTFS010000293.1 GCA_024763335.1 Paracoccaceae bacterium | reverse complement strand
CAACTCTTTGGCGAAGGGCGCGGGGTCAGCGACTTTATCGTGGTGACGATCGAACAAGGCGTCGGCATGGGTATCGTGATTGACGACAAGATCTATCGCGGCACCCGTGGCTGTGGCGCCGAGTTTGGGCACACCAAAGTTCATCTCGACGGAGCGCTTTGCCGGTGTGGCCAGCGTGGCTGTCTCGAGGCCTACGTGGCAGACTATGCGCTGCTGCGCGAAGCCGATATCTCGCTGCCCGGCATTGCCGGCAAGAGCCGATCCGACCGGCTGGAAGCCTTGTTTCAGGCGGCGCGGTCCGGCGACCACACGGCCGTCACGATTCTCGATCGTGCCAGCCGAATGTTCGCCATGGGCCTTGCCAATATCGTCAATATCTTCGACCCAAAGCTCATCATCCTCTCGGGTGAGCGGATGAGCCGGGATTTTCTCTATTCGGACGACGTGATCGCGGCGATGCGCGACGAGGTGGTGCAGGTTGATGCGCAACCACCCGAGGTGCGTATCCACCGCTGGAGTGATTCAATGTGGGCCAAGGGTGCCGCGGCCTACGCGATGGAAGGCGTAACAGAGCTCGCTATTCGGAGGTTGGCCCTCGATGCGTAAATTTGCCGTTCTTGCCATTCTTGCCCCCGGGCTGGCGCTCGCCGACCCGGCCTTTCGCCCCGTCGATGCGCCCGAGCACATCTATGCCGGCGGGTGGGAGCACTTCGTCGGCGGGGGAATCGCCGCGTTCGACTGCAATGGCGATCATTTCCCGGACCTGGTTGCGGCAGGCGGGACAAACCCCGCCTCGCTGCTGGTCAATGAGACCGGCACCCGGGGCGCAACACCGCGGTTTCGTGCCGCGACCCCGGCAGCACTTGCCGTCACCGGCGTGACAGGGGCCTATCCGCTCGACATCGACGGCGACGGTCAGCTTGATCTGGCCGTGATGCGCGTGGGCGAAAACATCCTGCTCAAGGGGGCGGGCGATTGCAGCTTCGAGCCGATGGACGCCACCCTTGGCTTCAAGTCCGATGACCGATGGACCACGGCCTTCTCCGCAACCTGGGAGGATGGGCGCGACCTACCTACGCTCGTGTTTGGCAATTATGTCGATCGGACCAATCCCAAGGGCCCGTTTGAAGCCTGCGACATCAACCAGCTTTATCGCCCGGTTGGAACGTCCTACACCGCGCCAACGGTGCTGGAGCCGGGTTATTGCGCCCTTTCGGCCTTGTTTAGCGACTGGAACCGGCAAGGACGCGCCGACCTTCGATTGAGCAATGACCGCCATTACTACGTGCGGGGCGGGCAGGAACAGCTCTGGGCAATGGAGGCCGAACCCCGCCTTTACACGGCCGAAGACGGATGGCGTTCGTATTCGCTCTGGGGCATGGGAATCGCGTCGCGCGACATGAACGGCGACGGTTTACCCGAGGTCTATCTTTCTTCGATGGGTGACCAATTGTTCCAGATCCGCGAGGGTGATGGTCCAACATGGGTCACTGCCGCCTTTGGGCTCGGGACCGCCGCCCACCGCCCGCATCTGGGTGATGACGGGCGCCCGTCGACGGGGTGGCATATCGCGTTTGGCGACGTGAACAATGACGGGCGCGATGACGTTTTCATCGCCAAGGGCAATGTCGAGCAAATGCCTTCGAACGCGATGGAAGACCCAAATTCGCTCCTCGTGCAGGGAGAAGATGGCGTGTTTCACGAAGCGTCAGTGGAGGCCGGCGTTGCCAGCATGGCGCGGTCTCGTGGTGCCGCGCTCGTCGATCTCAATCTCGACGGGCTGCTTGATCTCGCCGTGGTCAACCGGCGTGTCCCTGTTGAAATCTATGAGAACACCACACCGGCACCGCGCCATTGGCTTGAGATCGAACTGTCTCAATCGGGGCCCAATACCCGGGCGGTGGGCGCATGGATCGACCTGCGGGTGGGCGAAAAGGTCTACAGCCGCGAGATCACCGTGGGCGGTGGCCATGCCAGTGGCGCCGCCCTGCCCGAACACTTCGGGCTCGGTGATGCCGAAACCGCCGACCTGCGCGTGACCTGGCCCGACGGGCAGGCCACCGCCTGGGCGGAGATCGAGGCCGATTGCATCCTTCGGGTGACCCGTATCGAGAACGGGTTGACGCTGGAGCGCCTCTGAGCCGCTCTAGTCCACCGGCAAACCGCTTGGCACCTGATCGGGGATGCCCAACCGCCCCGTTCGGCTTGACGGATCCGTCAGGCTTTCGAGGAAGGCGATCAGGGCCGCGACCTCTTCATCGCTCAAGTCGATGGGTGCCAGCTCGTTCGCCTCGGCGATGGCGGTGATTTCCCGCGCATCGGCCAGCACCGCCGTATCCCACTGCGCCGCGCCTTCCAGTTCGGGCAGGATGGCCTGCGAGATATCGTAGCTGAACAGCGCTTTCACCGGATCGAGGTGATGGCGCACGACGGCCTCCAACGTCGCGTAGGCGCCGGTGTGACCGTAGGGTCCCGTCAGCGCAACATTGCGTAAGGAGGGCGTGCGGAAGCGGTAGATATCCTTCGGATCTCCGGTCACCCGCAGCCGCCCGATATCACGCGTATCGGTTTCGAAACGCTCGACCTTGCCCGGCCCGATCTGCGGCATCGCGATGGCGTGGAATTCATGGTCTGTCAGGAATTTGCCGGAATGGCAGGCCGA
>JANTFS010000292.1 GCA_024763335.1 Paracoccaceae bacterium | reverse complement strand
GGCCGGGGCACTTGGGCAGCCGCAGATGATGCCGCGCTCGTTTCTGGCCTACGGGGCTGACGGCGATGGCGACGGGCGGGTGGACATCTGGGCAAGTGCTGCCGACACGCTTGCCTCGATTGCCAATTTCCTGCTGGTCCATGGCTGGCAGAAAGGGCGGGACTGGGGCTTCGAGGTGGTGTTGCCAGAGGGGCTCTCCTGCACGCTCGAAGGGCCCGATCAGGCGCGGCCGATCTCGCAATGGGCAGCGATGGGGGTGACGCGGGTGAGCGGGCGGCCGTTTCCGGCGCACGAGCTGGATGGCGCGGCGAGCCTGATGCTCCCTGCCGGGCGCAAGGGGCCGGCCTTTCTGGTGACGCCGAACTTCTACGTGCTCAAGCGCTACAACCGTTCCGACCTTTATGCGCTGTTCGTCGGTCATGTGGGCGACCGGATCGCCTATGGCGTGGGCGATTTTGCCGGCGCTTGGGCAGATATCGGCAAGATGACCCGTGGCGAGATCGCCGCCATACAGCGCGGGCTTGAGGCGCTGGGGCATGACGTCGGTGGCGTCGATGGGCTGCCCGGACACAAGACGCGTCGCTCGATCGGGCGCTGGCAGGAGGCGCAGGGCGAGAAGGCAACGTGTTTTCCGACGCCCGGGATGGCGCGGCATCTGGCGCCCTGAGGCTGAGACGAGGCTGAGATGAGGCGGGGGCGCTGCCCGCCACCGTAGCCTGTGGCCACCCGGACCAGTGGCGCTCCCTCTGGCAACGCGCTCGGGGGAAGGGAATCGTGACGCCCTCCCGGAGAATTGGGCCAGGCGAACGTTCGGCATGGTGAAGATCCAAGTTGAAAAACTCTGATACCCTTCGCCCTGCGTGGCGATACGGTATGGAATACCCGCATTGCGCGAGTTTGGTGAAAGTGACACGCATAACGAGTTCATGGTGCGATGCAGAAACCCGATTCCCATTTCATCGGTTGGTGCCGTGAGCTTTTTATAATCCTAAGAAAGGAAAGTGATATGCCCGAGAGAGAGAACATTTCAGTGCAGATCAAGCGGATGGAAGAAGGCCGCAAACTGATCGGAAAAGGGATCCTGGAAGGGATCCTGAAACCCGGGCGGTTTGGGCCCGAAATCGTCGGTTACTACAACCAGACCGACGGGGGCTACTGGCAGAATGATGGCGACGGACACACCCAGGGTTCCGGCGACTACCATCAGGGAACGGCCTGACACGGGCCTGCCATCTCCGCCCCGGGCGCGAGTCCGAGCCCGGGGCACCTTTTCATGACGGGCAGGAGAAAGACCATGAATTTCGACCGCTTGCAGGTGGTTTTCAAAGTCGTTGAACGCTGCAACATCAATTGTGACTACTGCTATTATTTCCACCTCGGTGACGAAACAGCCCTGGCCCGCCCCCCGGTCGTCAGTGTCGAAACCGCGACCCGAATGGCCGAATGGCTTGCAGAAGGCTGTGCCGAGCTCGGCATTCGCATGCTTTCACTGTCATTTCATGGTGGTGAACCCATGATGCTCAAGCCGCGCAATTTCGATGCGATCTGTTCGGCCTTTCGCGACCGGCTCGAACCGGAACTGGATCTGACGTTCAACATGCAGACGAATGGCACCATCATGTCGCCGCAGTGGCTCGACATCCTCGCGCGTCATCGCGTGCATATGGGCGTTTCGATCGACGGAGATCGCTTGGCGAATGACCGGCATCGGCTGGATCATCGCGGACGTTCGACCTTCGAAAAGACCGAGGCAAATCTCGGGGCGTTGCGCCAGCGCTCGATGGAGGGGGCCGAATTTCTTGGCCCTGCCACGATCTCGGTTCTCGATACTGCCAACGATCCCGAACAGGTGTTTTCCTATCTAGCCGGTCTCGGGCTCAGACGCATGAGCTTCCTTTTGCCGGATCGTTCGCACGACGCGGGCTTTACCGGCGGCCAGGACACCGCGCTCGCCTATGGCGAGGCGCTCTATGAAATTTTCCGTGCCTGGCTCACCCATGACGATCCCGGATTGCGTGTGCGCTACATCAATGAATTTCTCTCGCATTTCCAGTTGGCCACGGCGCATTCCGATGATGAAGTGACCTTCGCCAAGGATTCGGGCCGGAAGCGGGTAACCCAGGTCATCATCCTGCATTCCGACGGCAAGGTCGGGATCGACGACAGCTATATTCCGGCACTTTCCTGGTTCAGGGAGACCCCGGAATATTCCGTCGGAACGACAACGCTGCGCGAGTTCCTCGAGGATCCAATCTTTGCCGAAATTCAGGCAGCCCAGCGCGATATTGCTCCGAAATGCGGCCATTGCGAATGGTATTCGCTATGCGGTGGCGGCGACCTCGAAAACAGGTTTTCGTCTCGCAACGGCTTTGCCAACCCTTCGATCTATTGCGAGGGGTTGCAGTATTTCTATGAGAATGCCACGCAACTGCTCGTCGAAAACGGCTATCCGATCGAATACCTCGATCTGGCACTCGCTTCCTGACCGCGCTTGACGGGCTGCGTTCCTTCTACAAGGTCATGTGTCGCGCCCGGGCGCCGCGTTCGATGGCGGCGGCGTGCAGGCGGTCGATGTTCAACTCGTAGCGGATTTCCTCGAGCAGGCGCAGCTCGGTCTCGTTGAGCATGCCATCGGCGGCGGCGACATCGCAGGCCAGCGCATAGGCGGTTTCCCAC
>JANTFS010000291.1 GCA_024763335.1 Paracoccaceae bacterium | reverse complement strand
CGGCCGCGGCGCCCGGCGGGCCGGGCGCTGGCCGCGCCAAGGTATGACGCCAGTGCCGACATCATTTCTTCTTGCCCAGCCCCGAAAGCCCCGAAGGCAGCTGCATGCCGCCGCCGCCGAGCCCGGGCAGGCCGCCGGGCTGTTGGCCGAGCATCTTCGCCGCCTCTTCCATCGCTTTCGGGTCATTCATGTCGGGCATGCCGCCGGGCAGCCCGCCGCCACCGATTCCCTTGCCGCCGAACATGCCTTTCATCGCCTGCTTGAGCATGCCGCCTTTGCCCATCCGCCCGAGCTTCTTCATCATGTCCGACATCTGCCGGTGCATTTTCAGAAGCTTGTTGAGGTCGGAGACGTCCTGCCCGGCGCCCTTGGCGATACGTTTCTTGCGGCTGGCCTGCAGCAGCCCGGGATTGGCGCGCTCGCGCTTTGTCATCGACTCGATCAGCGCGATCTGGTGCTTGAGCATCTTGTCATCGACGCCGGCCTCGCTCACCTGCTTGGCCATCTTGCCCATGCCGGGCATCATGCCCATGACGCTTTCCATGCCGCCCATCTTGACCATCTGTTCGAGCTGCATCTTGAGGTCGTTCATGTTGAACTGACCCTTCTTGAAGCGGCGCATCATGCGTTCGGCCTGTTCGGCCTCGATCGTTTCCTGCGCTTTCTCGACCAGCGCCACGATGTCGCCCATGCCGAGGATGCGCCCGGCGATGCGCTCGGGTTCGAAGGTTTCGAGCGCGTCCATCTTTTCGCCCACGCCGACAAAGCGGATCGGCTTGCCGGTGACGGCGCGCATGCTGAGCGCCGCGCCGCCGCGCCCGTCGCCGTCCATCCGGGTGAGGACCACGCCGGAGATACCCACCTTGTCGTCAAACTCCTGCGCGACCTCGACGGCGACCTGACCGGTCAGGCCATCGACCACGAGCAGGGTTTCGCGGGGGTTCACCGCGTTGCGGACCTGCTCGACTTCGTCCATCAGAACTTCGTCGATGTGCAGCCGGCCGGCGGTGTCGAGCAGGAAGACGTCGTAGCCGCCCAAGGCCGCCTGCGTCCGGGCGCGTTTGGCGATGTCGACAGGCTTTTCGCCGGGCACGATCGGCAGGGTGTCGACGCCGATCTGCTGGCCGAGGATTTCGAGCTGTTGCATGGCGGCGGGGCGGTAGACGTCGAGGCTTGCCATGAGCACCTTCTTGCCCTCGCGCTCGTGCAGGCGCTTGGCGATCTTGGCGGTGGTGGTGGTCTTGCCGCCGCCCTGCAGGCCGACCATGAGGATCGGCGCGGGCGGGTTGTCGATCTTGAGCTTGCCCGGATCGCCCTCGCCGGTGAGCACGGCGACCAGCTCGTCATGGACGATCTTGACGACCTGCTGGCCGGGGGTGACGGATTTCGTCACCGCCTGCCCGGTGGCCTTTTCCTGCACCCGCTTGACGAAGTCGCGCGCCACGGGCAGCGAAACATCGGCCTCGAGCAGCGCCACCCGGACCTCGCGCAGGGCTGTCTTGACGTCGTCCTCGGAGAGCGCGCCCTGCTTGGTCAGCCGGTCGAAGACGCCGGAGAGGCGGTCAGAGAGGCTTTCGAACATCTGTCTCGGCTCCTTCGTGCCGTTGTCTTTGCATGTGCCCCCATATGGGGCGGGCGCGGGCCATTCCCAACCCGAGGCGGCAGGCACCGCCCCCGTGGGCGGCTGTCAAACGGGCGCGCCCCCGTGGGCGCGACGCGCTGACGGGGGGCGATCCCGGCCTTGGGCCATGGGACCGGAAGCTTTGCCACTTCCGGGGTTCGGGGCCGTTTACGAAGGATGGGCGTATGAGTCAAGCCACGCAGGGATTTCGCCTGCGGCGACCCGCCGGGGGGCTGTCTGCCCCCCACGTTCAGTTCGCGATGCGAACTGAACGCCCCCCCGAGGATATTTTCAGAAAGATGAAAGGGGCTTGTGCCGATGCGGGGCTTGCGGGTTTGTTGGGGGCATGGAAACGGGTGTGATCTACGTGGCGACGGGCGCCGGATACCGCGAGCTGGCGGAGGCGTCGGCGCGCTCGCTGAGGGCGGTGGAGCCGGGACTGGCGGTCGATCTCTTCACCGATGAGGTGAGCGCGGTGGCGCCGGGGCTGTTTGACCGGGTGCACGGGATCGAACGCCCGCATGCGCGCTCGAAGCTCGAATGCATGGCGCGCACGCGGTTTGAGCGCACGCTGTTTCTTGATGCCGATACGCTGGTGCTCAATCCGCTGGGCGACCTGTTTGACGTTCTGGACCGGTTCGAGCTGGCCGTGGCGCATGATGTGCGCCGCGCCTCGGCGCTCATTCAGGCAGGGGCGGGGGAGGCCACGCCGCGGGCCTTTCCGCAGTTCAACACGGGTGTGCTCCTCTACCGGCGCTCCGAGCGGATGCTGGAGTTTCTGGCCGAGTGGGCGCGGCGCTTTGGCGAAGCCGGGGGCGGGCGCGATCAGCCTGTGTTCAAGGACATGCTGTGGCGCTCCGATCTTCGGTTTCACGTTTTGCCCGAGGAGTTCAACTTGCGCCGGGTGACGCTCTTGGATGCGTGGGAGCCCGAGGATGCGGTGCCGACCATCCTGCATTCACACCGGCTGATGGACCACATGCGCGGGCAGGGCGCACGGATTCGGGATGTGCCAGAGCTGGTGGAGGCGGAGCGGCGTGCACTTGCGGCGGAATGGC
>JANTFS010000290.1 GCA_024763335.1 Paracoccaceae bacterium | reverse complement strand
CAGCCCCTCTTTCGCCGCTTGCGCGACGTCATCGGCATCGGTCTCCTCGGTGAGGTAGAGGGTCATCAGGGGCGTGAAATCGAGCCCCTCGGGCAGGGCGGCCATGATCCGCGCGCGGTAGGCCGCGGCATCGGCGCCGGTGACCACTGGCGGCACGAGGTTGGGCATCACGATGGCGCGGGCGAAATGGCGCGCGGTTTCCGGCAGCACGGCCTTGAGCATGTGGCCATCGCGCAGGTGCAGGTGCCAGTCGTCGGGGCGGCGGATCGTCAGGGTCTGGGTCATCGCCCCCGCGAGATAGCGCAAGGCGTGGGCGAGGGCCAGTGGGTTTGTCGGCCGGTGTCGTTGCGGCTAGAAGGAGGCGAGGGGCAGGGGAGGCGGAGCAGAAGATGATCCGACGCCGCAAAAGCCGGGCGGGCCGGGCGCGACTGCGTGTCGTGTCCGACACCACGCCCTCTCCCCGCCGCCGCCAAAAGCATGCGTGGCGTGCCCTTGAGCGGCGCGACGCGCGGCGCCGGTGGCGGCGTGCCGCCGGGCTGCGGCTGGCGCGTCTGGCGGTGTTTGCGCCGGTTGCGGTGATCATCCTGCTGCGGCTGGCCGAACTGGTCTCCGCCTATGCGACCCCGACGACGGGGTGCCGCGTCACCCGGGTGATCGACGGCGACACGGTGGGCCTGTCCTGCCCCGGCCGGAGCGAGAACCGGGGCCGGCTGGTGGGCTTCGACACGCCCGAGATCTTCTCGCCCGGCTGCGCATCGGAATGGCGCCGCGGCATGGTTGCGACGGCGTATCTGCGGTCGCTGATCTGGAGCGCGGGCAGGATCGAGACCCGGAGCAAGGGCGTTGACCGCTACGGGCGGCTGCTCATCGTGCTGTCGCTCGACGGCAAGGATGTGGCCGGTCCCATGGTGTCATCCGGCCACGCCCGGGTGTATCATGGCGGGGTCCGAAGCGGGTGGTGCCAATGACGATCGAGATCATCGTGGCCGACATCACGACGCTGCACGTCGATGCGATCGTGAACGCGGCGAACCAGAGCCTGTTGGGCGGCGGCGGTGTCGACGGCGCGATTCACCGTGCGGCGGGTCCGGGGCTGCTGGCCGAATGCCGCGGGCTTGGCGGTTGTCCGACCGGCGAAGCCCGGCTGACGAGGGGCTACGCCCTGCCGGCGCGCTATGTGATTCACACGGTCGGCCCGGTGTGGCATGGCGGCGGTCACGGCGAGGCGGCTCTGCTGGCCTCCTGTTACCGCCAGTCTCTGGCGCTGGCCGAGGCGGCGGGCTGCGGCAGCATCGCCTTTCCGGCCATTTCGACCGGGGTCTACGGCTACCCGCCGGATCAGGCGGCGCGGGTGGCCATGCGGGTGGTGACCGATTGGCAGGATGCGGGCCGCAAGCCGGACAGGATCATCCTGTGCTGCTATTCGCAAGCCTGCGCGCAGGCGCATCGGAAGGCACGCGCGGATTTGGCACGATAGTTGGAAAAGTATCAGCAATACGCAATTTTAGGCGGAATAAAGTGAGAACAATGTTCGAAAAATGCAATTTCGTCGGCCGCTCCTCCGGCCTGATCCAGCCCGGGGGCCTCGCGTGATTGCCGCCGCGGCCTGGCTCTATGCCGCGCTGGCTGTTGTCGTGGCCCTGTTCCAGCTCGCGCTGACGCTCGGCGCCCCGTGGGGGCATCTCGCCATGGGCGGGCGGTATCCTGGGAGACTGCCGCCCGGGATGCGGCTCGCGGCCATCGGGCAGGGCGTGCTGATCGCGTTTTTCGCCATCGTCGTGCTCGGGCGGGCCGGGCTGACCTCCCCGACGCCGCCCGAATGGCTGTTCTGGACCGTCGTCGGCCTGTCGGGACTCTCGGCGCTGCTCAACCTGATCACGCCGTCGATTCCCGAACGCCGGCTGTGGGGGCCGTTGGCGCTGTTGATGCTGCTGTGCGCGGTGCGGGTTGCGGCGGGGTGAGACGCAGGGGGCGAGGGTGGAAAAAAATGTCACATGTCGCTGGGTGTCCGGGCGCTGATGACGCCGCGCGGCCTGCGCGGGTTGGCCGCTAAGGGGCGGAAAACACAAGCAAAAAATCCTCGCGTGGCGCCCGCGCAATCTTGCATGCGAAATCAGGAATTAAAACGTCGTTCGGTTGACCCCCCGCGGCACGGAGAGTAAACCGCGCTGTGAGCGAAACTGTCGCGGCGCGCCCGCCAAAGGAGCCTCACGTGGAAGAATTTCTTCGCGACTATCTCCCCATCATCATTTTCCTGGCCGTTGCCATCGCCCTTGGCCTCGTTTTCCTGATCGCCGCCGCGCTGCTCGCGGTGCGCCATCCCGACCCGGAAAAGGTCTCGGCCTATGAATGCGGGTTCAACGCCTTCGACGACGCGCGGATGAAATTCGACGTGCGGTTCTACCTCGTGTCGATCCTGTTCATCATCTTCGATCTCGAGATCGCCTTCCTGTTTCCATGGGCGGTGGCGTTCAAGGATATCGGGCTGGTGGGCTTCTGGTCGATGATGATCTTCCTCGCGGTGCTCACCATCGGTTTTGCCTATGAGTGGAAGAAGGGGGCTCTGGAATGGGCGTGACGACCGGGGCGAACACCGCGGGCGCCGACAAGGATGCGGCGGCCCGGCTCATGGGCGAGGAACTCAACGACAAGGGGTTCCTGCTCACCACCACCGAGGACATCATCAACTGGGCGCGCACCGGC
>JANTFS010000289.1 GCA_024763335.1 Paracoccaceae bacterium | reverse complement strand
GCCGCGCGATGTCGGCGCCGCCTTTGCCGCCGCCCCCGCGGCGCGCGACGCTCTCGCGGGGCGGGTGTTCAACCTTGGCGGCGGCCCGGCCTGCCGCACCGACTACCGCCACTTCCTGCAACGCAGTTTCGAAACCACCGGGCTGGGCGCGTTCGATCTGCCGGACGCCGCCTTCGCCACCTGCAATTTCCATTGCGGCTTCTATGCCGACGGTGATGAGCTCGAGGCGATCCTGCACTTCCGCCGCGACGGGCTCGACAGCTACTTTGCCCGTCAGGCCCGGGCCCTGCCCTGGTGGCAACGGCTTGCCGCCCGGCTGCTGCGCGCCCCGATCAAGGCCCGGCTGCTGGCCGGATCGGAACCGCTGCGCGCCCTGCGCGAGAAAGATGCCGCGCTCACGCGGCGTTTCTTTGGTGAAGCGCCGCCGCCGCTGCCGGCGTGATCCTGGCCACCGCGGCGCGCGATCAGCCGCTCTCGTCGATCGGGCGCTGCACCCGGAGCACGAGGAACTGAAGCTCGTTGCCGACGAATTTCTCGGCAAAACTCACCCAAAGCCCGGTTTGCAGCAACTCCTCCAGCACCGCGCGCAGCAACAGCGGCGAAAGCTCGAGGAACGGCTGGCGCAACCGGGCGCGCTCTGCCTCATCCAGCCCCGGCGCATTGGCGTCGTTGAATTTTTCCGCGCTCGACCATGCCAGCAGCGCGCCGCGATGGAAGACCTCGCCCTCCGGGCCGTCTTCCAGCCAGTTGAACACCGACAGCGGGATCTGCCACACCTCGACCGGATCGTCGCTGACCGGCATCTCGCGCGCGAGGATCGTGCCGATGGCGTCGAGCCGGGCACTCACCACCTCCGACACGGCTTCGGGCCGGGTCTCGTACCACTCGGGATATTCCCGCATCCGCCGGCGGATCTTCTCGATCAGTTGCTGCTCGGGGCTCTTGGCGGCGTCGGGGTCGAGATGGCGGGTGTGGATGCGCAACGTTGCCGGATCCACCGTTCGCGGCGATGTGGGGATTTCCCGGCGCCACTTGCTCCAGCTGCTCTCGGCTGCCTCGAATATCTTGTCGGGTACATCCGGCGTTCGTCGGGCCATGGAGATCCTTTCCGCCGGCAGGGCGTCCGGCCGCTGAGATTGGGGGCGTGCGCCCGACCCGGGGCCAAACGGACCGCGCCGGCCCGACGCGCGCGCGCAGTACAGTATGGCGCGAACGAGGCCCGAAATCGAGGGGGAGTCGGCCAATTTCTGCGGCGAATTTTCAGCCAGTTTTGCGCTATGTCGCGCGATCAGCCGGTCAAGGCCTTGACATGGCGGATGAAATCCTCGCCCCGGGCTTCGAAGTCGGCGTATTGATCGAAGCTCGCGGCGGCCGGGGCGAGCAGCACGGTCTCGCCCGGCTCCGCCTCCGCCGCGGCGCGCGCCACCGCCTGCTCCATCGTCTCGCAGATCTCGTGCGGGGTGTCGCCCAGTTGCAGCGCGAATTCGCGCGCCGAATGGCCGATGAGATAGGCCTTCGCGACATGGCCGAGATGCGGCGCCAGCGCCGCGATGCCACCTTCCTTGCCGAGGCCTCCGGCGATCCAGCGCAACCGGTCGAACGCCTGCAGCGCGGCGGCGGCACTGTCGGCGTTGGTGGCCTTGGAATCGTTCACGAAGGCGACCCCGTCCTTCTGCGCGACCAGCTGCGAGCGGTGCGGCAGGCCCGTGAACGAGGCCAGCGCCGCCTCGATCTGGCGCGGCGCGAGGCCGAGTGTGCGCGCCGCGGCATAGGCGGCGCAGGCATTCTGGTGATTGTGCCGGCCCGGCAGGCCCTTCATCGCACGCAGGTCGATCGAGGCGACCTGCCGGCCCTTGCGGTATTCCGAGAGAAATCCCTTGCGGGCAAACACCTGCCAGCCCGGCCCGGTCAGCTTCTGCGCCACCGACACCCGGATCACCCGGTCGTCGCCCGGCCCTTCGCCCATCTGGTCGGCCAGGAACTGCCCTTCGGCCTCGTCCACGCCGATGATGGCCCGGTCCGGCCCGCCCTCGGCAAACAGCCGGCGCTTGGCTGCAAAATAGCCGCCGAGGCCGCCGTGGCGGTCAAGGTGGTCGGGCGACAGGTTGGTAAACACGGCGATGTCGGGCGTGAGCGCGCGGGCCAGCTCGGTCTGGTAGGAGCTGAGCTCCAGAACCACGACATCGCCGTCGCCGGCGGGGTCGAGATCGAGCACCCCGCGGCCGATGTTGCCGGCGAGCTGGGTGGGCCGGCCGAGGTCTTCGAGAATGTGGTGGATCAGCGCCGAGGTGGTGGATTTGCCGTTCGAGCCGGTGACGGCGATGACCTTGGGCGTCTGGTCGAACCGGTCCCATTCGGGCGTGGCGAAGGCGCGGAAAAACAGCCCGACATCATTGTCCACCGGCACGCCCATGGCATAGGCGCGGGCGATGTGGCGGTTGGGCGCGGGATAGAGATGCGGAATGCCCGGCGAGGTGATCAGCGCGGCAAGGCCATCGAAGGCGCCGGGGCGCGACAGGTCGTGAAGCGTGAGCCCGGCGGCTTCGGCCCCGGCCCGGGCCTCGGGGCTGTCATCCCAGCACAAGGCAATGGCGCCGCCGGCCTCCAGCGCGCGGGCGGCGGCCAGGCCCGAGCGGCCAAGCCCGAGCACGGCGATCTTCTTGCCTTCGTATCCACGGACGGGGATCATCTCTGCGCTCCGGTCGGT
>JANTFS010000288.1 GCA_024763335.1 Paracoccaceae bacterium | reverse complement strand
CCCGGTCGATGGGCATCGAGGTGAAAGGGTAAATCATGGCCAAGCTTGGAAAACGCACCCGCGCCGCCCGCGAAGCTTTCGCCGGCAAGGAAAACGTGAGCGTCGAGGAAGCCGTCGCGCTCGTTAAGGCGAATGCGACCGCGAAATTCGATGAGACCGTCGAAGTCGCCGTGAACCTCGGCGTCGACCCGCGCCACGCCGACCAGATGGTCCGCGGCGTGGTCAGCCTGCCCAACGGCACCGGCAAGAACGTGCGCGTCGCCGTCTTCGCCCGCGGGCCGAAGGCCGAAGAGGCCAAGGAGGCCGGGGCCGACATCGTCGGGGCCGAAGACCTGATGGAAACCATCCAGAGCGGCAAGATCGAGTTCGATCGCTGCATCGCTACGCCGGACATGATGCCGATCGTCGGGCGTCTGGGCAAGATCCTCGGGCCCCGCAACCTGATGCCGAACCCCAAGGTCGGCACGGTGACGATGGATGTCAAAGACGCCGTGGCCGCGGCCAAGGGCGGAGAGGTCCAGTTCAAGGTCGAGAAGGCCGGCGTGGTTCACGCCGGTGTCGGCAAAGCCTCGTTCGATGAAGGCAAGCTCGTCGAAAACGTGCGCGCCTTCGTGGAAGCCGTTCAGAAAGCCAAGCCCGCCGGGGCGAAAGGCGCCTACATGAAGAAGGTGTCGCTTTCGTCCACGATGGGGCCCGGCGTTTCGGTCGACGTGGAAAACGCCACCGGCAACTGAGACAAACGGACATGCAACGGAATGGGCGCTCTTCGGAGCGCCCTTTTTCTTTGGACCAATGGGCGTTGTGGGCGAGGTGATGCGACTATAGGCGGGATCGTTCTTTGCTGATGTTCGTTTAAAATGCGAAGCGCGCGAGCCACTTTCGGAAAAGGAGGTTTGGATGACACACAGAAACGCAAATCCACGGCATGGGATACATGCCGCTCTCACGCTTTCCGCCGTCGGGGTTGCATTGTTCGCTGGGCTAGGTTTCGCCGCAGACGTCGATGGCAGCACGGGCCCGATCTTGGCACAGCTCGAGAAGATGGAGGAGTGTCGGTATGGGTCCGGCGGCTGGGCCGAGCGCTACGGCCATCACACCTGCAAGATATTCTACACACTGACCAATGTCACCGATCGGGAAATCGTCTTTGACAGTGGCGGCTACGTCGCAGACGAAGCCTACGATGGTGCGGGCGGCAACACCGGGCGGATCGGCTACACTCACGATCTTGGTCCGGGTGCGACGATGCGCCTTGAGAACCGGTGCGTCATTCCGCACGAGATGGACAGTGGTGGCCTCGTGCTGAAAGGCACAGGGCATTTTGCCGGCGAGTCCACGCAGCACACAATCAACTGGCACTTGGCCATGACTTGCCCGTGAGGGGCAGCTGGCCATGGGTCCGGGCCAAGATCTGTTGGTTGTTTGCCCTTGCGGTTAGACCTGCTGTCGGCGCGAGAGGTCAGCCCTTTCGGACGACCTTCACCCGGGCCGCCTTCGGGCTGAACCCGGCGTCGAGCTCTGTCACGTCGCCGAGGGCGGAAAGCTCGGCCTTGGTGCGGTCCAGGGTCCGCCGCCGGATGTCGAGGATAATCTGGCCGCCGGGCGCGATGGCATCGCGGAAGAAGACCGCATAGGTGCTCCACGGGTAGTGAAACCCACAGGAGATGAAGCTGACCACCAGATCCTGGTTGCGGATGCGGCTCACCGACGTCTTCTCCGGGTTCACCGTCTTGATCCGCTTCTTGGCGATGCCGTTCTTGTTGAGAAACTGTGCTGCGACGTCGAGATTGGAATAGGCTGACCCGTTGTGTTCGAAACCAAAATGTCGGTCGTCGCTGGTTTCGAGGTCGATCAGGGTGATCTTGCAGTCGAAATCCTGCGCGAGGAAGAGATCGAAGAACGCGTAGCCGCAGCCAATGTCGGTGGCGCCTTTGGGGGGCTGTTTTTCGAACAGGGGGCGCAGTTCATTGTATTCGAGCAAGATCAACGCCGCGGCGCGCCGGGTCAGCATGTCGCCGTCGAGTTGATCGATCAGGTCGAGCAAAGGCTGGTTCTGCCCGTTGGTCCAGGCCTTGATGTATGTGTGATGGTTCGGTTGGTCCTCTATGATCTCGGAGCGTTGCAGGATCAGGTTCAAAACGTCGTTTGAGGTAAACGCTGAGGTGTCCAGCGACGCGATCCTGTCGGTCTCCATGGAACGGTTCGCATCGTCTAGAGTAATCATCTGGGGTGCCCTACTAGAAAGTTGCCTGCGTCACGTGAGCCGTTTGTCGGCCTTCTCAGTCATTTTCCTGAAGGGTCGGCAGCCATCCGTCAATAGAAGGCCCAGGGCTTCCGACAGGTCGATGGTCGTGGTCGGCCAAGTTTTGCAGTTTTCGCGGGCCAAAATTCGCGAAAATATGGGGATACGCGCGGGCCGGCATTCTGTCCTTGCCCTTTCGATCAATTCCGACTAAACCCCGCCCCGTCAGGTCGCCCCGAACCCTCGTGGCGGCCTGATGATTCGTCCGAGACGGTGGGTGGAGAAATCCATAAATCCTGCCTGAGACGGGAAAGAACGAGATTTCTTCGGAAGCTTCCAGGCTCCCGGGGCGACTTGGACGGACCCGTGCGGACCCGACATCGGGCGCACAGCCCGGTGAAACATGAGCCGGGAGGTCCAAAGCCTCCCACACTTGGAGTGAAACTGTGGATAGAGCCCAGAAAGAGAAAGTGGTCGAGGAACTCGGCCAGATCTTCGAAAGCTCTGGCGTCGTGGTGGT
>JANTFS010000287.1 GCA_024763335.1 Paracoccaceae bacterium | reverse complement strand
GAGGCGACGGCGATGCCGTCGTTCCACTTCACCCTGTATTTTTCGACGGCGCGCGTCTACGCCGGGGTCTACGACAACTGGATCATCCCCTACGGCATCGCCGCCGCGCTCGCCCTGAATTCCGCGGAAGGCCATAATCACTGGGTGTCCGACATGGTTGCCGGCGCCCTGATCGGGACGGGGATCGGCCAGATCGTTCTGAGCAACTACGACGAGCGCAAGCGCGAGGCGATGGGAATGGTGATCCCGATTGTCAGTTCGAAGGGGGTTGGGGCGGCATTCCAGATGAATTTCTGAGCGTTTCGCCTGCATCCAATGGCCGATCGCCGCCACGGGGCGCCGGTTCGGCCCGCCAGCCTTGAAATCCGGCGCGTTTCGCGAGACACACTCTCATGCCGAAGGCCAAGCTCTCTCTCCGACACGTCCTGGCCGCCAGCCTCACGATCATTCTCGGGGCTGCGATCCTGTGGACAACGATGACGCCGCAACAGCTGCCGCAGTGGAACGATCTGCCGATCGACAAGCTCGTGCACCTTGCCGCATTCGCCGCGTTGATTCTGCCGACGGCCTGGGGCTACCCGCAAGCGCTCGTCGTCACCCTGCCCCTCGCCATCGGGCTGGGTGGGGCGATCGAACTGCTGCAGCCGCTGGTGGGGCGCGGGCGTGAGCTTGCGGATTTCGTCATGGACGTGGCCGGCGTCGGGGTCGGTCTGGTCATCGGCACCGGGTTGCGCCGCGCCGTCTTTTGAGCCTCGATCCCGGGGGTGCGCGGCGCCGCGGGGAGGCGGGCATTAATGTGCGGCAATCTGCCCATCGCCAGCCTGTCCGTGGTTGCAGATCGTGAGGCGCGCGCGAATCTGCTATGCCAACCTCTGGGGGGCCACCTTTGCTTTGAACGATTGGGCTTGTTTTGCGGCGACCTGGAAATCCTTCGGCTGATTCATCAAACGCACCGCGCCGGGCGGCGCGCGTGGCCATCTTGGCGGCGGACACGATGATTGCCTATCTGAGCCTGTATCTCGCACTGCGGCTCGGCATGGGCCCGGCCGGGGCCCGCCCGGTGGCCGAACCGGTGGTGGTGATCGGCGCGGTGGCGCTGGCAACTCCGGTCATCCTGATCCTGTTTCGCCTGTCCCGGATCGAGCGGACGGCGCTCGAAAGCTGGGCACTTCTGCGGATTGCCTCGGCGGCGCTTGGTCTTGCCGGGGTGCTGACGGCGGCCGGGGTCTTGCTGCAGATCCCGATGCCTCATCTGCCTGCCTTCGTCTTCGGAATTTCGTTTTTTGCCGGTGCTGTCTTGGTGCATGGTGCCCTGTGGCCTGGCCTTGTGGTGTTTTCGGGCCATCGCGGTGGGGGCGCGAGGCGAGGCCGATTGCCTCACCGCGCCAACAAGCTTCGGGAGCTCGGTGAACAGGGCCGCGCGCTGGCGTCGCTTGTCGGCACAGGGGCGTTGAACGTCGGTCCCGACCTGCGCGGCATGGATTTGCAGGCGGTGCTGGAGCGGGACACCGTCGATCTCGCGGATCCGGCAATTGCGCAGGCCTATTCCGGGCGCGCGGTCATGGTCACCGGGGCCGGTGGGATGATCGGGGCGGAGCTGTGCCGCCAGTTGATCGCATGTCACCCAACCAGGATCGTGTTGTTTGACCAAGACGAATGCGCGCTTGCGGCGATCCACCGCGACGTGCAGCCGCTGGCGGCGGCCGCCGGCATCGGGTTGGTGGCTCGGCTCGGGTCGGTCACCAACCGCCGGCGGGTGGATCGGGTGCTGGCTGAGGAGGCCGTCGATGTGGTGCTGCATGCAGCGGCCCGCACAGATGTGGCGATGATGGACGACAACGAGATCGAGGGGGCCCGGACCAACGTGTTGGGCGCCCGGACCATGGCGCTTGCGGCGCAGGCGGCACGGGTTGAGCGGTTCGTTCTGGTCTCGACCGACAAGGCCGTGCGTGCGACCAATCTGGTGGCGGCGACAATGCGGCTTGCGGAACTGGTGATCCTCGATCTGGCCACCCGCGCCGGGCCGACGAAATTTTCGATCGTCCGGTTTGGCAATGCGCTCGGTGCGTCGGGCTCGATTCTGGCGCTGTTTCGGCGCCAGATCGAGGCCGGCGGGCCGGTGACGGTGGCCGACCCTGAAATCACGCGGTCGGTCATGCCGGTTTGCGAGGCGGCGCGCCTCGTGGTGCTTGCGGGGTCCTATGCCCGAGGCGGCGACGTCTTCATGCTCGCGAGGGGCAAACCGGTGAGGATCGTCGACGTGGCCCGGCGGATGATCCGGTTGAGCGGACGCCGGGTGTATGATCCCGAGACCGGGGAGGGCGACATCCGGATCGAGATGGTCGGGTTGCGGCCGGGCGAGCCGCGGCACGAGGACTTGGGCATTGATGTCGCCACGCTGGAAGAGACCCCGCATCCGCACATTCGACGTGCCGACGAGCATGCCCTGAGCGAGATCGAGGTGAAGGCGGTGCTGCGCGACATCGCGACCGCCATCGACCGCCAGGATTCCGCCTATCTGCGCCGGCTGATCGAGAGCCGGGTGGAGGGCTACCCACGCCACCCCGGCCACGCGGCCGGCAGCGTGTAATCTCATCGCCCGGGGCCGTTGGACCCGGGCCGAGCGCGCCATCGGGGCGCGGCAATCCGGCTACCCATGGTAATACTCGGCGCTTTGCCCATAGGCGGCATAAGCGCCGTAGGAGCCACCGTATCCGTAGCGTTTCATGCCTTTCGGGTCGATGAGGTTGAGCACGGCGCCGGTGATCGACA
>JANTFS010000286.1 GCA_024763335.1 Paracoccaceae bacterium | reverse complement strand
ACCACCACGACGCCAGAGCTTTCGAAGATCTGGCCGAGTTCCTCGACCACTTTCTCTTTCTGGGCTCTATCCACAGTTTCACTCCAAGTGTGGGAGGTATGACCCTCCCGGCTCATGTTTCACCGGGCTCAAGCGCCCGATGTCGGGTCCGCTTACGGGTCCGTCCAAGCCGCCCCGGGAAGCCAGGCTGCCCGAAGAAATCTCGTTCTTTCCCGTCTCGGGCAGGAATTATTGGCCCCGCATTGGCACCAACCCACCGTCTCGGACGAATCATCCGGCCCGCACGAGTGCTCGGGCAGGCCAGATCGGGCGGGGTTTAGTGAACTTGTCGGAAAAGGGCAAGAGCGAAGTGACCGTCGCCTCGCGCCAATCGGTTCGCAGCCCGCGCTTCGGGGCCTCAAACGCCTGACGGGATCCAGCGCAGCCCGCTTTGACCGGTCTTTGCATACACAATGGCGATGGAAACTGCGCTGAGCAACCCGTAGGGCCAGAGACTTGCGCCAAACCACGCATTTGGCTCACGGAATCCTGCGAAGATTGCCGCGTTCGAAGCCAGGTTGAACGTCAGATGCAACAGGATTGCCGGAAGAATCGAACCGCCCGAAAGCGTATAGGCAGCCCCGATGATCACCGCGTAGAACAGGCAGTGCAGAGCAAAAAGATGAGGCGATATTTCGGACTGGGGTGAATCGATCGTCCAGAGGGGCAGGTGCCAGATGAACCACACGGCCCCCACAAGCAGCGAAGCCTCCAGCCAACCAAGGCGCTGGTTGAGCTGGTGTTGCATCACGCCGCGCCACCCCAGCTCTTCACCCAGCGGGCCAAGCACAAGGTTGAAGACGACCATCGCAGCGATCGTTCCCGCCCCGAGAGGCAATGCCTCGTGCGGAGAAAACGGCCGCATCAGCGCCACGACAAGCAACGGAGCAACGACCAGTGCCCAGACTTCGACGGGCACTGTCGACACCTTGATGACCCGTCCGAGAAGTGCGGCCAGATCGCCGCTGCGCAGGCTCAGGATGACCGCCGCCAATGTCGGCCCCCACACGGTAATCACCCAGAATGGCAACCCGGTTGCGCTTTCAGGTGACTGTGCGCCCGGAATGAGGGCGATACACAGGAAACCGGCGAGCGAGATGCCGAATGTAAGGAACAGGAAAGAAACGAGCATCAAGTGTTCAAAGCTTTCTGACGGAAGGTCTGGATGATCGCGCGAAGGGGCGCTTCATCCCTGAGGAAGGGAGCCAATGCCTCCAGCGCCGTCGCCGCAAAATCGGCGGCCTGCACCGGCGTCCAGTCACCCAGAAGCTGGCGGCGATTGATATGCGCGTTGACTGTCAGAAACAGCTCCGCGATGTGGTCGCAGGAAACCCCGGGGCAAACGTGATCGGCCAGCCTGGCGCTCAGCCTGGGGCTGAGCTGGCGTTCGATTGCCGCGTCGAGGCTTGACAGATAGAGCGATTTTTCTTCGGTGGTTTTCAACGCGGCGGCGATGCCCGGCTCATTCCCAAGCTGACTTGATCCCTGCTCGAGGAGCACCGCGATGGGCGATATCGCCGGGTCGTCCAGAACCTTCGCGAGGTCGCCCACCTCCTCGGCCACGATGGCGTCGAGAATCGCGCCCTTGTTTGCGAAGTGGTGGTAGAGACCTCCACGCGAAATACCGCACGCTTTTCGAATATCTTCCATTTCCGTGCCCGCATACCCGCGCGTGCGAAACAGCGCGCGCGCCTGCGTCAGGATTTCGGATCTGCGTTGGTCTTGGGTCAGTCTTGTTCGCATACTCCCTTTTACCGACATATGTCGGTAGTGTCAACCAACGCCGGATGAAGCCGGCCCAGCAAAGAAACCGGCAAAGAAAAAAGGCGCCCCGCGGGGCGCCTTTCAGACCTTGATTTCAGCCTTGGCTCAGTTGCCGGTGGCGCTGTCGATATTGACCGAGACGCCCGGGCCCATGGTCGAGCTGATCGACACCTTCTTCATGTAGGCGCCTTTCGCCCCCGCGGGTTTGGCTTTCTGCACCGCATCGACGAAGGCGCGCACGTTCTCGGCGAGCTTGGCTTCGTCGAACGAGGCCTTGCCGACCCCGGCGTGGACCACGCCCGCCTTCTCGACCTTGAACTGGACCTCGCCGCCCTTGGCGGCTTCGACGGCCTCTTTCACGTCCATGGTCACGGTGCCGACCTTCGGGTTCGGCATCAGGTTGCGGGGCCCGAGGATCTTGCCCAGGCGACCGACGATCGGCATCATGTCCGGGGTGGCGATGCAGCGATCGAAGTCGATCTTGCCGCCCTGGATGCTTTCCATCAGGTCTTCGGCACCGACGATGTCGGCCCCGGCTGCCTTGGCCTCGTCGGCCTTCTCACCGCGCGCGAACACGGCGACGCGCATGGTCTTGCCGGTGCCGTTGGGCAGGTTGACCTTGCCGCGGACCATCTGGTCGGCGTGGCGCGGGTCGACGCCGAGGTTGACGGCGATCTCGACCGTCTCGTCGAACTTCGCCTTGGCGTTGTTCTTCACGAGCGCGACGGCCTCCTCGACGGTCACGTCTTCCTTGCCGGCAAAGGCTTCACGGGCGGCGCGGGTGCGTTTTCCAAGCTTGGCCATGATTTACCCTTTCACCTCGATACCCATCGACGATGCCGAGCCGACGATGATCTTCATCGCGCCCTCGATATCGGTCGCGTTGAGGTCTTTCATCTTCGCTTCGGCGATCTCGCGAACCTGCTTGACCGTCACCGTGGCAACGACTTCGCGCCCCGGGTTCTCGGCGCCGCGCGGACGGTTGCGCTTGCCCA
>JANTFS010000285.1 GCA_024763335.1 Paracoccaceae bacterium | reverse complement strand
TTTTCGCACCCGCAATGCCACCACGCGCCGGAAGTCTATGACGGCATCGCCGCGGGCGAGGCCGAGCGTCTGCTCAGGGGCTTCTTTGGTGACAGGCGGTGACGTTGTCAAACGGTGCGCCTTGCAGGCGCGCAGGTTTGTTTGATTGGGGGCCAGCCCCCAAACCCCCGAGGTATTTCTGGACCAAAGAAGCCAAATCGAGTGACCCCCCGCGCCAGGCGCGGGGGGCTTCTTCGGTCGCGGCCATCGGCTCCTCAGCCTGTGCCGCGGGGCCATCATGGCGCATTAAGGTTAACGTTTTGTTGCTTCTTTGGTCCGAAAATACCTTCGGGGGGTGAATTGGCCATCGGCCAAGAGGGGGGCAGACAGCCCCCCCTGGCCGCGCCGACCGCAGGCGATGATGTCAAAATTCCATTGCCTGCATCACCTCCGGCTCGATGACATTCACCCCGGTCAGGGTCTGCTTCATCACCGCTGCCGATTGTTCGAGCAATGCGAAGGTCCGGTAGTGGCAGGGGATGACCGTGTCGAAGTCGAAGTAGCGCCGGGCGGCGTAGCTGGCCCGCGCCATGTCCATGGTGAAATGCCCGCCGGCGCAAAGCAGGCCGATATCGGGCTTGTGCACTTCGCCCATCCATTCCATGTCGGCCATGATGTCGGTGTCGCCCGTGGCATAGATCACGTGCCCCTCGCCGGCGATCATGTAGCCCGATTCGGTGCCGGTATAGATGGGGCCGGTTTCCGTGGCGATCGAAGAGGAATGTGTCGCGTTGACCATGGTCACCGCAACCTTCCCCAGTTGCACCGTGCCGCCCTTGTTGAAACCGATCACCGGGAAATCGTTGCGGCTCTCCCACCAGCTCATCAAATCGTAGATGCCCACCGCCGGAATGCCCAGCTCGGTGCAAATCCCCGGCGCGTCGGCGGCGTGATCGGAATGGCCGTGGGTGACGAGCACATGCGTGGCCCCGGCAATGGCCTCGGCGCGCCTTTGAGGCGGAAACATCGGGTTTCCCTCGAGCCATGGGTCGAGCAGGATCACCACATCTTCGATCTCGATACGAAAGCTTGCATGCCCCAGCCAGGTGATTTTCATCTCATGCCTCCCTATCCTTTGCGGGCAGATGGTAGCACGGACAGGGGGCTTTGACAGTGGATTGGGCCGAGCCGGTTGACGGCTATTGCGAGCGCAGCGACCCGGGGTTCTGGGCCGAGCCGGTGAACGCCGCGACGAACCTGCTGTTCCTGCTCGCCGCGCTGGTGATGGCGCATCGGCTGCGGGGCACCCGCTTGCCGTTTGCAAACCTTCTGGTGGCCATTCTCGCCGGGATTGGCGTTGGTTCTTTCCTGTTTCACACATTCGCGCAGGTTTGGGCCGGTCTCGCCGACACCCTGCCGATCCTCCTGTTCATCCTCGCCTATGTCTTCGCGGCCAGCCGCGATTTCCTCGGGCTTTCGCCCAGCCGGTCGGGCCTCGTCGCCGCCGGCTTGATCACGTGTGCCGCCGTCACCGTCCCGCTGTTTGCGATGATCCCGGGCCTGGGGGCCTCGGCCGGCTACGCGCCCGTCCCGGTGCTGATCGCGGGCTATGCCTGGCTCCTGCGCCGCCGCGCGCCCGACACCGCCCGCGGCCTGACCATCGGCGCCGGTCTGCTGCTGCTTTCGCTCACCGCGCGAACCCTCGACGACCCGCTCTGCGCCGCTGTCCCGCTGGGAACGCATTTCCTGTGGCACATCTTCAACGCGCTCCTGCTCGGCTGGATGATCGAGGTCTACCGCCGTCACATGCTTGCGGGGCGCGGGCCCGGGCGCTAAACGGGCAGGCGACAAAGACGGAGTTCCCCATGTCGATCGACATCGAAACCGCCCGCAAGGTGGCGCACCTGGCCCGCATCAAGGTGGACGACGAGCGCCTGCCCGCGCTGGCCGCCGAGTTCAACGATATTCTCGGCTTCATCGAGCAACTCAACGAAGTGAACGTCGACGACGTCGAGCCGATGACCTCCGTCACGCCGATGCGGCTCAAGCGCCGGGCCGACGAGGTGACAGACGGCGGCTATCCCGAGAAGGTGCTGGCCAACGCGCCCGACGCACGCGAGGGCTTCTTTGCCGTGCCGAAAGTGGTGGAGTGACATGAGCGATCTGACCAAACTCACCATCGCCGGGGCCCGCGACGCGCTTGCCAAGGGCGAGACCAGCGCCGTCGAGCTGACCGAGGCCTGCCTGGCCGAGATCGAGGCCGCCGACGCGCTCGGCGCCTTCGTGCACAAAACGCCCGAGATCGCGCTGGCGCAGGCGAAGGCCGCCGATGAGCGGCTGAAGGGCCGCGAAGAGGTGACGGCGGTGACGGGCATCCCGCTCGGCATCAAGGATCTGTTCTGCACCAAAGGCGTCGACAGCCAGGCCGCCAGCCGCATCCTCGAAGGCTTCAAGCCGGAGTATGAATCGACTGTCACCCAGAAGCTGTTCGATGCCGGCAGCATCATGCTCGGCAAGCTCAACATGGACGAGTTCGCCATGGGCTCGTCGAACGAAACCTCCGTCTACGGCAACGCGGTGAACCCGTGGAAGGTCGACGGTCGCGATCTCACCCCGGGGGGCTCCTCGGGGGGCTCGGCCTCTGCCGTCGCCGCCGATCTTTGCCTTGCCGCCACCGGCACCGACACCGGCGGCTCGATCCGCCAGCCCGCCGCCTTCACCGGCATCACGGGCCTGAAGCCCACCTATGGCCGGGTGTCGCGCTGGGGCATCGTCGCCTTCGCCTCCTCGCTCGATCAGGCCGGGCCGATGACCAAATCGGT
>JANTFS010000284.1 GCA_024763335.1 Paracoccaceae bacterium | reverse complement strand
TGCGCACGCTTGCGGGGCTGCAACCGCCGATGGCGGGGACGGTCAGCCTGCCGCCGGAGGCGATTGCCTATGGCGCCCATGCCGACGGGCTGAAAGCCACGCTGAGCGTCGCGGAAAACCTGCGCTTCTGGGCCCGGGTCCATGGCACCCAGACGATCGAGACGGCGCTCGATGATTTCAACCTCCAGGGCCTGCGCAACCGCGCCGCGCAGAACCTGTCGGCGGGGCAGAAGCGGCGGCTCGGGCTCGCGCGGCTGCTGGTCACCGGGCGGCCGATCTGGCTGCTCGACGAGCCGACGGTGTCGCTCGACCGGGATTCGGTCGGGCTCTTCGCCGACGCCGTGCGCGGCCATGTGGCCGCGGGCGGCGCCGCGCTCATCGCCACCCACATCGACCTTGGTCTGGAGGCGGAGATCTTCGACGTCGGCCCCTACCGGGCCGATCCCGATGCGCCGCCGCGCACGCCCACGCCGTTCGACGAGGCCTTCGCATGATCGCGCTCCTGACCCGCGACATGCGGCTGGCGATCCGCGCCGGCGGCGGCTTCGGCCTTGGCCTTGCCTTTTTCCTCATCGTGTCGACGCTGGTGCCCTTCGGCGTCGGCCCCGAGGCGGAGGTGCTCGCCCGGATTGCGCCGGGCATCCTGTGGGTGGGCGCGCTGCTCGCCTGCCTGCTGTCGCTGGACCGGATCTTTCAGCTCGATTTCGAGGATGGCTCGCTCGATCTGCTCGCCACCGCGCCGATCCCGATGGAGGGCACGGTTGCGATCAAGGCGCTGGCGCATTGGCTGACCACCGGGCTGCCGCTGGTGGTGGCCGCGCCGGTCTTCGGCGCGCTGATGTCGATGCCCCGGCCGGGCTATTGGTGGATCTTCGTCACCCTGCTGATCGGCACGCCGGCGCTCAGCATGATCGGCGCCTTCGGCGCGGCGCTCACGGTGGGGCTGAAGCGCGGCGGGCTGCTCCTGAGCCTGCTGGTGCTGCCGCTCTACATCCCGACGCTGATCTTCGGCGCCGAGGCGGCGACCCGGGGCATCGGCGGGTTCGACAACACCACGCCGCTCCTGATGCAGGCGGGGATCACCCTCGTGGCGGTGGCGCTGCTGCCCTTCGCGGCGGCGGCGGCGCTGCGGATCAACCTCAGATGAAACGGATACCCATCGCAATCGTGAACCCCGACATCTTGCACCGATGCACAACCGGACATAGGAAACGCCAATGCCAGAGATGAGACGCACCAAACAGGCACGGGACCGCATCAACTTCCTGTGGGAATGGGCGAACCCGGTCAAATTCATGTGGTTTTCCGGGGTGGCGCTGCCGTGGCTGATCGCCGCGAGCGCCCTGTTGATGGGCGTGGGGCTGGTCTGGGGCTTTTTCTTCACCCCCGAGGCGATCAACTTCGGCTCTTCGGTGAAGATCATCTATGTCCACGTGCCGGCCGCGACGATGGCGATCTCGGCGTGGTTCATGATGCTGGTGGCCTCGGTGATCTGGCTGATCCGCCGCCACCATGTCTCGGCGCTCGCGGCCAAGGCGGCGGCGCCGGTGGGCACGGTTTTCACCATCATCGCGCTGATCACCGGGGCGATCTGGGGCGAGCCTATGTGGGGCACCTACTGGGCGTGGGACCCGCGGCTGACCTCGTTCCTGATCCTGTTTCTGTTCTACCTCGGCTACATGGCGCTCTGGGGCGCGATCGAGGATCCCGACACCGCCGCCGATCTGACCTCGGTGCTGGCGGTGGTCGGCTCGGTTTTCGCCTTCATGAGCCGCTACGCGGTGAACTTCTGGAACCAGGGCCTGCACCAGGGCGCGACGCTGTCGCTCGACAAGGAAGAAAACATCGCCGACACCTACTGGATTCCGCTGGTCATGGCGCTCGTCGGCTTCGGGCTGTTCTTCGTGGTGATGGTCTTCGTGCGCACCCGCACCGAGATCCGCAAGCGCCGCACCCATGCGCTCGAACTTCGCGAAAGGATGGCCGATGCCTGAGCTTGGAAAATACGCCGGTGCCGTTCTGTCGGCCTGGGGCCTGACGCTGGTGCTGATCGCCGCCCTGATCCTGCTGACCTGGGTTCAATCACGCAAGGCCAAGCGCGACCTCGATGCGATCGAGGCCCGGCGCGAAGCGAAAAGGACCAAGACATGAAACTGAAGCCGATGATGATCCTGCCGCCGCTGGTGTTTCTCGGGCTTGCGGCCCTGTTCTTGTGGGGGATGCAGCGCGACGATCCGCGGGCGCTGCCCTCGACGCGCGAAGGCGGGCCGGTGCCGGCGCTGACGCTCTCGGCCTTCGGTGGCGATGCGCCGTTCACCAGGGAAGACCTGGCCAACGGTGAGGTGGTCTTGGTGAACTTCTTCGCCAGCTGGTGCGCCCCCTGCCGGATCGAGCACGAGTTCCTCGTCGACCTCGCCGATGAGGGCGTGGTGATCTACGGGATCAACTACAAGGATGATCCGGTGAAAGCGCAGCGCTACCTCGCCGATCTGAGCAATCCCTATGCCCGCATCGCGGCCGACTCGACCGGCCGGACCGGGCTGGACTGGGGGCTCTACGGTGTGCCCGAGACCTATGTGATCGACGGCAACGGCATCGTGGTGAAACGTTTCGCCGGGCCGATCACCGCGTCGATCCTCGACAATGTCATCCGCCCCGCGATCGAGACCGCCGCGGCGCGATCCAATTGAGCGGCTGCGCCGCACAGGCCTGATTGCGTTCAGGCCACGCAGGCCTTGGGGGTTTCACCCCCAAACCCCCGAGAGTATTTGCGCCAAGATGAAGGGGCTCAGCTTTCGAGTGTGACGAGGGCGTGGCGCTTCT
>JANTFS010000283.1 GCA_024763335.1 Paracoccaceae bacterium | reverse complement strand
ACCTCAGTGCTTGGTCTTGCAGGTCTTGATCCCGAAGACGGAATAGAGCGGGCACCAGCCGATCAGCCCGGTGGCCAGCGGGATGATCCCGATCCAGTAGAGCCAGGAATAGGCGCCATCCGGGTTGATGAAATAGCCCACGATCAGGGCAATGCCGAGAACGACCCGCAGCGCGCGGTCGACCGTGCCTTCGTTGGTCTTGAACATCTGTCTCTCCTTCCGAGATCCTTTGAAGATGGCCCATTGTATCACGAGGGCTCCGGGGAGGCATGTGACTAGGTCACACGGCCGGCTTCGCCACGATCGCCTCCAGCGCGGCGCGATTGCGGATGCTGATCCGGCCGCGCTCGGCCCGGATCACCCCCTTGCGCGCCAGCGCATCGAGCCTTCGGCTCACCACCTCGCGGGCGGTGCCGATGGCGCGGGCAATCTCGGCCTGGGTCATCTCCAGCGCCTGGGTCTCGTCGGCCCGGTCGAGGATGAGGGTTGCCAGACGCGCCTCGACCCGCATGAAGCTCATCGTCTCGATGAGTTGCATCATCGCCTGCATCCGCTCCGCGAAGGCGGCGAAGACGACCTTGCGGAAGGCGGGCGAGCTGTCGAGCAGCTGCAAAAACACCGGGCGCGGCACCAGCACCAGCCGGGTGTCGCGGCTGGCGGTGGCCTCGGCGGAGTAGTCATCGCCCCCGAGCAGCCCCAGCGTCGACTGGATGCAGCTCTGCCCCGGCGCCACCTCGTAGAGCAGAAGGTCGCGCCCGTTCGGGCCGATCAGGGTCACCCCGACATGGCCCTCGAGCACGATCACGTAGCCCTTCACCGCCTCGCCGGGCGAGAACAGCACCCCGCCCCGGGGCACCTGCATCGGGGCCAACCGCTCGAGCGCGGCGCGCGCGGGCGGCTCAAGCGCGGCCAGTTCGCGCGCCTCGTCGGTCCAGCTCACGTCCGGTTGCGGCGCTCGAAGCGCGGCAGCATCGCGGAGAAGTCCCAGCCCTTGCCGCCTTCTTCCTCGACGAAGGTTTCGTAGAGCTTGGCGGCGGCGAGGCCCATCGGCGTGTCGGCATCGACCATCTCGGCCGCGCTCTGGGCCAGCCGCAGGTCTTTCAGCATCAGCTCGGCGGCGAAGCCGGGCCGATAGTCATGGTCAGCGGGGCTCTCGGGGCCGACACCGGGCGCCGGGCAATAGGTGTTCATCGTCCAACTCTGGCCCGACGAGGTGCTGACCACGTCGAACATTTTCTGGCGGTCGAGCCCGAGCTTGTCGGCCAGCGCGAAGGCCTCGCAGGTGGCAATCATCGTCACGCCAAGGATCATGTTGTTGCAGATCTTGGCCGACTGGCCCGCACCCGCGTCGCCGCAATGGACCGCCTTCTGGCCCATGACGTCGAACAGCGGCGCGACCTTGGCAAAGGCCGCCTCGGAGCCGCCGACCATGAAGGTGAGCGTGCCCGCCGCCGCGCCGCCGACCCCGCCCGAGACGGGCGCGTCGAGCGCCAGAAGCCCCGCCGCCTCGGCCTCGGCGGCCACCCGGCGGGCGTTTTCAACATCGACAGTGGAGCAATCGCAAAGCACCGCGCCCGGTGCCATCGCCGGGATGATCTCGCCCGCCACCGCCTCGAGGATCTCGCCGTTGGGCAGCATGGTGATCACCACCTCGGCGCCGCTGGCGGCCGCGGCAGCGCTGTCGGCGGGCGTCACGCCCGCGGGGCAGGGGGCGGTGAGGTCGAACCCCGTCACGCTGTGGCCCGCTGCCGCCAGGTTGGCGGCCATTGGCGCGCCCATGTTGCCCAAGCCGATGAAGCCGATGTTCATGCCGTTTCCTCCCTCACAGTTTCAACTCGTTCGCGCCCAGATCGGCCAGCATCTCGGCCACGTCCGCCTCGGTGACGTCTTCGAGCCGCGCGTGACGCCAGCGTGGCGCCTTGTCCTTGTCGATTATGGCCGCGCGGATGCCTTCGAAAAAGTCGCCCTTCTCGGCGGCGCGCCAGGTGAACCGGTATTCGCGCGCCAGCGCGGCGCGGATCGAGCCCTCGGGCCGGGTGGCGCGGATATTGGCGATGCCGCAGGCCACGGCGAGCGGCGAGGCGCGGCGCAGGGCCGCGCGCGAGGCGCGGGCAAAGTCGCTCCCCTCCGCCTCCAGCGCGGCGGCGATCTCGGCGGGCGTGCCGGCAAAGAGCCGGTCGATCTCGTCCTGCGCGGCGGCAAGCGGACCCGGCGGCGGCGGATCCGACATCGTCTGCATGATCGCCAGATCACCGGTGCTTTCGAGCCGGGTAATCACGTCGATCCAGAATTCGTGCGGGATGTAGAGATCGGCGAACCCTGCGTGAATCGCGTCACCGGGGCCCATGCGCGCGGCGGTGGCGGCGAGGTATTCGCCCAAGTGTCCCGGCGCGCGGGCCAGGAGATAGGTGCCGCCGACGTCGGGAACCAGCCCGATGGCCACCTCGGGCATCGCGATCTGGCTGGTTTCGCAGACAACCCGGTGCGCGGCGTGACAGCCAAGCCCGACGCCGCCGCCCATGGTGTAGCCCTGCATGAGCGTGACCACCGGCTTGGGATATTCGGCGATGGTGTCGTTCATCCGGTATTCGTCGGCCCAGAACCTGCGGCCGTAGCCGTAATCGCCCTGCGTTCCGGTGTCATACATCTCCTGAATGTCGCCGCCGGCGCAGAAGGCCTTCTCGCCCTCCGCGTCGATCACCACCAGCGCCACCTCCGGGTCGTCGCGCCAGCGGTCGAGGGCGGCGGTGATGTCGAGGCACATCTGGTAGCTCAGCGCGTTCAGGGCGCGCGGGCGGGTGAGGGTCATGCGCCCTGCGCGGCCTTGGCGGTAGATGCGGATGTCGGTCATCGGGATCGTCGTTTCTCATGG
>JANTFS010000282.1 GCA_024763335.1 Paracoccaceae bacterium | reverse complement strand
AGGAAATGGAAGCCAATATCGAAGAGCCGATCAGCCCCTCGGTGCTGGCCCGCGATGTCGGCATGTCGACCCGCCAGCTGGAGCGGCTGTTCCGGCGCTATCTGAACCGAAGCCCGAAGCGCTACTACATGGAACTCAGGCTGCAAAAAGCGCGCAACCTGCTGATGCAGACCGACATGAGCGTGATCAACGTGGCGCTGGCCTGCGGCTTTGCCAGCCCTTCGCATTTCTCGAAGTGCTACCGGGCGCACTACAATACCACGCCCTACCGGGAACGCGGCTCGCAGGGCGCCCGGCTGTCGGTGTAGCATCCATCCCCCGCGCAAACGCCGGGATCCACGCGAGATGCGGTTAACCCGCTGTTTACAAGTTAACGATCTCCTGCCAAGGTCGGTCGTCTAATATGTTGTAGTTTTTGACTATTCTTCAATTTCAGTTTTCTAGTTTTCTAGTTTTCTAGTTTTCTAGTTTTCTAGTTTTCTAGTTTTTTGGAAAACTGAAAATCGCACCCAGGAAATCGGCAACACCGAGGCGTCAGTACCGCACAGGAACAAAGCCCTGCGCCTGATCCTGCGCCCGCCACGCCACGAACACTTCGACGTCCTGCATTTCGACACCTCGAACGACCAGCCGATGCTTGCGGGTCCTGCGACACCAACATTGGGCATGAGAATCCGGCAACGAACTTTCCAGATCCTGCACGCGTCTCGCCCACCGGCGAACTTGCCCTGCGAAACGCGGCACCGACCGGGCGGCTCGCGGCGCCCGGCTTTCGCGCTCCCCGGCACTGGACAACATGTCCGACGCGGTGAATGGAATGACGGCGCAGTCCGGCAACGGGACCGGCCCAACCCGGCCCGATGATCGCGATTGACCTGCGCCATTCTGTCAAGAACCGGGGAAAGGCTTTCCTTTTCCGCAGCGCACGTTAGGGTGTGGCCCGGACCTTTTTCGATCAAACAGGGAGTATGACATGAAAAAGTTTCTTCTGGCCTCGGCCGCGACCGCGCTCATGGCGGGTTCGGCCTATTCGGAGGATATCAAGCTGGGGATCATCTTCGGCTTCACCGGCCCGATTGAATCGCTGACGCCGCCGATGGCGGATGGCGCCGAACTGGCAATGAAGGAAGTGAGCGATTCGGGTGCGTTGCTCGGCGGCTCGACGGTGAGCGCGATCCGCGCCGACTCGACCTGCGTCGACGCCGCTGCCGCCACCGCCGCGGCTGAGCGCCTCATCACCGCCGATGGCGTGAAAGCCATCGTCGGCGCCGATTGCTCGGGCGTCACCGGCGCGGTTCTGGCCAATGTTGCCGTGCCCAACGGCATCGTGATGATCTCGCCCTCGGCCACCTCGCCGGGCCTTTCGACGGCCGAAGACAACGGCCTGTTCTTCCGGACCGCGCCTTCGGATGCCCGCCAGGGTCAGGTGATGTCCGATATCCTCATGGAGCAAGGCATCAAGTCCGTCGCCGTTACCTATACCAACAACGACTACGGCAAGGGCCTCGCCGACAGCTTCGAGGCGGCCTACAAAGCCGGCGGCGGCACCGTGACCATCTCGGCGGCACATGAAGACGGCAAGGCTGACTACTCGGCCGAAGTCGGTGCACTTGCCGCGGCCGGCGGCGATCGCCTCGTGGTCGCCGGCTATGTCGACCAGGGCGGCTCGGGCATCGTGCGCGCAGCCCTCGATGCCGGTGCGTTCGATACCTTCCACTTCCCCGACGGCATGATCGGCGCCAAGCTCGAAGAGAACTTCGGCACCGAGATCGACGGCTCCACCGGCCAGCATCCGGGCACCGACAGCGAAGGCGCGGCGATGTACACCGCGATGGTGGGCGATGCCTTCGATTCGACCTCGCCGTTCTCGCCCGAGAGCTACGACGCGGCCGCCCTGATCATGCTGGCCATGCAGGCCGCCGGCTCCTCCGACAGCCAGGTCTTCAAGGACAAGGTGATGGATGTGGCCAACGCCCCGGGTGAGCAGATCTTCCCCGGCGAGCTTGCCAAGGGCCTGAAGATCCTCGCCGAAGGTGGTGACATCGACTATGTCGGCGCGACCGCGGTCGAGCTCATCGGCCCGGGTGAATCGGCGGGTAACTACCGCGAGATCGTCATCAAGGATGGCAAGATCACCACGGTGAAGTATCGCTGATCCACAGTTCATGAGACCGAAACGGCCCGGGATGTTTTCCGGGCTGTTTCAATATGTTGAAGGCCAAAACTCATTCGGTCGCGAGGGGATGGAATGATCGTCGTTGAAGACCTGCACAAGCACTTTGGCGGCTTTCATGCCGTCGATGGCGCGTCGCTCTCGATCGCGCCGGGGTCGATCACCGGGCTCATCGGCCCGAATGGTGCCGGAAAGACCACGCTTTTCAACGTGATCGCCGGCGTTCTTCCACCAACTTCCGGGCGCGTGACCATGGATGGCGAGGACATCACCGGCCTGCCGCCGCATACGCTCTTTCACAAGGGCCTGCTGCGCACCTTCCAGATCGCCCACGAATTCGCCTCGATGACCTGCCGCGAGAACCTGATGATGGTACCCGGCGGGCAGGCCGGCGAGCAGCTCTGGAACACCTGGTTCGGCCGCAAGCGCATTGCCGACGAGGAGCGCGCCCTGCGCGCGCGGGCAGACGAGGTGATGGAGTTCCTCACCATTGAGCACCTCGCCGACCACAAGGCAGGGCAGGTTTCCGGCGGGCAGAAGAAGCTTCTCGAACTGGGCCGCACGATGATGGTCGATGCCCGCATCGTCTTTCTCGACGAGGTCGGCGCGGGCGTGAACCGCACCCTGCTCAACACCATCGCCGATGCCATCATCCGCCTCAACAAGGAGCGCGGCTATACTTTCGTGGTCATCGAGCACGACATGGATTTCATCGA
>JANTFS010000281.1 GCA_024763335.1 Paracoccaceae bacterium | reverse complement strand
GCAGGGAGAAGGTCATGTCGATATTCTTTGACGGTCTGGCGGGATATGCCCTGCTCGTGGCGGTGACATACGCCTTGCTGATGATCACCTATTTCGCCGAGGGGACGCTCTTCGAGCGGCTCGGCGCCCGTCATCCCGAACGGCGCATTCAGACCCGCCCGTTCTCCGACAAGAAAACCGACATCCGGCAGTCGACCCGGTCGCTGTTCTCGATCGCGATCTACGTCGCCGGCGGGCTGTGGCTGCAGGCCAATGGGTATACGCTGTTTGCGGTGTGGAAACTGTCCTGGGCGTCGCTGCTGTTTGGGCTGATCATCAGCATCGTGCTCTACGACGCCTGGTTCTACTGGTTCCACCGGCTGATGCACACGAAGCGCTTCTATCGCTTCCACGCCCAGCATCATGTCTCGGTCGCGCCGACGCCGTGGTCGAACAACAACGACACGCTGACCGGGACCTTTTTCGAGCAGGCCTATTTCCTCATCGCGCCGCTGGTGCTGCCATTTCCGGCGCTGGTCTTCATCATCCACAAGGCCTGGGACCAGATCAGCGGCATGATCGGCCACGCGGGCTACGAGTTCTTCGCCTCGCCCACCGCGCGCAGGCCATGGCCCGGGGTCTGCACCACCTATCACGACCAGCACCACGCGTATTTCCGCTTCAACTTCGCCAATACCTTCACCTATTGGGACCGGCTCTTCGGCACGCTGCATCCGGGCTACGATGCGCGGGTGAAGGAATTTGAAGAGATCGCCTCGCACGGAAAATAGACGGCGTGCCCGGCGGGCCGCCCGGCAACGGGGCCCGGCCGGGGCGCGGTCGGGGCGCTTGAATTCCCGGCCCGCAGCGTGATGGTGGGGTCATGTCCGATGGAATCGCTCATCGCGTGCTGGCTGTTGACGGCGGCGGAACCCGGTGCCGGCTGGTGCTCGACGGGCCCGGCGGGCGTCTGTCCACCGAAGCCGGCCCGGCCAATGTGTCTTCGGGGTTCGATGCTGCGATTGCGCAGATCCGGGCCGGGCTTTCGGCGCTGGCGGCCAAGGCGGGCATGGACGCCGAGGCGCTGTTCGGAGTGCCGGCCTATGTTGGCCTCGCCGGCGTGACCGATGCCGCCATGGCGGCGCGGGTTGCGCGGGCGCTGCCGCTGCGCCGCGCCCGGGTCGGGGACGACAGGCTTTCGGCCCTGCGCGGCGCTCTCGGTGCGCGCGACGGGATCATCGCGCATTTTGGAACCGGCGCGTTTTTCGCCTTGCAGGCGGGTGGCGTGGTCCGGCTGGCGGGCGGATGGGGCCCGCTGCTCGGCGACGAGGGCTCGGCGTTCTGGCTTGGCCGCACCGCCCTGTCGGCGACGCTCGACGCGGTCGATGGCCTGACCCCGTCGACGCCGCTGACCGACCGGCTTCTGGCGCGCTTCGGCGCACCCGGCCAGATCGTCGCGCAGGCCGCCGAGGCGACGGCGGCCGAGATTGCCGCGCTGGCGCCGGAGGTGACCGGGGCGGCGGCGGCGGGCGATGCGACGGGCCTGCGGCTCTTGCGGGCGGGGAGCGATCACATCGGCCGGGTTCTCGCGGCGATGGGGTGGACGCCGGAGATGGCGCTGTGCCTGACGGGGGGCCTCGGCCCGGTCTATCGCGACTATCTGCCGGCCCCGCTGGCGCGCGCGCTGGTCGCGCCGATGGCGGCGCCGATTGATGGCGCGGTGGAATTGGCCCATGCTTTCGCGGCGGAGGCAACATGACGCGCATCGCGGCAATGCCCCCGTCTGCGGTGTCACGAAGGGTCAGCGAGGTCGCCTCATCGCCATGAAAGATGCAATCCTCACCCTGCGCGGCGGCCCGATATTCGACGGGCAACGGCTCCACCACGGCCATGCGCTGCGGATCGAGCACGGGGTCGTCACCGCCCTTGAGGCGGATGCGGACCTTGCCCCCGGCGGGCGCGAGATCGACCTCGCGGGCGATATCGTGGCGCCGGGCTATGTCGACCTGCAGGTGAACGGCGGCGGCGGCGTGATGTTCAACGACGATCCCTCTGTGGCCACGCTCGAGCGCATGGCCGCGGCGCATCGGCGGCTGGGGACCGACATCATCCTGCCGACGCTGATCACGGACCGCCCCGAGGCCACGCCGGCCGCGATTGCGGCGGTGGCGGAGGCGCAGGCGGCGGGGATGCGCGCGATCGCGGGATTGCATCTCGAAGGGCCGCATCTCTCGCTCGCGCGCAAGGGGGCGCATGATCCGGCGCTGATCCGGCCGATGACCGAAGCCGACCTTGAGCGACTGGTCGCGGCGGCGCAGCGCCTCCCCGTTCTCATGCTGACGATTGCGCCCGAGAACGTGAACCTCGATCAGGCGGCGCGGCTGGCGCGGGCCGGCATCCTGCTGGCGCTCGGCCACACCGATGCCAGCTATGACACCTGTCGCGCCTATGAGGCGGCCGGGGTGCGCGCCGTGACGCATCTGTTCAACGCGATGAGCCAGTTGGGCAGCCGCGAGCCCGGCCTTGTGGGTGCCGCGCTTGACAGCGGGGCGCTGTCGGCCGGGCTGATCGCGGACGCGATCCACGTGCACCCGGCAGCGATGCGGGCCGCCTTCGCCGCGAAGCAGGGCCCCGGCGGGCTCTACCTCGTGACCGATGCGATGGCGCCGGCGGGCACCGAGATCGAGAGCTTCGCGTTGAACGGGCGGCGGATCTCGCGATCCAACGGGCGCCTCACGCTGGCCGATGGCACGCTGGCGGGCGCCGATCTCGATTTGACGCGGGCGGTGCGGGTTCTGGTGCAAGAGGTTGGGCTGCCCTTGGCGCAGGCGCTGCGGGCCGCGACTTCGGGCCCGGCGGAGCTTGCCGGTCTCGACGCGGGGCAGCTCAAGCCGGGATCGCGCGGCGCGGTGATCCGGATCGCGAAATC
>JANTFS010000280.1 GCA_024763335.1 Paracoccaceae bacterium | reverse complement strand
CCAGCGCGATGGTGACCTTTGGCTTGTAGCGCCTGATCAACATGTCCATCTGATCGGCCTTTGTGCCGCCGAAAGAAACCGACAGAAACCGCCCGCCGCGCCGCATGGCGAGTCCGGCCTGCGCCGCAGAACGCTCAAACGCGGCCAAACCTTCCGGGGTGCCCGTCCAGATGCCCGGTTCCGAGAAGAGACGTTGTTTCGCGCGTGCCGCAACTTTGACGCTGAGCCCCGTGATCTCGGCCACGTCCTGCACCGACATATCGCCGAAGCCAACAAAACCTTGCGGCAGGCCACGCAAAAGGACCCTGATGGCTGCGTACTGGTTTCCAGGCCGGTGTTCAGCCGCCTCGGGTTCAAGGATGCCGCCGCCGTTTTCAACTATGGCCGGAAAATCGGCAAATCCTATCTCGGCGCGAATGGGCGCCACTTCGGCCTGCGTCTTGCTGGTTGCCAGGATCAGCCCGACGCTGCTTCGCCGCATTCGGGACAGAACATCCTTTGCTGGTGCCCAAGAATATGTGTGATGGTCTAGCAAGGTGCCGTCAAGATCGCTGAAAACCAAAATGTCTGGAGGATGCATCATGTCCGAAAAGCTAAAGTAACAAGATTGGAAATGCGAGGGGCACAGGCGCGACAAACCGGTCCTGCTGAATTCGTCAGAAGTGGTCCCGGTTTTTTGGACAGGTTGCAGCGTTTCCAAGGTATACCGGGTTTAGGTTTCATGCAGCGTTTCGTCGCTCCAGGCCCACCCAATATGCGTCGTCCGGCGCCTGCCTGAAAAGCGCCGAATGGGGCCGTTCGGAGTAGTCGAAGGCCATCTACTTACTGATCACCCGCCGGGCCCCGAAGCCATCGGTGATTTCTTCGAGATAGACCGCCTCCTGCTAGAGCGGCCGCCAGAGGCGTTCGATGAAGATGTTGTCCATGCAGCGGCCCCGGCTATCTGTTACCAGCAGGTGATTGCAGGCAATCACCGAGAGGCATCGACACCCTGAACCGCCCCGGGTTTACCGGAGAGTAAAACACTCAAAGGATGAGCCCTATGACGAAGAGACGATTCACCCCCGCCTATCCGGCTGAACTTCGCGATCGCGGTGTTCGGCTGTTTCGAGAGAACCGCGCAGGTTACACCAGCGACACCGCAGCGTATCGCGCGATCGCGCCGAAGCTGGGCTGTTCGCCCGACAGCCTTCGCGCGTGGTGCCAACAGGCGGAACGTGATGCCGGTCAGCGAGCCGGATTGACCAACGCCGAGAAGGACCGGATCAAGGAGTTGGAGCGTGAGAACCGTGAACTTCGCACCGCCAATGAGATCCTGAAGAAGGCCAGCGCATATTTCGCGGCGGCGGAGCTCGACCGCCCATTCAAGCGATGATTGCCTTCATTGGGGAGCATGGGACTGTCTTTGGTGTCGGGCCGATCTGCCGGGTCTTGGGGATCGCACCATCGACCTTCTACGCACACAAAGCCGTTGAACATGATCCCGACCTGGCATCGGCTCGGGCAAAGCGCGACCTGTTGGACAAAGACGCAATCAAGCGTGCCCATGACGCCAGTCGGGGCCGTTATGGCGCTCGCAAGGTCTGGCATGTCCTGCGCCGTGAGGGGCGTGACATCGCCCGCTGCACGGTGGAACGGCTGATGCGAAGCATGGGATTGCAGGGCGTTGTCCGGGGCAAGAAGGTGATCACCACCAATCCGGATGCGGCGCAGCCATGTCCCGATGACAAGGTGAACCGGGCCTTCGTGGCGGAGATGCCGAACCAGCTCTGGGTTTTGGATTTCACCTATGTCTCAAGCTGGCAGGGCATGGTCTACGTCGCCTTCGTGATCGACGTCTACGCCCGAAAGATCGTCGGCTGGCGCGTGTCCACTTCGATGACCACCGGTTTCGTCCTCGACGCACTGAACCAGGCTATCTGCCAGCGGGCACCGTCGGAGGCGGACAAGCTTATCCATCACTCCGACCGCGGATCGCAATACCTGTCGATCAAATACACCGAGCGCTTGGCCGAGGCCGGCATCGACACCTCGGTCGGCAGCGTCGGGGATTCCTATGACAACGCCCTGGCCGAAAGCATCATCGGCCTGTTCAAGACTGAGGTGATCAACTTCCTCGGACCATGGAAGTCAGTTGGCCAGATCGAATGGGAAACCCTGAAATGGGTCGATTGGTACAACACCGACCGCCTGCACAGCGCCATCGGATATGTCACGCCGCAAGAAGCAGAGGAGAAATTCTACAAAACCTTGAACGCTGATGAAAAAGCAGCCTAACTATTGAACCAAACCCACTCCGGTAAACCCGGGGCGGTTCACATCGTACAGAAGAACTAGCATCTTCAGAACCTGTGATGAGCTTCGAGCCTAAGAATTGAAGCAGTCGATATGTGAACTGCCACATCGTGCTTTGGAATTGGTTTCGCAATATGAAGATCAGCTCCAGCGCGAACAGTCAGGCAATCGAAAGCCCCCGGGATGAAACTGGAGATCGCAATAATGGCAGCATGGTTCGATAGTCCTTCGCCGAACCGTATCTCTGCAATCGTGTCAATGGCACGTGCGTCAAGGGGGTCGGCTTCAACAATAACGACGTCAAATTGTTTCTCTTTGCATAACCTGATGGCGTCACGGGCTCTTTCGGCGTGTGTAACGCTCCAGGTTTTCGGCGATAGAGCCGATTCTATTGCAACGCGATCGTCGATACTCCGATCCGCAATCAAGAGATTCGCAGACTCGATAAAAGATCTTGTCACTTCGGGTCCCCATTTTTTTGACTGTGAGCACTTCAATTTGCGGGTCAGTCAGTTTTGTTAATAACAGCATAGTTGATGAGGCGCATTGGCGGCTTCTGGCGTCTTGCAGGACCATTCAGTCGCTGTGGCCTCACAAAAATAGCTAATGATGTTTTTGAAACATTG
>JANTFS010000279.1 GCA_024763335.1 Paracoccaceae bacterium | reverse complement strand
GCGGAGACGTGGCCGAGTGGTCGAAGGCGCTCCCCTGCTAAGGGAGTAGGCGGGAAACCGTCTCGAGGGTTCGAATCCCTTCGTCTCCGCCATTTCACAGCTAACCTGCTGATAGGAAATGATACTGGTTTTCGGGAAAGCCGAGATCCATGCCCTGGTACAGTCAACTGGTACAGTGAGGGCAGGGCCGCGACGTTCGGTCGAAGATCGGCGGGCCGTGCCCACGGGAGAGCTGTTGAACGCCTCTTTTGACCCGTTGTCGGCGGCCTCCCGAGCGCCTTATTGCTGGCGACGGCACAGTTTTTCGCCGACCCGGCGAAAGGGGCGCGTTCTGGCCCCGAACTGTCATACTCCCGCAACATGAAACCGCGAAATATGGTGCAGCACCCCAAGGAGCCACCGATATGTCGTTCCAATTCCGCGCCCTGTTCCTCTCGGACCTTCATCTGGGCGCCCGCGCCAGCCGGCCTCGCGCCGTGCTTGATTTCCTGCGCGCACACGATGCGGCGACGATCTATCTGGTCGGGGATGTGTTCGATCTCTGGCACGGCGGCAGAATTCACTGGGGTCCAGCGCACGACGCGCTGATTGCGGAGCTTGAGCGCCGGGCCACGTCCGGGACCCGGGTGATCTGCCTGCCCGGCAACCATGATGCGCCCCTGCGCGACCCCGGCGCCGCTCGCCTGCCGCGCGGCTGGGAGTTGCGCGAGGCGCTCACCCACCGTGCCGCCGATGGCCGACGCTACCTCGTTCTGCACGGCGATCAATGCGATGCGCGCCTTTTGCGGCTTCACATCATGACCCGCATCGGCAGCCGCGCTGATGCGGCGATCCGGACCCTCGACGCGTGGCTGACGCGGCGCTTTGGCCGGGCAGGGCCTCGACCCGACAGCCCGTTGCGCCGCGCCATTACCGCGTTCAACGGCCTGTTCGTCATGGGTGGCCGGTTCGAACGCCGGCTCATCGCGCTGGCCAGAGCCGCGGGCACGCAGGGCGTCATCTGTGGCCATTCGCACAAGCCGATGCTGCGCGAGCTGGATGGTGCGCTCTATGCCAATTGCGGCGATTGGGTCGACAGCCTGACGGCGATGGTCGAGGATGATGACGGCAGCCTGCGCCTGATCAGCTGGCAAAACCAGCCCGCGCCCTCGCACCCACCCGCCAATGAAGCCCCGGCTTTTGCCGAAAGCCACGCATGATCATCCCGTGTTAGGTTCGGCGCGGGCGTCACGCGCCCGCGATATATGCACCACGAAAGGATCACCCATGCCACGCCTGTCGCAAGAGCCGTTCCTGCACGAAGGCTGCGAGATCACCGGCGCCACGCTTGGCCGCTATGTCGAGATCGGTGCTGGCAGCCGCGTGCTGTTTTCGAGCATCGCCGACTATTCCTACTGCGACCGTTTCGCCGATATCGCCAATGCCGAGGTTGGCAAGTTCGCCAATATTGCCAGTTTCGTTCGGATCGGGCCGACCGATCACCCGATGTCGCAGGCCTCGCTGCACCACTTCCTCTACCGCTCGGCCGATTATTGGGATGACGCGGGGATCGACGAGGCATTCTTCGCGCACCGCAAATCACGCGTGGCCCGGATCGGGCATGACACCTGGATCGGGCACGGGGCCGTCATTCGCCCCGAGGTGACCGTGGGCGATGGCGCGGTCGTGGCCGCCTCGGCGGTGGTCACGAAAGACGTTGCCCCCTACACCATCGTGGCGGGTGTGCCGGCGCGCGAGATCCGGCCGCGTTTCGCGCCGGAGATTGCTGAACGGTTGATCGCATTGGCGTGGTGGGATTGGAGCCACGACACGCTGCGCGCCCGGCTCGAGGACTTTCGCCACCTCCCGATCGAGGCATTCGTCGAAAAATACGGCTGAGGCGCGCTATTCCGCCGCCAGCCGGACGGCCCCGTCCCGGCCAATGAGCCGCACCGCGAGCCCTCCCGACAAATGCGCCACCCGTCCGGCCGAGACCGTCGCCTCGATTGCGCGGCTTGCCTTGTTCACCACCACGAAGTCGGCCCTCAGTCCGGAGGCAATCCGGCCACGGTCTTCGAGCCCCATGATCCGTGCCGGCATCTCGGAGATCATCGCCCAGGCCTCGGCGAAAGGCCGCGCACCGACATCGGCGAGCAGCCAGGCCGCCTCGGCGAGGCTCGGGTAATGATAGTCCGACACCAGAGCGTCGCAGCGGTCACGCGCGATCAGCAACATCGCCGAAACCGCCCCCGACTGCGAACCGCCGCGCACCACGTTAGGGGCCCCCATCAGCACCGGGTTATCCATCGCCTTGGCCGCCGAGGCCGCCTTGAACGTGGTCGGGAACTCGGCGATATGCGCGCCGAGAACGCGGAACCGCTCGCGCGTGTCGGCGTCGGGGTCATCGTGGCTCGCGTAGATCACGCCAAGCTCGTCGAAGGCCTTGGCAAGGTTCAGCAGGTGCCGCGGCACCGCGCCTGCCTCCGACCGGGCCGCCTCCAGCCGTTCGGTGAAGGCCTCGACAGTCCAGCCCCCGCGCGCGGCCCAGGCGGCAAACCTGTGTGGCTCCTGCGCCGCCATGCGCAGGGCGTCGGGCAAATGATTGTTGAACACCACGTAGCCGATACCGTGCCGTTTCACCGCCGCCAGCAGGCGTTCGCGGCTTTCGACCATGTGGGTCTCGAGCCGGATCTGGAGCCGCAGGTCGATCAGCGCCTTCGGCTTGCGGCTGTCGAGTTCAACCATCAGCGCCTCGGCGAAGTCGGGGCCGCGCAGCCCTCCCTCCCAGCTCCAGCATTGCGCAAGCCACGCGGTGGTGACACCATGCGCCGCCGCTTCGCGCTCGGTCGACCGCAGCCCGGTTTCGATCGGGAACGGCGCCGTCGGGCGCGGCGCGATATTGCGTTCAAAGGCGTCGCCATGCAGATCGACGATGCCCGGCAGGATCAGGTAGCCCGACAGATCCACCTCCGGCA
>JANTFS010000278.1 GCA_024763335.1 Paracoccaceae bacterium | reverse complement strand
TGGCTGAAAACGAGACCGCCACCGAGGCGCACCGGATTGCCGAGATCCAGACCCGGCTCGCCGATATCGACGCCTGGTCGGCCGAGGCGCGGGCGGCGGCGATCCTGAAGGGGCTCGGCTTCGACGACGCCGACCAGGCGCGGCCTTGCGCCGATTTTTCCGGCGGCTGGCGGATGCGGGTGGCGCTGGCGGCGGTGCTGTTTTCGCAGCCCGATCTGCTGTTGCTCGACGAGCCCACCAACTATCTCGATCTCGAGGGCGCCTTGTGGCTGGAGAGCTATCTGGCGCGCTACCCCCACACCGTGATCATCGTCAGCCACGACCGTGATCTGCTCAATCGCGCCGTGGGCGGCATCCTGCATCTCGAAGACCGCAAGCTCACGTACTACGCCGGCGCCTACGACAGCTTTGCCAGAACCCGGGCCGCGCGGCTGGCGGTGGCGCAGGCCGAGAACCGCAAGGCGGCGGCGCGCAAGGCGCATCTGCAAAGCTTCGTCGACCGGTTCCGCTACAAGGCCTCGAAGGCGAAACAGGCGCAATCGCGGCTGAAGATGATCGAGCGGCTCGATTTCATCGCCACGCCGCAGGAAGCGGCGCTGCGCAAGTTTTCCTTCCCCGAGCCGGAAGAGATTTCGCCGCCGATCGTGGCCACCGAGAGCGCCAGCGTTGGTTATGACGGCACGCCGGTTCTGGAGCGGCTCGATCTGCGCATCGACCAGGACGACCGGATCGCGCTTCTGGGGCGCAACGGCGAGGGCAAGTCGACGCTGTCGAAGCTGCTCGCCGGGCGGCTGGAGGCGCTTTCGGGCCGGGTGACGCGGGCCGGCAAGCTGCGGGTGGGCTATTTCGCCCAGCACCAGATGGACGAGTTGCGCGGCGACGAAACCCCGCTCGCGCATCTGCGCCGGCTGCGGCCCGGCGAGACCCCGGCGCGGCTGCGCGCCCGGCTGTCGGGGTTCGGGCTGATGGCCGAGCAGGCCGAAACCAAGGTGGCGCGGCTCTCGGGCGGCCAGAAGGCACGGCTCACCCTGCTGCTGGCCACGCTGGACGCGCCGCACCTGCTTGTCCTCGACGAACCCACCAACCACCTCGACATCGAAAGCCGCGAGGCGCTGGTGGAGGCCCTCACCGCCTATACCGGGGCGGTGGTGCTGGTGAGCCACGACATGCACCTTCTGAGCCTCGTCGCCGACCGGCTCTGGCTGGTGCGCGCGGGCCGGGTGGCGCCTTTCGAGGGCGATCTCGAAGCCTATCGCCAGATGCTCCTCGGCGCCGACGCGCCGGGCCGGGAACAGAAGCGCAAGACCCGGGCCCGCACGGCGGATCGCGACACGCTGCAGGCATTGCGCGCCGAGCTGCGCAAATGCGAAGCCCGGATCGAGACACTCGAGGACATGCGCGACCGGCTCGACGCGAAACTGGCCGACCCGGCGCTGTATGAGAGCGGCGACACGGCGGCGATCACCGCCTGGCAGAAGAAGCATGCCGAGGTGATCGACGGGCTCGCGCGCGCCGAGGCGCTGTGGGTCGCGGCGCAGGAGAAGCTCGACGCGGCGGAGGGAGCGGGATGACGCCCGATCTGCTCATCGGGGTGTTTGTCACCCTCTTCGTGGTCATCGACCCGGTCGGGCTGACGCCGATCTTCGTCGCCCTCACCGCCGGCGCGCGGCCGGGCCAGCGGCGGGCGATCGCCCTGCGCGCGCTGGCGATCGCCGCGCTGCTGCTCACGCTGTTTGGCCTTCTCGGCGAACGGGTGCTGGATTTTCTCGGCATCTCGATGCCGGCCTTCCGCATCGCCGGCGGGCTGCTGTTGTTCCTCACCGCGCTGGAAATGCTGTTCGAACGCCGGGGCCAGAGGCGGCGTAACCAGTCTGAACCGGGGCTCGACCCGGCCGAGGACCCGTCGGTCTTCCCGCTCGCGACGCCGCTCATCGCCGGGCCCGGCGCAATGGCCTCGATGATCCTGCTGGCCGGCCAGACGGCAACACCGCTGGAGCTTCTTGCCGTCCATCTCGTCATGGTCGCGGTGCTCGTCGTGGTCTTCGTGATGTTTCTCGCCTCCGGGCTGCTTGAACGTATCTTGCGGGAAACCGGGATCAACGTGCTCACCCGGCTTCTCGGCATGCTGCTCGCCGCCCTCGCGGTGCAGTTCGTGCTCGACGGTTTGGCGGATTTCGGCTTCCTCGGCTGATTGGTCAGACCGTCGCATTTGCGCGCCGCCCAAGGCTGCCTATATCGACCCCATGGACAGCTATGACATCGGCCGCCTCGCCTATCTCGTTCTCCTCGCCGTTGCGGTGGGGGGATATTTCATTGCCCAGAACCGGGGCAACTGGTCGAAGCTCGCCCAGCAGGCGATGATCTGGGCGCTGATTTTCGTCGGCGTGGTGGCGGGATACGGGCTCTGGGGCGACATCCAGCGCGATCTGGCGCCGCGCCAGGCGGTGCTGAACGGCGCGGTCATCGAGGTGCCGCGCACCTTCGACGGGCATTTCTACCTCACCGCGCGGCTGAACGGCGCGCCGGTGGAGTTTGTCGTCGACACCGGGGCGACCGACGTGGTGCTGACCAAGGACGATGCCGCGCGCGCCGGGGTCGATCTCGACGGGCTTGCCTTCACCGGACGGGCGATGACCGCCAACGGCATGGTGCGCACCGCCACGGCGGTGGTCGACACGATCAGCGTTGGAGACATCCGCGACAGCAACCTGCGGGTCTCGATCAACGAGGGCAAGATGGACCAGTCGCTGCTGGGGATGACTTATCTGCGGCGGTTCTCGAAGATCGAGATCGCCGACGACAAGCTGATCCTGACCCGGTAGCGGCGCTGTCAAACGGTGCGCCTGCGGCGCGCAGGTTTTCTTGGATCGGGGGGTCCACCCCCCGAACCCCCGGGAGTATTTTTCCCAAGATGAAGAAGGGGTTAGCTCTCCGCCTTCATCTCCCAACGGCCGCTCTCCTG
>JANTFS010000277.1 GCA_024763335.1 Paracoccaceae bacterium | reverse complement strand
CGCGGCGCCAGCGCGGCGGCAAACCTAGCGGTGGCCTCGGGTGACGCAAGGATCAGGCGATGTTGCAGAGCGACCATGCCCCAGTTTTACCGCAGGGCCGCACCCCTGCAAGCAGCAGTTTCAGGCTTCGGCCGCGGCAACTTCGGGAGGCGAGTCCTCACCTACCGCGTCGGCCGCGGGCAGGGCGATTTGCGGGCGGCTGTGGACAAAGCTGATCATTGTCGATCCGTGGGCAAGCGGGGTGACATCGAGCGTGAGCACCTGGCCGTTGCGCAGAGGCACCTGCGCGGCCCAGCCTTCGCGCGGGCCTGATTGCGAAATGAAGGCGCGCAGCTGTTCCCAGGCGGTCGTGGGTGCCGAACGCGCCTGCCACCGGTCCAGCGCCTCGTGCACCGTGACGTCTGCAAACGAGGTGCCCGGGTCGGTGCCCCAAAGTTCGGTGTAGGCCGTGTTCGAGATCGACAAGACGCCTCCGGGGGTGAACACCGCAACAGCCTGGGGCAAGGCGTCAAGCGCGGCCTGGCTGGTTTCGACTTCGGCACGGAACCGGCGGGTTGCGGTAATTTCGGAAGAAATGTCTTCAAACAGCAGGGCAACGGCGCCATCCGGGTGCGGCCGGCCGGTGACGCGGTAGGTTTGCCCGGTCGGGAGAGCCCAGTTTTCCTCATAGGTGCCATTTTGCGCAGCCGCTTCGAGGTCGGACATCTGTTGGCGCCAGGTCCGGTAATCCTTCGGCTCCGGGATCATCCGGGCCGTGCGCAGCCGGTCGAGAAAAGCCGAGAGCGACGGCTTCGACACCAGGAAATCGGCGGGCAAAACGGTGAGGTCCATCAAGGCGGGGTTGAACAGCGCCAATTCACGCGACCGGTCGAAGATCGCCAGCCCGATCGGCAACGAGGCGAAGGTCTTGGTGAGGGTGGTGACGAATTCCTCCAGCGAGGTTTCGGCGCGGACAAGCCGGTCGGCGGGGATCGCGGAGAGGAACCTGTCGCCATTCGACATGTCGCTTGCCGTCACTTCAAACCAATGGCGCGTGTCTTGCCCGGGCAGGGCGATCGCGATCCGTTTCTCGGCCGGTTCGGCGTGGCTGTCGTCGGTCTGGATGTCAAAAATCGCGTCCGGCGGCCAGGACGGCAGATCGTCTGAACCACGCAGCGCCTCGGCAAGGTCGAGATAGGCGGTGTTGCACCATGTGATCATGCCGTCCGCGTTTTCGCGCCAGAGCGGATAGGGCGTGTGGCTTGCGTTTGCCCGCAGGGCGTCCAGCTCCTGAGTCATCGCCAGCAGGCTGTGGCCGTCGATCGGCTCTGCCGGATCGTCCGGTGTCGCGGCGTCGAGCGTGATGCGGACCACCCCGTCATGCCATTCCGCCCTGAAATCGCTTGTGCCGTCGACTGAGGTCAACCGAAGTTCACCGAGCTCCGCCAGATCACGAATTTGCTCCCCCAAGTCGGGAAATCGCGGCGCAAGGATGCCGGCAAGGTGCGCCCAGGCGGTGCCAACGGGATTCGCTGATTCAAGCAGTTGGCGCGCAGCCGGGGTTGCGTCCAGCAGCGTTTCATCCTCGAACAGGAACACGACCGCATCCTGTTCGGTTGCAGAAAACTGGCGCAGCCGGCTGGTGTGGCGCCTGTCGAGGAGCCCGAACGCGAGAAGCGCCGTGAAGGCGATCACGAAAGCTGACCCGACAAGCAAAACGGCATAGAGCAAATACGGCATCTGGACCCACCGGACATTGACCTTGGTTGCAGAAGCCTAGCCGCGGCTTGGTTAACGAAGGCTTAAGGCACGCCGGCGCAAGGTGGTCAGGTCTCGAACTGCACATTCTCGCCGAGCACGGGGGTTCGTTCCGCGGCCTCGATACCGCTGGTATTCCGGCTCCAGACCACTTCGACGATCGCGCCGGATTTTTCACCGGGCCGGGCAAGGCCGGTATAGGGATTTGTGCCATTGGCGAAATTGAGTTCGGCGCCGGTGCGTTCGAGCAATGTCTTGGCGATGAATAGGCCAAGGCCCATGCCCTCGTACTCGGGGCGTTTGTCATCCCGCCGGCGTTTGGGCTCCTTGCGGATGAACGGATCGCCAATGCGGCCGAGCAAATGGGGCGGATAGCCGGAGCCGTCGTCGATCACGCGGATGCTCATCGTCGTGTCGGTCCAGCAGGCCTCGATCCAGACCGTCGAGCTTGCGAAGTCAACGGCGTTCTGAACCAGATTGCGCAGGCCATGGATCACTTCCGGCCGGCGCAGGATCATTGGCTGATCCTCGGGGATTTCCTTGCCCTCGATCGTCTGGATCCTGATTTTCTTGCCCCGATCGCGGTGCGGCTCGGCGGCTTCCTCGATCACCGCCGAGACAGGGGCTTGGCGCAGGTGGAGATCATCTTTTCCCGTCCGGCCCATCGACCGCAGGATGTCGCGGCACCGATCAGCCTGTTCGCGGATCAGGGTGGCATCCTCGCGCAGATCAGACCCGTCGGGCAGATCGCCGATCATTTCGGAGCTGACCAGCTTGATCGTGGCCAGAGGGGTGCCGAGTTCATGCGCTGCGGCGGCTACGACACCGCCCAGATCGGTCAGTTTCTGTTCACGGGCCAGCGCCATTTGGGTGGCGAGAAGCGCCTGGCTCATCGACTGCATCTCGGTGCTGACACGGCGGGTGTAGATGCCGATGAAAATAATCGACACGACGATGGCAAACCAATAGCCGAGGGCGAAGACCTCCGGCAGTTTCAGCACCGTGCCGTCGACGCTCCGCAGCGGAAAGTGCAGCCATGCGACCACGGAAATCAAGATCACTGCCGCCTGCCCGATGGCAATGGTAGCCCGGAGCGAAAGCGCTGTCGCGGCGACGGTGACGGGGGCCATGATGAGAAGGGCAAAGGGGTTGTTGATCCCGCCGGTGACACCCAGCAAGAAGGCAAGCTGCACCGTGTCGAAGGCGAGCACCAATGTGGCTTCACGCTCACCCAGACGCTTGTT
>JANTFS010000276.1 GCA_024763335.1 Paracoccaceae bacterium | reverse complement strand
TCGCCATCGACGACGACACAGCGCGCGGAGAACTCGTCCGCGAGCGCCAGAAAGCCCGCGCGCATCCGCGCCTGCAGGCCGGCGCCGAAATCTTCGAAACGCTCCTCGTGGCCGCCGCGCCCCTTGGCCCGGGCGTGCCCCTTGGCCGGGTCCATGTCGATGATGAAGGTCAGGTCCGGCTCGCGCCGGATCATCAGCGCGTGCAACTTGTCGACGATCTCGCGCAGGCCGGGGCCGCGCAGCCCCTGATACATGCGGGTGGAATCGGCGAACCGGTCGCAGACCACGATCTCGTCGGCCGCGAGCGCCGGCTCGATCACCCGCTCAAGATGGTCACGGCGCGCGGCGGTGAACAGCAAAATCTCGGTTTCGGGCGACCAGCGGTCAGGGTCGCCTTCGAGCACCAGACGGCGGATTTCCTCGGCGCCGGGGCTGCCGCCGGGCTCGCGGGTGCTGCGCACGGCGCGTCCCGCCGCGCCCAGCGCTTCCGCCAGAAGCCGGGCCTGGGTCGATTTGCCCGAGCCGTCGATGCCCTCGAAGGTGATGAAAGACCCGGGCATTGGTTCAGTTGGTGAGCGCGCTTGCGGGCGGTTCGATGCTGGGGCCGGGGGGCGTCGCCGGCACCGGCTCATCGCCGGCCATGACCTCCCGGGCCAGCGCGAGGGCCCGGCCGGCCGCTGCGCGCAGCCGGGGCAGAAAGCCGGCCTTGGGCACCGCGGCCTCGGCGAAGAGCGGAACCTCGACTTCGGCGAGCCCGGGGCGCTGGATGGTCATCCGCGCCAGCCCCTGGCCGGCCGCGACCGGGGCCTCGATCGGACCGGTCCAGGTGATTTCGGCGGTGATCTCGGCATTCGCGGTGACCGGCATCAGAAACGTGATATCCGCCGCCGGAACAATGCCCACGGTCTCCGACGCGCCGAGGAACACCGGCACCTCGGCCACGCGCTGGCCGGCCTTGGCCGGGGTCTTCATCGTGAACTGGCGAAACGCCCAGTTGACGATCGCCTCAGCCTCCTTGGCCCGGGCCTGTTGCGACGCCAGCCCGGTGATCGCGAACACGATGCGCCGCTGGCCCTGCACCGCCGATCCGACGAGGCCATAGCCCGCCTCCGCGGTGTGGCCGGTCTTCAGCCCGTCGGCACCGATGCCGAGCTTGAGCAGCGGGTTGCGGTTGTGGCGATTGTCGGGGGCGCGGCCGTCGAACGGATATTCGGTTATGGCGAAATACGGGTAATAATCGGGGAACTCGGTGATCAGCCGGGTGGCGAGGATGGCGAGGTCACGCATCGACATGCGCTGGCCCGGGTCGGGCCAGCCGGACGCATTGGCGAAGGTCGAGTTGCGCATCCCCAACGCTTTGGCACGCTCGGTCATCATCGCGGCGAAGGTGTCTTCGCTGCCCGCCAACCCCTCGGCCACCACCACGCAGGCATCATTGCCGGAGTTGACGATGATGCCCTTGATCAGCTGCTCCACCGTCGGACGGTCGGAGGTGTTGAGAAACATCGTCGATCCGCCCATCGCCTGCGCCCGTGGCGAAACGCCAAAGCGGGTATCGAGGCTGACGCGGCCGTCGCTCAGCGCCTCGAACAGCATGTTGAGCGTCATCAGCTTCGACATCGAGGCCGGCGGCAGTGGCACATCGGCGTTCTTTTCCAGCAGGATCGTATTGGCGGTGATGTCATAGACGATGGCCCCCGTCGCGCTTGTCTCGAACGCCCGTGCGGGCAGGAGCGAGGCCGGGACGAGAAGCAGGAACGCGGCGAGCAGCGGAGCGAGCGTTCGGCGGCGAAGCATGTGCGGATCGGTCCTTTTCATGCGGGTCCGGGCCGCGGTGCGGCAGCGGTGAAGCCCGGATCAGTTGGTAACGAAATAGGCGTCGGTGAAGCCCAACTCCTTGATCTTCTTGAGCAAGGTTGCGCGCTCGCTGGTCGATCCGGCGGGGCCGATGACGACGCGCCAGAAATCCTTGCCATTCATCTTGCCCGGCTTGATCGTGGGCACCATGCCGGCGCGGCGCAAGGCCTCGGCGGTATTGTTGGCGTTTTTCTGGACCGAGAAGATCCCGATCTGGATGAATGGTTTGGCGAGACTCGCGGCCGCGGCCGCGGCGGGCCGGGTTGGCGCCGGGGCGGCGGCGGCCACGGGCTTGCCTTCGGCGGCATCGAGCGCGGCCGCGGCAGCCTGGATCGGGTCTTCCAGCGGTTGCGCGGCGACCGCGGGCGCGGCGGCGAGGGTGCCGGTCGTGTCTTCCGCGGCGGGCTCCTCGGCCACGTTTTCCCGCCGGAGCGCGGTGACATTCAGCCGCGCGGGTTTGCCCGCGAGCATGCCCAGGGCGTCGGCCGCGTCGGACGACACCTGGATCTTCGGACCCGGCGACTGGCGTTCGGGGCGGTAGGCCACACCGATCACGAACTTGCTGTTGTCTTCGTTGCGGATGATCACGCGCTCGGGGTCGGTCACATCGGGATGCGCCACCCAAACCCCGCCGAGCGAGGGCCGTCCGTCCCAAAGGCCGCTGTCGTTCAACTGCAGAACCTCGGGCGCCTCCACGTCGCGCTCGACGGTGCGCGCATCGGCATTCGCCGTTGTCGCGCCACCCGATCCGCCGCCGAGGAAGCCCGGCCCGTTCGTTCCGTCACAGCCGGCCAGCGTTGCCACGGCCAATGCCCCGCCCAGTATCGCTATCAGCTTGGAATTCACCCTGCTCGCCATGTCCGTGCCTATGCCCCTCGTTGCCCGGCCCCGGGGCCGCGCTGCCTGCGTTGACGCTTTTTCTCGCGCTTTGTGTCGAACAATAGCGTTTGCACGCTCTCATGAAAAGCCTGCGTGAACGGGTCGGCGGTTTCGTGCGGCCAGCGGCCTCCCATGGCATGGCCGCCAAGCTCACGCCCCACCGCATCGCCGGTTCCGAACGATCCGGCGCTTCCAGAATCATCCTCGGCGCGTTATCGCGAGAGACGGCCCGGAGGAGTGGCAGAGTGGTCGAATGCGGCGGTCTTGAAAACCGTTGAGCGTGAAAGCGTTCCGGGGGTTCGAATCCCTCCTCCTCCGCCACATGGCCTTGGGAAACCGGGAAGGTTTGCGGGCGTGGCGTTCGATCTGTTTTCGAAGCCTCAGCCGGGGA
>JANTFS010000275.1 GCA_024763335.1 Paracoccaceae bacterium | reverse complement strand
CGCGGCAACCGCCGCCGTATCGCCGGCACGGTCGAACAGCGCGATCATGTCGGGGGTGACGTCGAGACCGCGCGCCTCGAGCACCATCGGCACCACCGCCAGCCGCCCCATCAGATCCTCTGCCGTGTCCTCGGCCGCGCGCCACATGCCGGCATGGGCGGGAAGCGCGCCGTAGTGGCTGCCATGCGCCTCGAGGACGTCGCACAGCAGGTCGAAATGCCGCGCTTCCTCGGCCGCCGCCTTGACCCAGTCGTCATAGAAGCCAAGCGGCAACGGCGTCTCGGTGAAGCGGGCCACGATATCCCAGTGCAGATCGACGGCATTGAGCTCGATATGGGCCACAGCGTGCAGCATGGCGATCCGCCCCGTGGGGCTGCCCGGGCGCCGGCGCGGCACGTCGCGCGGATCGCGCAATTCCGGTCGCGCAGGACGCGCCGGGCGCTCGGGCGGCGTGGCCGAGCCGATCTCGATCGGGGCCCCGTCGGCGCGTGCGGCGGCCCATTGCGCGGCCTGCGCGCGCGACAGCGCCGCCTTTTCGCGCCCGTCCGCCGTGCGCAACACCGCCTCCGCCATCGCGGCGAGGCTCCGGCTCACAGCGCGCGCACCGCGGCGAGAACCTCCTCGGCATGGCCGGCGACCTTCACCTTCGGCCAGACCTGCGCGATGGTGCCATCGGGGCCGATCAAATAGGTCGTGCGGGTGATGCCCATATAGGTGCGGCCATAGTTCTGCTTCTCGCCCCAGACACCGTAGCGCTCGCAGACATCACTTTCGGCATCCGAGAGGATCGGCATCCCAAGCTCCTGCTTTGCCACGAAATTTTCCTGTTTCTTGACGCTGTCCTTGGAGATGCCGAGCACCACCGCGCCGGCGGCCTCGAACGCGCCCAGAAGCGCGGTGAAATCGCGCGCCTCGGTGGTGCAGCCGGGGGTGTTGGCTTTCGGGTAAAAGAACAGCACCACCGGCTTGCCGGCGAAATCCGCCAGCGATACGGTGCCGCCGCCGTCGCGGGGCAGGGTGAACTCCGGCGCTTTCGCGCCGACCTCGAGCGGGCTTTGCAACATGACTTTCCTTCCCAGGCTTGATCGCTTAAGGCAATGATCTAAGTGGATACGGTCAGAAATGGAAGCCGGACCACAGCGCCCGCACGAGCCTTGATGAGCGACATCACGACGCCCCAGACCGAGCCGCCCGCAAGGCCCGACCCGACGCCGAAACGGCGTTGGCGGCCGCGTCGGCTGCATTGGCACCTCAGCATCTGGACGTTGGTGTCGGTCGGGCTTGCCTCGATTTTCCTCATCCTCGCCTCGATGTCGCTGACCGGCCGTGTGATCGTGTTGCCCGACTGGGTGGCCGCGCGGGTCGAGGCCCGTCTCAACGCCACCACGCCCGCGATGGGGTTTTCGCTGCGCAAGGTCGAGTTCGGAGTGACCCCGGCCGGGCGCCCGAAGCTGCGGCTGGTGGATCTGCGGGTGCGCGACCAATCCGGACTGGAACTGGCCCAGCTCAACGGTGTCGAGGGCGGGTTTCGCCTCGGCGCCGCACTGATGGGGCGGATCGAGCCCTCGATCCTGCGCCTGCAGGGCGCGCAGGTGACCCTGCGGCGGTTGAACGACGGCTCCTTCGCCCTCAGCCTTGGGCGCGACATCGGCACGGCGGGCGATCTGGCCGCGGTGCTCGATCAGATCGACGCTGCCTTCACCTCCGGTCCGCTCGCATCCAGCACCCGGGTCGAGGCGAGCGATCTGACGATCACGCTCGAAGATGCGCGATCGGGCCGGATCTGGCAGGTGACCGATGGACATATGGAGATCGTCCCCGGCGAGAAGGTGATCGACACGGTCGTCCGCTTCGATGTGTTCAACCAGACCGAGGAACTGGCCTCGACCGAGTTCAGCTTCCGGTCGGCCCGCGACAGCTCCGAAGCGAGCATGGCCGCCCGGTTCGAAAACGCCGCCGCGCGCGACATTGCCGCGCAATCCCCCGCGCTTGCCTTTCTGTCGGTGTTCGACGCACCGATCTCGGGCACCTTGCGGTCCACGCTCGGGCCCGCGGGCGGGGTTGCCGAGCTTGTCGGGGTGCTGGAGATCGGCAAGGGAGCGCTCTCGCCGGAGCAGGGCGCGCAACCGGCGGCCTTCGAGGGGGCGAAGGTCTACATCGATTACGACCCGGTGCGTCAGCGCATCGATTTCCAGGGGGCCAGCGTCGAGAGCGAGCTCGGCGCCGCGCAGGCCGAGGGCCACGTCTACCTCGCGGAGTTTCAGGGCGGCTGGCCCAACAGCCTGATCGGGCAGGTCGAGCTGACGAGCGCGCAGATCGATCCGGCCGGGTATTTCGATGCACCGCTGACAATCGACAGCGGCCGCGCCGATCTGCGCATCCGTCTCGATCCGTTCAGCATCGACATCGGACAGGCGGTGATATTCCGGGGTGAAAACCGCTACGACATCTCCGGCCGGATCGACGCCCAGCCCGATGGCTGGCAGGTTGCCATGGATACGAGCTTCGACAAGGTGGGCATCGAGGAGGCCGTTGCGCTCTGGCCCAAGCAGGTGTCGGTTGCCGCGCGCAAATGGGTTGCCACCAGCGTCTCGACCGGCGAGGCCTTCGGCGGCACGCTGATCTGGCGCAAGGCCCCGAAGGGCCGTCTCAGCATGAGCGGCACCATGGGTCTGCGAAATGCGACCGTCTGGGCGCTTACCGACTGGCCCGACATCGACCTCGAGCTCGGCTACCTGAGCCTCAGGCCGGAGGGCCTCTCGGTGACGGTCGAAGCCGCCACCATCACCGCGCCGGACGGCAACGAGATGGACCTCTCGGGCGTCTCCTACCGGATTCCGGACTACCAGGCCGACCCGCAGATGAGCGTGATCACGGTGGCGATGGACGGTCCCTTGCGCGGCGCCTTGTCCTTGCTCGACCGCAAGCCGTTCTCGATCTTCGCCGCGAGCGATTATGGCCCCGATCTGGCGCGTGGCCATATCCATGCGCGCGGCCGGGTTTCGCTGCCGCTCGCGCCCGGCCCGATCCCGCCCGAACAGATCACCTATGACATCCGGGCCGACCTGACCGACATCACATCCGATGTCATCGTCGACGGCAAGCTTCTGGTCGCTGACGCGGTCAGCCTGACGGCAGATCAGACCATGGTCGAGATCACCGGGCCGGCACGCCTCGGGCAGGCCGAGATCAGCGGCACGTGGCGGCTGCCGCTTGCCG
>JANTFS010000274.1 GCA_024763335.1 Paracoccaceae bacterium | reverse complement strand
GCCGTCATGGATCAGCGCGCCGCAATGGCAGGTGATCTTCATGCGTCCTCGCAAAGGTGCTCGATGATCCGGTCGACGAAGGCGATACCGGCGTCGAACTGGTCGAGGCTCAGCCATTCGTTGGGCTGGTGGGCCTGCTCGATGTTGCCCGGCCCGATGATGACGGCGGAATAGCCCGCCTCCTGAAATTGCCCCGCCTCGGTGGCGTAGCTGACAACGTGGGTGGCGTTGTCGCCGGTGATGCGCCGGGCGAGCGCTTCGGCCGCGCCATCGTCTTCGGGCTGCAACCCCGGCACCTGAAAGCGCACCGAGGTGTCGATCCGCGCCTCGGGGTGCACCGCGCGCATGGCCGCCTCGATCTCGGCCAGCGTTTCGAGGTAGCGCGCGTGCCAGCCCTCGACGCTTTCGGACGGGATGCAGCGAAAGCCCATCACGAAGCGGCAATCCTTGGCGGTGATGTTGTCGGCGGTGCCGCCCTGCACGGTGCCGACATGGCAGGTCGTCCACGGCGGCTCGAACAGCGCATCAATCGGCCCGGCCTCGGCGGCCATGTTTTCGGCGTTGCGCTGGTTGGCCCAGTCGATGATCCGGGCGCCCTCCATCACCGCGTTGACGCCCGTATGCATCAGCGACGAATGCACCTCGTGGCCGCGCAGGTGGGTCTCGATCCCGATCCCGCCCTTGTGGCCATTAACCACCTTCATCTGCGACGGCTCGCCGATGATCGCCGCCGCCGCGCGCGGCAGATGTGCCGCCATCTCGGCAATCATGCGCGGCGCGCCGAGGCAGCCCACCTCTTCGTCGTAGCTGAGCGCGATCTGGAGCGGCCGCTTGAGCCCGGCGGCGAGCGCCTTGGGAACCGCCGCGAGCGCGATGGCGTCGAACCCCTTCATGTCGCAGGTTCCGCGCCCATAGAGACGGCCGTCCTTCTCGACGAGTTCGAACGGGTCGCTGTCCCAGTCCTGCCCCTCGACGGGCACCACGTCGGTATGACCCGACAGCACCACGCCGCCTTCGACCTCGGGACCGACGGAGGCATAAAGCGCCGCCTTGGTGCCGTCGTCGTTGTAAACCCGGTGGGCGCGCACGCCATGGGCGGCGAGATAATCCTCAACCCAATCGACAAGCGCGAGGTTCGAGGCGCTCGAGACTGTTGGAAACGAAACGAGCTTGGCGAGAATGTCGCGCGCGGTGAGGTCCTTGAGCATCTGGCCTTCCTTTCAAGGCCGCGAGGGTGCCCGGCCACGGCGCGCCGGTCAAGCGGCGGCGCGTTTTCCGGGGCGGAAAACGGCCCGGTTTCCGCGGCGGAAACCGAAACGAATTCCGCTGCGGATTTCGCTCCCGCCGGTGCTACTTGTGGATCAGTTTTCGCCGCACCGCCTTGCCCGTCAGCCAAACTGCGAGCACCACCGGGATCACCAGCCCGGCTTTCGCCCAGCCCTTGTCGATCCCCGCCTTGTAGGCCAGCGGCTCGATGAGGATGGCCAGGAGCGACACCGCGTAGTAGCTGATCGCCACCACCGAAAGCCCTTCCACGGTTTCCTGCAAGCGCAACTGCAGATCCGCCCTACGGTCCATGCTTTCGAGGACCTTCTGGTTCTGCGCCGAGCGTTCCACATCCACCTGCGTGCGCAGAAGCTCGCCCGCCCGGTTTGCCCGCTGGGCCATGTCGCGCAGCCGGTCCTCGGCGGATTTGACCGTGCGCATCGCCGGATCGTAGCGGCGCATCATGAATTCATTCAGCGTCTGGCGCCCGCCCCAGCGGTCTTCGCGCAAGACCCGGATACGGTCGACAACGATCGCCTCGTAGGCCCGCGTTGCCCCGAAGCGAAACGAGGTCTGCGCGTGCAGGCTCTCAAGCTCCGCGGCGAGGCCGAGCAAATCGGCCAGCTGGCGCTCCCGGTCGGCGCCCCCCTGCCCCAGCCCGGTCACAAGGTCTGACAACTCGTCCTCGATCTCGGCCAGCCGCTCCGAAATCGCCCGCGCCCGCGCCAGCCCCAGCATCGACATCGCCTTGTAGGTCTCGATCTCGGCCAGCCGGGTGACGATCCGCCCGGTCCGCCGCTCGCTGATCCCCGCGTCGGCAAAAACGGCAAACCGCATGTGCCCGCCCTCGTCGATGCGAAAGTCCGCCGCGACATTCGCGGCCCCGTCCAGCACCCGGCTGGCCGCAAGGCTCTCGGGCACGAACCAGGCCTTGAGCTTTTCCTCCATCTCCGCCTCATCGGGCCGCGTCTCGACCCGGATCAGCGCCGAGGTGATCCGCACCCCCGGCGCCTGTTCCAGCCACTCGGCCGGAAACACGTCAAAGACCTTCGGGTCGAACGGCTTCTGCGCGATGCCCTCGCCGAAGATCGTGTAGGTGATGAACTCGGCATGCTGTTCCCATTTCAGCTGGTATTTGCCGATCTGACCGAAATAATGGTTCGCCCCCGCCGGCGGATAGGACGCGCCGTAGCGGTCCAGCAGCGCATGCAGATGCGCCACGTCCTCGGCCCGGTCACGCCCGACGGCATCGGCCGGGCGCTTGATCGCAAGATAGGCGGCAAAACAGGGCGCGCGCAGCGGCGGAAACGGCCGCGCGTGCAATTCGTTGGCCAATGCATAGCGCAACTCGTGGTCCTTGATCGTCACCATGGCTCTGCCCTTTCTCCTTCGCCCCCTGCTTACCCCGACGCGCGCGCGCTGACCACTGCCGCAAGCGATCGCGCGTGCAATTCGATGCCCCCCGCGCTAACGAGACCACATGGCCCGGCTCATCCTGTTCAACAAACCCTGCGGCGTGCTCTCACAATTCACCGATGCGAAGAGCCCCTCCCCGCGCGCAACGCTCTCGGACTATATCGATCTGCCCGACGTCTACCCCGCCGGCCGGCTCGACCGCGACAGCGAGGGCCTGCTCCTGCTCACCGACGATGGCCGTCTGCAAGCCCGCATCGCCAACCCGCGCCACAAGATGCCAAAAACCTACCTCGCACAGGTCGAGGGCCGCCCAACGGAGGATGAGCTCACCCCCCTGCGTGCGGGTCTCACCCTGAATGATGGCCCCACCCGCCCAGCCAGCGCCCGCCTCATCCCGCCCCCGCAGCTGTGGGACCGCGACCCGCCGGTGCGCTTTCGCAAATCGGTGCCGGATACGTGGATCGAACTCACCATCACGGAGGGGCGTAACCGGCAGGTGCGCCGCATGACCGCGGCAATCGGCTTTCCCACCCTGCGGC
>JANTFS010000273.1 GCA_024763335.1 Paracoccaceae bacterium | reverse complement strand
TTCGAACCCTGGGTCCCCGTGAAGGGACAACGGTTTTCGAGACCGCCCCGTTCGACCACTCCGGCACCTCTCCGCGGGGGTCTGGCGGGTGACATAATGCGATGCCGGCGCGGGCGCAACCCCCGATTTCCGGCGAGGCTCCGCCGGTTGCGGCCGCGGGGCTTGTGAGCCCGGCCCGCGATCCTTACCTTGCGCGTGAACCCCCGCGCGAGGAGACCAAAAATGCCTGTCCGACACAACATTGCGGGGGTCGTCGCCCTGTTGCTCGCCAGCCTCTGGGCGTGGGCCTCGGTGGCGGCCGATCGCGAAGACTATCGCCATTTCCTCGAGGTCACCGGCTTCGACGTGGCGATCACCTCGATGCAGCAGGGCGCGATGGCGGGGCCGGGGATCGCCGGCGATGCGCCCGACGCATTCGGCCAGCAATACACCTTGCTCGCGCAACGGGTCTTCGATCCCGAGCTGATGCTCGCGCGCGCCGTCGAGATGATGGGCGCGGTGATGCCCGACGCCCTGCTGCGGCACGGGGAAGAGTTCTACGGCTCCGAGTTGGGGCAGCGCCTGGTGGTGGCGGAGAACGAAAGCCACCTCACCTCCGATGACATCCGCTATGCCGAGGGCGAAAAGATCGCCGCCCGCCTGGCCGAGAAATCGCCGCAACGGCTCGACGACTACCGGGCGATGATGGAGGCGATCGGCGGCGTCGATGCCAGCGTGCGCGCCGTGATCGAGGTGCAGTATCGCTACCTGCTCGCGGCAATGGCGGCCGGCAGCGTCGAGTTCGACTTTTCCCCCGACGAGCTGCGCGCCATCCTCGAAGAGCAGATCCCGCAGATCCGCGAAAACATCGCGCGCTTCTCGATGCTGGGCGCGGTCTACACCTACCGCGACTTCTCCGACGACGATGTGCGCGCCTACCGCGCCGCGCTGGAGGATCCGGCGATGCGCCAGGTCTACGAAATCCTGAACGCGGTGCAGTTCCAGGTCATGGCCGAGCGCTACGAGGTGCTGGCCGCCGAACTGGCGAAGCTCGCGCCGCAGGAAGAGATCTGATCCTTCATCTTGGGTGAAATACTCCCGGGGGTCCGGGGGGCGGGCCCCCCGGTGCGGGCCGTGCCGCCAGACCGGTGAGAAAACGCCCAAACCGCTTGACTTTCGCACCTTTGCCGACGATAAGCCGGGCTTCCGGTCGGGATGCCCCGCCCGGAGGTTTGAAACCACGCTCCGCAGGGGCGCGCAGTTCGAGGCGGCGCAAGCCAGAACGCCGGCGGGGCCGGGGCCGAAGAGCGCGGAAGAGATGAAGGAATATCAGATGTTTGCGGTCCTCAAGACCGGTGGCAAGCAATACAAGGTCCAGCCCGGCGATGTGCTGCGGGTGGAAAAGCTTGCGGCCAATGCCGGCGACAAGGTTCAGTTCAACGAGATTCTCATGGTCGGCGGCACCATCGGCACCCCGTTTGTCGCGGGGGCGGGCGTGCAGGCCGAGGTGATCGACCAGATCAAGGGTGACAAGGTCATCCACTTCGTCAAGCGCCGCCGGAAGCATTCGTCGAAGCGCACCAAGGGCCACCGTCAGAGCCTGACCCTGCTGCGTGTGACCGACATCCTCGAAAAGGGCGCTGACGCCTCGGGCGTGATGGCGGCCGTGGGTGCCGGGTCGGCGGCCGCGCCGGCTGCGAAGCCCGCGAAAAAGAAAGCCGCGCCGAAGAAGGCCGAGAAGGCGGCGAAGCCGGCCGCCGAGGCCACTGCGGGCGCCGATGATCTCAAGCAGCTTTCGGGTGTCGGCCCGGCGCTGGAGAAAAAACTGCACGCGGCGGGCGTCACCACCTTTGCCCAGATCGCGGCATGGGGCGCGGACGATATCACCGCGATGGACGAGCAGCTCAGCTTCAAGGGCCGGATCGAGCGTGAAGGCTGGGTCGAGCAGGCCAAGAAGCTGGCGAAGTAAGGAGAGAGCGAGATGGCACACAAGAAAGCAGGCGGCAGCTCCCGTAACGGCCGCGATTCCGCGGGCCGGCGCCTCGGCGTGAAGAAGTTCGGCGGCCAGGACGTGATCCCGGGCAACATCATCGTGCGCCAGCGCGGCACCAAGATGTGGCCGGGCGAAGGCGTCGGCATGGGCAAGGACCACACGATCTTTGCCACCGTCGAAGGCAAGGTCGCCTTCCGCAAGGGCCTCAAGGGCCGCACCTTCATTTCGGTCATGCCGGTATCGGAGGCCGCACAGTAAGCCGAACCCATAGGCAGAACATTTCGGGGGATCGGCTGAAAGGCCGGTCCCCTTTTCGGTTTGGGGCCCCGTTCACCCTTGCGCGAGGAGGGCGGCAAGCGGGCGGTCGGGGCCCCATATCACCCCCAACGCTTTTCGGAGGAGGAAAGGCGAATGATGCAGGAAACCATTCCCGACCAGCCGGTGATCGAAACCGATCGCTTCGTGTTGCGTCCGCCACGGCGGGCCGACGTGGGCCTCTTGGGGCTCTATGCCGGCGACCGGCGGGTGGCCGAGGGCACCCGCTCGATCCCGTATCCGCTGCCGCCCGGCCTGGTCGAGGCCTATGTTGCCCGCGCCCAGACGCCGGACCGCCACGAAGACGTCTGGGTGATGGACGGGGGCGAGAAAGGTCACGAGGTGCTCGGCGTCATCAGCCTGAGCCGGCTCGATCGCGACCAGGCTCAACTCGGCTACTGGGTGGCGCCGGCATTCTGGAATACCGGGCTGGCCTCGGAGGCGGTGCGCGGCCTTGTCGACGCCAACCCGCTTGGGAATTCGCAGTTGTTTGCCGAGGTGTTCCAGGACAATGCGGCCTCCGCCAGGGTGCTGACCCATGCCGGGTTCGAATATATCGGCGATGCCGAGGCGCATTCGGTCGCGCGCGGCGCCAGCGTGCCGACCTGGACCTATATCCGGAAGATGGGCTGAGGCCGAGCCATGGGCGGGCGGGCGCCGATCTGTTCCGAGCGGCTCCGCCTGCGCGACCTCACCGAGGCGGATATCCCGGCGCTGGCGGCGGGGCTGGCGCCGTTCGAGGTGGCGGGCTGGCTGACGGTGGTGCCCCATCCTTATACCGAGGCCGACGCGCGCGCCTTCGTCGCGCGGATGGCGGGTGATCCCGGCTGGGATGGCTGGGGGATCGAAGATGCGACGGGCGCGCTGGCGGGGGTGATCGGGATCTCCGATGGGCTCGGCTTCTGGCTCGCGCGCCCCTTTCAGGGCCGGGGCTATGCCACCGAAGCGGCGGCGGCCCTGATCGAGGCCTGGTTTGCCGCGACGGGGGCGGAGGCGCTGAGCTCGGGCTATTTCGAGGGCAACTGGCCGTCTCACCATGTGCACGAAAAACTCGACTTCGTGTCC
>JANTFS010000272.1 GCA_024763335.1 Paracoccaceae bacterium | reverse complement strand
GCGGCCACCTGACGCGACGAGCGGCCGGAACAGATCACCATGTGATCGGCCATCGAGGATTTCCCCTTGAGCGGGATCGACACGATGTCTTCCGCCTTGTCGTCTTCGAGGGATGCGATGATGCGGTCGAGCAGGTCCTTGCTCGTGGCGGGCAGAGACGTGGCTTTCACGCTTGCCCCCGATGCGGCCGTGGCAGGGGCCGCGTCTGCTGAGTGAGACAGGACATAGTCCTCCTTCGCTGCGCGCCGCATCTTCCCCGGCGCCGGGATGCCCCGAAGATAGCAACTCGCGGGACCGTTCTCAATATCACGCGCCCTTTTCGTCCAGCAGCCGCACTTCGCGCTGCGGGAACGGGATGTCGACGCCGTTGGCCTTGAACGCATCCCACAGCGCCAGATAGACGTTGCCGCGGATGTTGGTGAGCCCGCCCGTCGGGTCGTCGATCCAGAACCGCAGGATGTAGTCGACGGACGAATCACCGAACCCCACGATATGGCACACCGGCGGGCGCGAACTCAGCACCCGGTCGACGCCCTTTGCCGCCTCGATCGCGACTTTTCGCACGAGGTGGGGGTCGTTGTGATAAGCGGTGCCGAAATAGATATCGAGGCGCACGAAGGCATTGGTATGGGACCAGTTCACCACCTGGCCGGTGATCAGGTCTTCGTTCGGGATCAGGAATTCCTTGCCGTCGCGGGTGACAACCGAGACGTAGCGCGCGCCCATCTGCTCGATCCAGCCGAAGGTCTCCCCAAGGCTGATCACGTCGCCGGGCTTGATTGATTTGTCGAGCAGCAGGATGAACCCCGAGACGAGGTTCGACACCACCTTCTGCAAGCCAAAGCCGAGCCCCACGCCGACCGCGCCCGAGAGGAAGGCCAGCCCGGTGAGATCGACCCCGACAACGCGCAGTCCGATGAAGATCGCGGCACCGTAGAGCACAACCTGCAACAGCTTCACCGAGAGCACCTGCATCGACGGGCTGATGTCTTCGTTCTTGCGAATCCGGCGCGCCGCGCTCGACGACACGAAACGTGCCGCGAAGAACATCGCGCCGAGGATCACCACCGCCTGCAACACCATCCAGACCGAGATGCGGATATCGCCCAGCGACACCGAGAGCCCGTCCATCAGGGCCACCGCGTCCGCCGAAAGGCCGAGCATCGAGATGGTCACCCAGGCCCAGCCGCCGGCGCGCACGACCGATCGCAGCGCCCGGTTGCCGATGAAGCGGGTAAACAGCGCGATCACCAGCCAGGCGATGGCCAGTTCCCCGAGCGCTTCGAGCAATCGCGTCTTCGACGGCCAGCGCAGCACCGCCTGCATCGCCCAGGTCACCGGCCAGATCAGCGCGACGAAGATGATCAGCCGCATGCGCCGGTGAATCAGCACGCCGAGGCGCATCCGCCATGTCGGCCAGCCTTCGCGGCGGCGCAACCATGCTTCCCATTTCGGGGCGAGGTATCCGCCCAGAACATAGGCGACGAGGAAGAGCCCGATGGCGATGGCCACCTGGTAGGCATTCCAGGCCCACAGCAGGCTTTGGAAGAAACTGAGCGCCTGATCCCACAGGCCAAGCGCGATGTCCTCGGGTGCAGAAGACGGCGGCACCGCCGTCGCCGCAGCTTCGGCGACAGCGTCGGCCGCCGTGGTTTCTGGCGTCGTCTGATCCACCGTCGCGCCCCTTCCTTGCGCGCAGGTTTGCAAATCCCGCCTTGCCCGTCCAGCGCCAAGACTTGCGAGATGCGGTCCGCGACTGTATCTGGCAAGGCATGGAACGGATTTTTGACATGGATGATCGCGCGCGCCTGCCCTGGCGCTTCTATGGCGCGACCCGCTCGGTTCTGGCCCGACTTTGATCGCGGCCCGCCCCTGATCCACCCGTTTCACACCATTTCCCACGGGAGAAGACCGCATGTCCGGGAAGACACTCTACGACAAGATCTGGGATGCCCACGTCGCCCACGAGGCCGAAGACGGCACCTGCCTGCTCTACATTGACCGCCACCTCGTCCACGAGGTGACCAGCCCGCAAGCCTTCGAAGGTCTGCGCATGGCCGGCCGCGAGGTGCACGCGCCCGACAAGACCATCGCCGTGCCCGACCACAACGTGCCCACCACGCTGGAACGGCTCGACGGCGTGATCGCCAACGAGGAAGGCCGCATTCAGGTCGAGGCGCTCGACAAGAACGCGAGGGATTTCGGCATCAACTACTACCCGATGAACGACATCCGGCAGGGCATCGTCCACATCGTCGGGCCCGAGCAGGGCTGGACGCTGCCGGGCATGACCGTCGTCTGCGGCGACAGCCACACCGCCACCCATGGCGCTTTCGGCGCGCTGGCGCATGGCATCGGCACCTCCGAGGTCGAGCACGTGCTCGCCACGCAGACGCTGATCCAGAAGAAATCGAAGAACATGAAGGTCGAGATCACCGGCAAGCTCAAGCCGGGGGTGACGGCGAAAGACATCACCCTTGCCGTGATCGGCGCAACCGGCACCGCCGGGGGCACCGGCTACGTGATCGAGTATTGCGGCGAAGCGATCCGCGATCTGTCGATGGAAGGCCGGATGACCGTCTGTAACATGGCCATCGAGGGCGGTGCCCGCGCCGGCCTGATTGCGCCGGATGAGACCACCTTCGACTACGTCAAAGGCCGCCCGCATGCGCCCAAGGGGGCCCAGTGGGAAGCCGCGCTCGCATGGTGGAAAACGTTGAAGTCGGATGACGACGCCCATTGGGACAAGGTCGTCACCCTAAAGGGCGAAGAGATCGAGCCGGTCGTCACCTGGGGCACCTCGCCCGAAGACGTGCTGCCGATCACCGGCGTCGTGCCCGCCCCGGAAGATTTCACCGGCGGCAAGGTCGAAGCCGCCAAGCGCGCGCTCGACTACATGGGCCTTGAGCCCGGCACGCCGCTCGACGAGATCAGGATCGACGCGGTGTTCGTCGGCTCCTGCACCAACGGGCGGATCGAAGACCTGCGCGAGGTTGCCAAGATCCTCGAAGGCCGCAAGGTGGCCGAGGGCGTGCGGATGATGATCGTGCCGGGCTCGGGCCTCGTGCGCGAACAGGCCGAAGAAGAGGGTTTGGCGAAGATCTTCGAGGAGGCCGGGGCCGAATGGCGCCTGCCCGGCTGCTCGATGTGCCTCGCGATGAACCCCGACCAGCTGGCCCCCGAAGAGCGCTGCGCCTCCACGTCGAACCGCAATTTCGAGGGCCGCCAGGGCTACAGGGGGCGAACCCATCTCGTCAGCCCGGCCATGGCCGCGGCGGCAGCGGTGACGGGGCATCTCGCGGATGTGCGGGAGCTGGGCTGATGAACGGGGCAAACGAAGCCTTCGCCAAACGGGGCAGGGCTTTGCCTTTGGCACATTTCGCGCAAGCCTTCGATAAATCGG
>JANTFS010000271.1 GCA_024763335.1 Paracoccaceae bacterium | reverse complement strand
GCGAAATCGCCGAGCGCCTTGCGGAAGCCATTGATCGGGGCCTCTGGGTTCCAAGGTCAAACTCCGCCCGCGCCCTGATCGACGAGTTGCATTAAGCGCCCGCGGCGCCTTCAGTCGCAGTCGATATCGGCTTCGATCAGGGCTGTGTCACCAACCATCGAACCTTCTATGACCTGGCAGCCGGTGAGCTGCCGAACGGCAATCTCCGCCGCCGCGAAGACGTCAGACCGGCGCGCCAGCAATTCGGGGGAGGTGCGATAGATTTCCACCGATCCATTCGATTGCCAGACCGTGAAACTGCGACCGTCCACCACCGTCGTCCGGCGCTCTCCCCACAGAAACCGGGGGCTCGGCGTATCGCAGGCCGCAACGCCCGTGGCGAGCAACAACGAAAGCGAAAGCATGGAGCGGCGTGTCATGCCGGCAGTAGACCCGGCCTTGGTTAACAAAGCGTAAACCCCTGCGTCTGCTTGCCGCACTTCCGTTTTCGAGTCGCGTTGATATTTATATTCCAAATCCTGAATATATCTGAATCTCGGAGCTGAAAAATGCAACTCACGCGCGCAGCGGACAAATATTCTCCGCTCTATTTCCTTGCCTCGGTTGGCGCCGGCGGCATGGCTGTCACCTTCTTCATGTACCTGCTCTTCTGGGTTCCCCACAAGGGCCGCGCCGTGCCGGTGTTTGAAGACATCATGGCGGCATGGTCGACGGGCGACATGCCCCTCAAGGTGTCGATCGTGGTGGCCATGGCCGGCATCGCCATCTTTGCGATCATGAATATCCAGAAGCTCTTCTGGAACATCTCGGCTTACAACGCCTGGAAAAAAACGGACGCCTACAAGACCTTCCGCACCACCAACGCCGAGACCCAGCTGCTGGCCTACCCGCTTGCTCTGGCAATGTCGGTCAACGCGCTGTTCATTGTCGGCCTCGTCTTCGTGCCGGGCCTGTGGGGCGTCGTTGAATACCTGTTCCCCTTGGCGCTCGCAGCCTTCCTCGGGATCGGCCTGTTCGCTCTCATCCTGATCGGCGACTTCCTCGGACGGGTGATGACGCAAGGCGGCGTGTTCGACGTGACGGCTCACAACTCCTTCGCGCAGATGCTGCCGACCTTCGCACTTTCGATGGTGGCCGTCGGCCTCTCCGCCCCGGCCGCGATGTCGACGAACCAGTTCATCGTCTCCGCCGGCGTGATGACCTCGACCTTCTTCGGCACCACCGCGCTGGTCTATGGTCTCATTGCGCTGTTCACCGCCTTCAACTCGATGCTGCACTACGGCACCAGCAAGGAAGCCGCGCCGACGCTGATGATCATCATCCCGGTGATGACGACGCTCGGCATCATGTTCCTGCGTCAGAGCCACGGCCTGCATGTCAACTTTGACGTGCACACCAACGCCGGCGAAACCATGGTGTTCCTGTCGCGCCTGCTGTCGATCCAGTTCACCTTCCTGCTGCTCGGCCTCGTCGTGCTCATGCGCCAGGGCTACTTCAAGGACTTCGTGTTCGGCGACAAGACCTCGCCCGGCTCCTATGCCCTGATCTGCCCGGGTGTTGCCCTTTCGGTGATGATCCACTTCTTCGTCAACAAGGGCCTCGTGGCCGCCGGCATCATCCCGAAATACGGCGCGATCTACTGGACCGAATCCGCCGCCGCGATCGCCTTCCAGTTCGCCATGGTCTGGCTCCTGTTCCGGCTCAACAGGCAGCACTTCGGCAAGTCCCGGTCGGTGGAAGCCGTGCCGGCCGAGTAAGGCCAAGAAAATAACAATCGGAAAGGGCGGCCCTCGGGTCGCCCTTTTTGCGTGGCGGGTGCAGTCTTGCGCTTGCGCAGCGCCCGGCTACGATCACCGGGCTGCCCGGAGGCCTTCATGATCCATGCAATCACCCTTCTCCTCGCGTTCCAACTCGCTGGCGAGGTTCTCGCCCGGCTCGCCGGGTGGCCCCTTCCCGGCCCGGTTCTGGGGATGGTCGGATTGCTGGCCGCCTTCGCCGCCTTCCCAAGGCTTCACGACCTGATCCAGCCAACGGCGCAGGGCTTTCTTGCACACCTGTCGCTGCTGTTCGTCCCCGCCGGCGTCGGAATAATCGGCCACCTCGGCCGCCTTGGTCGCGATGGCGGCCCCGTCGCCCTGGCCATCGTCATTTCGACGCTGCTTGCCATCGCCGTGGGCGCAGGCGTTTTCGTCGGTGTTGCCCGCCTGACCGGAGCGGCGCGATGACCGGTTTCTCCGAGATCTGGTCGTATCTCGCCGAGGGCCCGCTGCTCTGGCTCAGCGCCACGCTGATCGCCTATGCCATCGGCGATGCGCTGTCGCGGGCTGCCGGGCGCGCGGCGATCGTGAACCCGGTGCTCATTGCCGTCGGCCTCCTTGCCGCGCTGCTCATGACCACCGGCACGAGCTATGACACCTATTTCGAGGGCGCCCAGTTCGTTCATTTCATGCTCGGCCCGGCCACGGTGGCCCTTGCCGTGCCGCTCTATGCCAATCGCGCCCTCGTGCGCGCGGCGCTCTTGCCGATGCTGGCAGCGCTCGTCGCCGGGTCTCTGACGGCTGTCGTGACCGCCCTCGCCATCGCCCGCGCGATGGGCGTAAGCGGGGAAACCCTCATCTCGCTGGCGCCGAAATCAGCCACCGCCCCGGTGGCGCTCGGGGTATCGCAATCCATCGGCGGCTCGCCAACACTCACGGCGGTGCTGGTGATCCTGACCGGCATCACCGGCGCCGTCGTCGCCACGCCGCTCCTGAACCTCCTGCGCATCCGCGACCCGCGCGCGCGCGGCTTCGCCACCGGCGTGGCCGCCCACGGCATCGGCACGGCCCGCGCCTTTCAGCGCAGCGAAACAACCGGCGCTTTCGCTGGCATCGGCATGGGGCTAAACGCTCTCCTGACGGCGCTGCTCGTGCCCCTCATCATCCCGTTTTTCATCTAGAGGCCAACATGACCGAAGACACCCAAAACGACGCCGGGCGCCACGCCCAGAAGATGGCCAAGAAAAAGGCCGCGCGCGACAAGATCATGGCCACCAAGACCGCCGAGAAGGGGCTGATCATCGTCCACACCGGCAAGGGCAAGGGCAAATCCTCCGCCGCCTTCGGCATGATCTTCCGCGCCATCGCCCACGGGATGCCGTCCGCCGTTGTCCAATTCATCAAGGGCGGGATGAAAACGGGGGAACGCGACCTGATCGAGACGCGGTTTTCCGATCTGTGCGAATTTCACACCATGGGCGAAGGCTTCACCTGGGAAACCCAGGACAAGTCCCGCGACATCGAGATGGCGCGCGCGGCATGGGAAAAATCCAAGGAACTGATCCGCAACCCCGAGATCCGCATGGTGCTGCTCGACGAGATCAACATCGCGCTGCGTTACGACTACATCGACATCGGTGAGGTGGTGGAGTTTCTG
>JANTFS010000270.1 GCA_024763335.1 Paracoccaceae bacterium | reverse complement strand
GAGGCTGGACATCGACCCAAGCGGGGCTCGTTACGGCTGCTTCCTTCCGGACCTGACCGGGTTGGCGAGGCGCTTGCCCGCGCCAACCTCTCACCGGCGCATATAGGCGAGGCGGCGGTCCGGCGCAAGTCAGAGCGCGAGGTGGAATGCCTGGAAACCGGCTTCGGTGTGCGCGCCGGGTTCGATGTCATGGTTGGTCGCGTCGGTCACGGCCCCACAGGCCATTGGCGAGGCGTAGATGGTGGCGCGGGCGCCGCGCACCGGCGCCAGCCGCCAGCTTGCGACCGGATCCGAATCGTAGGGCCCCATGGAGAGAAGGTATTCTGCAATCGCGTCGCGGACGTTGATGGAGAGGTCGAAAACCCGGGTCTGGGCCTTGGGGATGGGATAGTGCCCGCCACCCGCAACGCGAAATGAATTGGTGAGCAGGATGATGTCCTGTGAGGCGTCGAGGGGCCGGTCGCCGATCCGCAGGTTGCGGATACGAGAGGCCGCGAGGTTTTTCCGCGTGCCGGGACGGCCAAAGCGAGGCGGCCCCGAGAGGTCAATTTCATAGTCGCAGCCGGCGATGGATTCGAAGGCATAGCCCGGCCCGTCGGCGGCGATCAGCGGCTGGTCGCCCCCGCCGGGTGCAAGCGTGTTGAACACGCTCGCCGCGCGCTCGAGCCAGTCTTTCAATTCCGCGCCGGTCAGGCGTAGCGCCAGCAGGGTGTTGGGAAAATGGTAGATGTCGGTAAGCGCATTGGCGGTGATCGGCCCGGGCGCGACATCGGTGAAGAACCCCGGCCCGGCGAGGCCGCCGACCTTGAAGGGCGACGCGGAGGCAGCGATGGGCAGATCGTCCGGCAGCCTGTCGGCCATCCGGGTGGAGGCGAACCAGAGCATGGCGCGATGCACGAGGTCGAGCGAGGGCGCCGGCATTGCCGTTGCAAAGTAACTGTGCAGCCGCCGCCGGGTCTCGCCAACCGGATGGCGCGTGGAGTCGATGATCGCATTGTGAACCGGTTGCAGCATCCGGACGATCTGCCGGTCGGGTTGGACGCCACCATGCGCGCTCCCGGCCTGCCGTTTGAGGCCGGCAACGGGGCGGGCCTCACTCCGGGTGCACACGACATGCCAGTTCGAGCCCGCTTCATGCTGCAGGGCAAGATCGATCAGCCCGAGATGAGACCCCCAGAATCCCGGGGCGACGACTGGCGTTCCATGTATGCGCCCCGACGCCGGGTCGACGGGTTTTGGCCATGCACCGCCGGGCGTGGGGAAGACTTGGTGGGCATGTCCGGAAACGATCGCATCAATGCCGGGCAGGGCGGCAAGCGGCACAATGGCGTTTTCCATGCCGGGGGCGTGGGCCTCTGCGGCGATGCCGGAATGCGCCAGAACAATCACGAGATCGGCACCAAGCGCGCGCAGTTGCGGCACCATGACCTCGGCGGTGTCGACAATATCGCGCACCTCGGCCTTGAAAGGGCCGCCATGCAGCCCGGTGATCGAGCCCGGCGGCAACATGCCCAACAGGCCGATGCGAAGGGTGTGGGGAACTCTGGCGCGGTCCGTCACGACATGATCGAGGATGGCGAAGGGGCGGGTAAACGGCAGGGGCCGCGGCCCATCGGCACCCGACGCGCCGGCAAGGCTCAGGTTGGAGGCGATGGTGAGGAAGGGTGCATCGCGCAGAACTTCGCCAAGGTAGTCCACGCCCATGTCGAAATCATGGTTGCCGAGCGTCACCGCATCGTATCCGAGCGCACGCATGGCAGCGATCAGGGGATGCGACCGGCGCGGCACCCGGCGGCGCAGGTGGGATTGCGCCAACGATTCACCCATGGCGCTGCCGTGGAGAAAATCGCCATTGTCGAGCAGGATCGAGTTCGCGGCCTCGGCCCGTGCCACCCGGATCAGCGAGGCCGTTGCGGCAAGCCCGAAATGCGGAGAGGGCAGGCCGGTGGCATAGTCGTGGGGCAACAGATGCATGTGCAAATCGCTCGTCGCCATGATGCGCAGATCGGCGAGTGTGTCGGCTGCACCAGAATCATTTGCAGTGGGACGGTTCATTCCCCTGCGCCCTTTCCCTGTTCCCCCGGGTTTTCCCGGTGGGGCACATCCGCCAAGGGGATGCGACTTTAAAGTGAGCGCGATGTTAAAACACAACCATAACGAGAGCAAGGGGCCAGCCAGGCAATCGCCGACAGTCCCGCCAAGTGTTTGACAGCCCGCCCGAAACCCGCAAAACCGACCCTCAAACGCGGATTGTGAGCGGGGCGAGCGGTGAAGGCGGCAGAAGAGGTGGATCTGGGCGGCGGCGGATTGCAGCGGAATGCACATCTGCGTGCCATGGCCGACCGGCTGCACGAGGATCCGGCGGCGCGCGTCCTGCCTTTCTGGCGCGGACGTCCTCTGGTTGCGGGCGGGGCTGGCCGGACACGGCTTGTGACGATGGATGCGGCGCAGGCCTTTCTCACCGATCACGGCGGCGCCCTGGTCTATCTTGGCTCGGGGGGCGAAGGCCCCTTGTTTGCGCAGGATGTGTCGGGGTGGAAGCCCGATAGCACCACGGCTGCCGACGCGGGCCCCGGAAGGTCGGGTGCCGATGAGCCGGTTCGCCACATTCCGGGGCTGCCGGAGGACGCACGGTTTGCCGATTTCCGCGGTCTCATCGCGCAGTTGACCCGGCTCGAGGCCGAAATTACCGCGACAGCCAAAGGCATCCTCGAATGGCATCAGACCCACGGGTTCTGTGCAAGTTGCGGTGCCGCGACGCGAGCCGAAGAGGGTGGGTGGCAGCGCGACTGCCCGAAGTGCGGACGGCGCCATTTTCCACGGACCGATCCCGTGGTGATCATGCTGGTCACGCGCGGCAATTCGGTTCTTGTCGGGCGATCGCCCGGCTGGCCTGAAGGGTTCTATTCGCTGCTGGCCGGGTTCATGGAGCCGGGTGAGACGGTGGCTGGGGCGGTCCGGCGCGAGGTTGCTGAAGAGAGCGGGGTGAAGATCGGCGCGGTGCGGATGCTGTCGAGCCAGCCCTGGCCGTTTCCCGCCTCGCTGATGATCGGATGCGCCGCGACGGCGTTGAGCGCCGAGATCACGCTCGATCCGCGGGAACTGGAGGACGCGGTCTGGCTCAGCCGCGAGGAAATGCTGGATGTCTTTGCCGGGACACACCACGACATCGCAGCCCCTCGCCCGGGCGCCATTGCCTACCATCTTCTCAAGATGTGGCTTGCGGACCGCCTCGATTGAGGCGAGACTTGGCGCGAGGCATGTTCCGGTCAACGAAAAAACAGAAGTGAACTGGCGATGAAACTGGCCACGCGAGAAGATATCGAAGCCCCGATCGAGGCGGTGTTTCGGCAATTGTCGGATTTTTCGAGTTTTGAAAAAGCGGCGCTGCGGCGCGGCGCCGACGTTGTCCGCGTCGA
>JANTFS010000269.1 GCA_024763335.1 Paracoccaceae bacterium | reverse complement strand
CCGGCCACCGGCGGCCCGGCGGTCGACCAGTGGGGGCGCTGCTCGGACCCCGATTTCTTCGCCGCCGGCAACCTCTTGCGCCCGGTCGAAACCGCCGGCTGGAGCTGGGCCGAGGGGCGGCGCGCGGGCCAATGGGTGGCGGCGGATCTCGCCGGAAACCTGCCCCGCCCGGAGGCCCGTCTGCAGATCACCCTCGACGATGCGCGGCTGAAATACGTAATGCCGCAAACCATCGCCCTGCCCGGCGGGCGCGATGGGATGCGCGATTTGCAGCTTCGGGTGACCGCGCCGCTCACCGGCACGCTGGAAGCAGTCAACGGCCACGGCGTGGTCTGGCGCAAACGCATTCATGGCCACCCCGAGCGCCGCCTGCTCGTCCCCTTGGCCGATATCGCGGGGACGGACGGCGGCGAGATCAGATTCGTGGTCCGGGAGAAGGCTCCCTGACCCGAAAATCAACCGCCGGGAACGACGAGAACAAGGCGGGAAGACCCAACCAACCGATCAACAGGAACACTGACATGACACTGACAAGAAGAAAACTTTTGCAAGGCGCGGGCGCGGTTGCCCTGACCACGCCGTTCATCCGCAATGCGCAAGCCGCCACGCTGGAATTGCGCTGGCTCGGCTGGGAGCACTACAACGTGGCGTCCATCGTCTCGGGCTTCGAGACGGAATACGGCGTCAAGGTGTCGTCGGGCTTCTTCGACGGCAACTCGGAAGCCTACAACAAGCTGAAAACCGGTGGCACTACCGACTACGATCTGGTCATGGGCGACGGGTTCTGGCCGCGCCTTTACGGCAAGCAGGGCCTGACCCAGCCGGTCGATTACAGCCAGCTCGACAACATGCAATACGTGTTCGACGACTTCAAGGCGCCCAACTACATGCTGTTGCAGGAAGAAGGCGGCTCGGACATGATCGCCGCGCCCAACTGCTGGGGTGGCTACGGGCTGACCGTGAACCTCGACAAGATCGCCGCGGAAGATGCCGACAGCCTCTCGGTGCTGTTCAATCCCGCCTATGGCGGCCACATCTCCACCTCGGCGCGCTTCGAGGAAAACATCGCCCTGGCCGGCATTCTCGCCGCCGACAAGCTCGGCACCAAGGACGGCCCGCGCCCGGACGGCAAGCCGTTCAACCCCTATGTCCTGACCGATGCCGAGCTCGACGAAGCCAAGGCGCTGCTGATCCAGCAAAAACGCCTGCTCCTGACCCGCTGGAACGACGAGGATACGCTTGAGCGCCTGCTGCGCGCGCAGGCGGTGTGGGTGTCGCCGGAATGGTCGGGCATCTACCGGCGGATCGCCTTCGACAAGATGGACGGCAAGACGGATCTGAACATGAAGCACGTGTTGCGCCCGAAGGAAGGCGGTCTTGGCTGGGTCGATACCTGGGCGATCACCTCGGGCGTCGACAGCGAGAAGCTGGAGCTGGCGCACAAGTGGATCAACTGGCGCCTGAAGCCCGAGAACATGGCGATCATCGCCACCGATGTCGGCTGGTCGCCGACCGTCGACGTGCGCGACCTGATCCCGGAGCGCTACGTGGAGACCATGTTCCTCAACGAGACCAGCGCGATCAAGGGGCTCTATCAGTTCGACGCCCCGTCGTCGCCGGAGAAATGGGAGCGGGTCTGGTCCGAGGTCGAGGCCGCCTGACCCATGCGACACGGCCCCGCCCGATACGGGCGGGGCGCCCAAATGCCCACGCGATCACCCGGGTTTGGCCCGGCTACACGGAGCAAAGCCAGTGTCAGAAACTGTCCTCACACTCACCGGGGTTTCCAAGCATTTCGGTGACATATCTGCCGCCGACGACATCAATATCGATGTCGGCCAAACCGAGTTTTTCGCGCTGCTGGGCCCCTCGGGCTCGGGCAAGACGACGATGTTGCGCATGATCGCCGGGCTTGAAACCCCCGACACCGGGCAGATCGTCATCGGCGGGCGGGACGTGACCCGGCTGCCGCCCTATTCGCGCGGGATCGGCATGGTGTTTCAGGATTTCTTGCTCTTCCCGCACAAGACCGTGGGAGAAAACATCTCCTTCCCCTTGAAAATGCAGCGCAAATCGAAAGTGGCGCAGGAAGAGAACCTCGACTGGGTTGTCAATCTCGTCCATCTCGAAGGGCTCGAAAACCGCTATCCGCACCAGCTTTCGGGCGGGCAGAAACAGCGCGTGGCCCTGGCGCGCGGGCTGGTGTCGCGCCCGTCGCTCCTGCTGCTGGACGAGCCGCTCGCCAACCTCGATCTCGAGCTGCGCAAGGAAATGGAGGTCGAGATCCGCCGCTTCCAGCTCGAGCTCGGCATCCCCTTCGTCTACGTCACCCACAACCAGGAAGAAGCGCTGACGATGTCGGACCGCATGGCAATCATGCGCGACGGCAAGATGGAACAGGTGGGCGAAAAGCTCAGCCTCTACCATGACCCGACCAGCGCCTTCGTCGCCTCCTTCCTCGGCTCGCCCAACGCCTTTACCGGCGAGGTCATCGCGGTTGAGGATGGCGAGGTTACCCTCGACTGGATCGGCCACAAGATCCACGCGCGCGGCCACGGCGGGCTGAAGCCGGGCGACAATGCGGTGTGTTATGTGAAAAGCGAGAAAATCCAGATGCATGCCGGCCCCGGGGCGATGACCGGCACGATCCGGGATGTCATCTTCAAGGGCCAATACGCCGATTTCCGCGTCGTGCTGAAGAACGGGCAGGAGATCACCGTGAGCGGTTCACACCGCGCCCGCCCCGAAGGCGAGGGCGACATGCACGTGACGTGGAAGGCAGAACATGCCGACGCCTTTCCGGCCTCGGAGGGCTGAGCGATGAAACACGCCCGTCTGCAATTCTGGTCCCTCGTTGCGCCCGGCACGGTGTTTCTGGTGGTGTTCCTGATCCTGCCGCTGATCTCGATCGTCGTGTTCAGCTTCTGGCGCACCGAGAGCTACCAGCTCTATCCCGACTGGAACCTCGACAATTACCGCGTCCTGCTCACCAACCCCTCTTATGCCACCTTCCTGATCCGCTCGCTGGTGATGGCAACGGTGGTCTCGGCGATCTCGCTGGTGGTGGCGTGGCCGGCGGCGTTTTTCATCACCCGCTATGGCGGGCAGTTCAAACTCATCCTGCTGCTTCTGACTTCAACGCCGTTTCTCACCGGCGAGATCCTGCGGGTGACGGCGATGCAGCAGATCCTCGGGCCGATCGGGCTGATCAACATGGCGCTGGGCTATTTCGGGATGCAACCGATCACCGCGCTGATGTATTCCAACGTCGCCACCGCCATCGGGCTGGTTTACCTTTGGCTGCCGTTCATGGTGCTGGCGATCCATTTGTCGCTGCTCAATTTCGATTTCGAGCTGTTGCAGGTGGCCAAGGTCAACGGCGCGCGCCCGCTCAGGGCGTTCCGCGAGGTCACATGGCCGCTCAACCGGGCGGGTTCGGCGATTGGCGTGGTGCTGGTGTTCATCCCGAC
>JANTFS010000268.1 GCA_024763335.1 Paracoccaceae bacterium | reverse complement strand
GCGATCTTGCGCACCATCTCCGCGCGGCTGCAAACACCCAGCTTTCGATAGATCGCCTTCGATTGATTTCGAATCGTCTCGAGCGCGACGCCTCTGACTTCCGCGATGTCAGGCAGTGTGTGGCCAGACGCCAACAGCTCCGTAACAGCGGATTCGGCGGCGGTCAGACCATATACGTGGGTCACGGGTTTGACAGAAATCCGCGGCGGATTTGCGGGGTCGATGATCATCAAAAGGGCCCCCGAGAAATCATCGTTCAATTCATCGGCGCCGTCGCGGATTGGCGACACTTCAAGAAAGTACGGCTCTTCGAGGTTCCGTTTCTTCACGGACAGGGTCCGTTCGCACCGATCGTATTCCCCCGATGCCGTTCGCCCACATTCGGAGACATAGGCCCGGACTGCGGCTGCCTGCTCCTCGACCCGCAGCTGGAGTGTCCCCGCCCGCGTGATCTCTATGCCGTTGCGATCCGCGAAAACCTCCTTGGCGCGATTGTTTTGCACCACGACCTCGCCGTTGGACAGGCACAGGCACAGCGCGACGTCTACGCGGTTCAACACGGTCAGCACCGCTTGATACTGTTGTCGGAGTTGCGAGCAAAACCGGTTTATTTCCAATACTTTGCCAAGATGTCGCGTCAGAAGGCCGGATTGCGAGACCCAGTCGGGTTGGAAATCGACGACGCGCTCATCGAAATGCAGCGCGACAAACGCGCCCCAGGCAGGGCTTGCGGACAGGTTATAGCCGACGCGCCGAAAGATCCCCAGTTCCCGAGCCAGATACGCCAGATCCTCTCGGGCCCTCATACCGGCAAAGCCGGGCCAAATCTCCACGTCTTCCACACGTTTGAATTTCGGCGACGCCTCCATGTGTTTGACCGCGTGACGGTCATGCTCGGCAAAATCATCGAGGTATTTTTCGACGATCTGGGAGCGGGCGGCGAGGAAACTGCTGGCCGCCTGAAGCCGGAATTCGAACACGTGGTTGTTGTTGGCATAAAGAACCGCGCTCTTGGCGCCGCTGGCAGCAGCGTAGGCGTCCAAGGCGGATTGCCAGTTTCTTTCCGAGGTCGCCGCGTCGTAAATTCCGGGCAATGTGGACAATACGTTGGTCGTCAAAGGCTTGTTCCAAACAGCTGTTTTCGAGCCGGCGGGAATTATATCGCGGCATTCACCTCTGGCAAGCTATCGAAATTTCCGGCTCCCGCCATAGGTGTGCGCGGCCATCGACGTGACGAAAAAAAACGCCGCCCCGGGTGGGCGGCGTTTGGATTGTTGTGCGGGTTGACGGCTCAGAAACCGAGGCCCGAGTATTTGTTCTTGAACTTCGACACGCGCCCACCTGTGTCCATCAGGCGCGAAGAGCCGCCGGTCCAGGCCGGGTGCGAGGAGGGGTCGATGTCGAGGCTGAGCGTGTCGCCCTCGGCGCCCCAGGTCGATTTCATCTGCACCACGGTGCCATCGGTCATCTTGACGTCGATGAGGTGGTATTCCGGATGGGTATCCTGTTTCATCTCGTCTTTCCTTACTTCGCAGCCTTGGGCTTGTAGGTGGTGTCTTCCGCGATCCGGGCCGATTTGCCGCGGCGCGAACGCAGGTAGTAGAGCTTGGCGCGGCGCACCTTGCCGCGGCGCACCACTTCGATCGTTTCGATGTTGGTCGAATACAGCGGGAACACCCGCTCGACGCCTTCACCGAAGGAAATCTTGCGCACGGTGAACGAGCCGGCGATGCCTTCGCCGTTCTTGCGGCTGATGCAGACGCCTTCGTAGTTCTGCACCCGGGTGCGCGACCCTTCGGTCACCTTGTAGCCGACGCGCACGGTGTCGCCGGCCTTGAAGTCGGGGATGTCTTTCCCCAGCGAGGCGATCTGTTCGGCCTCGAGTTGTGCGATCAGGTCCATCCGATCACTCCTATGCTGCTCGCGGTTTTTCCGCGAAGGTGTGCCGCCTCAGAGCTCCGTGTCTTCGATCGGGTCCGCGTGAGCGCCCGCCGGAGGTTCAGGTCGTCTTTGCTTTGCGTCGTTGCCCATTGTGTGCGCCGCCGAAGAAGCGGCCAATAGACCAACGGTCCACGAGCCGCAACCGGCCCCGGACGGGCGGGGTATAGGGCGAGCCCCGCCCGCGATCAAGCGAAAACTAAGCCCCCCGGCGCCTCAGAGGGCGGGCTTTTCGAGCAGCTCGCGCAGCGCCACCTGGATCGCCTCCCAATCGTGCGTTGCGCCCTTCAGCCCGACGACACGGGCTTCGTCGAGGTGATGCTGCACGTATTCCTCGGCCTTGTCGCCATGTTTGTCGAGGATCTCCTGCGCCTTTTGTTCGATATGAAGAACGTCCATCACAACCCTCCTTTCGCAATCGGAACGCGGGGCTGCCCGCCCTACATTCCTGCCGTTGAATATGGAAATCGTGGCCATGGCGCGCCTTGATCCAGCGCAAGGCGGCGTGTCAGTCGTCAGGCCCGGTTTTGCCCGTGCGCGCGAGGTGGTCGGCCCACAGATCGGGCCGGCGCTCGCGGGTGATCCGCTCGGCCTCGGCGCGGCGCCACTTTTCGATCTCGCCGTGGTGGCCCGACATCAGCACCGGCGGGATTGCACGGCCGCGCCACTCGGCGGGACGGGTATATTGCGGATGTTCCAGAAGTCCGTGCGAAAAGCTCTCTTCCTCGGTCGAGGCCGCGTTGCCGAGCACGCCGGGCAGGAGCCGCACGGTGGCGTCGATCACCGCCTGCGCCGCGATCTCGCCGCCGGTCATGACGAAATCGCCAAGGCTCACCTCCTCGATGCCGTATTCTTCGAGCACCCGTTCGTCGACGCCCTCGAACCGGCCGCAGATCAGGGTGATCCCGTCGCAACCCGCGAAGCGGCGCGCCATGGCCTGATCGAAGGGCTTGCCCCGGGGCGAGAGATAAACCAGCGGCCAGCGCGACCGATCGGCCGGAACGCCCTGTTGGGCCGCGTCAATCGCCTTGGCGAGCACGTCGGCGCGCAGCACCATGCCGGCACCGCCGCCCGCGGGCGTGTCGTCGACATTGCGGTGCTTGCCCTCGCCGAACTGGCGAAGCTCGATCGTCTCGAGCCGCCAGCGCCCCTCGTCGAGCGCGCGGCCCGTCAGGCTTTCGCCGAGCACGCCGGGAAAGGCGGTGGGAAACAGGGTGATCACCCGCGCCTCCCACGCGCCCACGACCTGCGGCGTGTCGTCCATCAGGGATCGCGGTTTCAAACTGGGCGCGATCTTCAGACGGCCGTGTGATCTGGGTTTGTCGCTCATGACGCTTTCCTAGCGCGAAGCGGCCCGGGTGAGAACGGGATTCTCAAACCGCGGCGGGGCGGTGGCAGAGCGCGATGAGCTGTGTGAAGTCGTCGTCCGGGAACTGGGCCGCCAGCTCGTTGAGCCAGTCGAGGTCTGGCAGTTGGGCATAGGGCGCCTTGGCGTCGACAAGGTCGATCACCCGCGCTCGTGCCTCGCCGCGAACCCGGG
>JANTFS010000267.1 GCA_024763335.1 Paracoccaceae bacterium | reverse complement strand
GCCGAACCGGTGGTGACACCGCAGATCATCGTTCAGGAATCCTCCAGCAGCATCAACCAACACGTCCTGCCACCGGCGCTCTTCGTCGCCTTCGTGGCCGCAGCCGCGCTTCTGGCGCCGCCGGTGTTCGTGTCGGACGAACGGCTGAAGACCGATATCGTGCGTGTCGGCACCGCTGACAACGGGCTGCCGCTCTACCACTTCCGCTACATCGGTCAGGACCAGCTCTACGAAGGCGTGATGGCGCAGGATGTGCTGTCGCATACGCCCGAAGCCGTGGCCCAGATCGGCAGCGGCTACCTTGGTGTGAACTACGAAATGCTGGGGATGGAGATGCGCGCGGTCAACTGACCCGCGCGCCCGGCCCGGACCTCCCAAAAAAAGGCGCGCCCGGCGGCGCGCCTTTTCGTGTTTCATCCGGCTTGCGGTCAGTGGGCCACCTGCCCGGGTTTGCCGCTCTCCGACTTCAGCGCCGCGGCGGCGGCCTCTTCGGCGGCTTCGTCCCACTCGATCGGCTCGGGTTCGCGCACCAGCGCAAGTTTCAGAACCTCGCGCACCTGGCTCACCGGAATGATCTTGAGCCCGGCCTTCACGTTGTCGGGGATCTCGGCGAGATCCTTTTCGTTCTCGGCCGGGATCAGCACCGTCTTGATCCCGCCGCGCAGGGCTGCGAGGAGCTTCTCCTTGAGGCCGCCGATCGGCAGAACGTTGCCGCGCAGCGTCACCTCGCCGGTCATCGCAATGTCCTTGCGCACCGGGATCTGGGTGAGAACCGAGACGATCGAGGTCACCATCGCGATGCCCGCCGAGGGGCCGTCCTTCGGGGTTGCCCCCTCCGGCACGTGCACGTGGATGTCCCATTTCTCGAACTGCGGCGGCTTCACCCCGATCTGCGGCGCAATCGAGCGCACATAGGAGCTCGCCGCGTCGATCGATTCCTTCATCACGTCGCCGAGCTTTCCGGTGGTCTTCATCCGGCCCTTGCCCGGCAGGCGCAGCGCTTCGATCGACAACAGATCGCCGCCGACGGAGGTCCAGGCCAGGCCCGTCACAACGCCGATCTGGTCTTCCTTCTCGGCCAGCCCGTAGCGGAACTTCTTCACCCCGAGGAAGTCTTCGAGGTTGTCCGGCGTCACCTCGACGACCTTGGTGTCCTTGCGCACGATCTTCGTCACCGCCTTGCGGGCGCATTTCGCGATCTCGCGCTCGAGGCTCCGCACCCCCGCCTCGCGGGTGTAGTAGCGGATGATGTCGGTCAGCGCATCGTCGGTGATGATGAACTCACCCTTCCTGAGCCCGTGGTTCTTGATCTGCTTGGGCACCAGGTGCTGCACCGCGATCTCGCGCTTCTCGTCTTCGGTGTAACCCGCCAGCGGGATGATCTCCATCCGGTCCAGAAGCGGCCCCGGCATGTTGTAGGAGTTCGCCGTGGTGAGGAACATCACGTTCGACAGGTCGTATTCCACTTCGAGGTAGTGGTCGACGAAGGTGTTGTTCTGCTCCGGATCGAGCACTTCGAGCATCGCGCTGGCCGGGTCGCCGCGGAAATCCTGACCCATCTTGTCGATCTCGTCGAGCAGGATGAGCGGGTTCGTGGTCTTGGCCTTTTTCAGCGCCTGGATGATCTTGCCGGGCATCGAGCCGATATAGGTGCGCCGATGGCCGCGAATTTCGCTTTCATCGCGCACGCCGCCCAGCGAGATGCGGATGAACTCGCGCCCCGTGGCCCGCGCCACCGACTTGCCCAGCGAGGTCTTGCCCACGCCCGGCGGGCCGACGAGGCACAGGATCGGCCCCTTCAGCTTCTTCGAGCGCTGCTGCACCGCGAGGTATTCGATGATGCGTTCCTTGACCTTCTCGAGCCCGTAGTGATCGGTGTCGAGCACCTTCTGGGCATGGTCGAGGTTCTTCTTGACGCGGCTCTTCACCCCCCACGGGATGCTCAGCATCCAGTCGAGGTAATTGCGCACCACGGTGGCCTCGGCGCTCATCGGGCTCATGTTCTTGAGCTTTTTCAGCTCGCCCTCGGCCTTTTCGCGCGCCTCTTTCGAGAGTTTCGTCTCGGCAATCCGTTTTTCCAGCTCGTCAAGCTCGGACTGGCCTTCGCCGTCTTCGCCCAGCTCCTTCTGGATCGCCTTCATCTGCTCGTTGAGATAATACTCGCGCTGGGTGCGCTCCATCTGGCTCTTCACCCGCGTCTTGATCTTCTTCTCAACCTGCAGGACGGACATTTCCCCCTGCATCAGGCCGAAGACCTTCTCAAGCCGTTCGTCGATCGCCAGCGTTTCGAGAAGCTCCTGCTTCTGATCCACCTCGACGCCGAGATGCCCGGCGACGAGATCGGCCAGCTTGGCCGGTTCCGTCGCTTCCGACACGGCCGCCAGCGCCTCTTCGGGGATGTTCTTCTTCACCTTGGCGTAGCGCTCGAATTCCTCGTGCACGGAGCGGGTCAGCGCCGTCACGGTATCCTCGTCGCCGGAGGTTTCGGCGAGCGCCTCGGCCTCGGCCTCGAAATAGGCCGGGTTGTCGATGAACCGGGTGATTTTCACCCGCACCTGCCCCTCGACAAGCACCTTCACCGTGCCATCGGGGAGTTTGAGAAGCTGAAGCACGTTGGCGAGAACCCCAACGCGATAGATCCCGTCCGTCCCGGGCTCGTCGACGGAGGGGTCGATCTGGCTGGCCAGCAGGATCTGCCGGTCGTCCGCCATCACCTCCTCGAGCGCCTTGACGCTTTTCTCGCGGCCCACGAAGAGCGGCACGATCATGTGCGGGAACACGACGATATCCCGCAGGGGCAAAACCGGGTGAGATTGGGTGGTATGCTCGGTCATTCTTTTTCCTTGTTCTCGGCAGACAGCCCGGCCCCGACCGTCGGCAGCCCGTGGCGTCTCCTGTTCGCAGATTGAAATTGGGGTCCGCGCCCCCCGGTTTCAACCGTGCTTGCCGGTGTGGGACCATTGTGCCCGCGGCGCGCGGGTCCGGCAAGAGCGCGCGGCGATCGAAATCTTGCCAATCTTCGGCAAAGCGCGGGGGCCGCCGCGGGCCGACGTCACAGCGGCGCGATATCGCCGGCTGCCCGGAGTTCATGAAACTCCGCCTCGAAGGCTTTGAATTCCCCGGCAGAAATCGCATCACGCATCTGCTGCATCAGCGCTTCGTAATAGTGCAGATTGTGCCATGTGAGCAGCATCGAGGCGATGATCTCGCCCGAGCGGAACACGTGGTGCAGATAGGCGCGGCTATAGTTGCGGCAGGCCGGGCAGGTGCAGGCCTCGTCGAGCGGGCGCGGATCGTCGGCATGACGGGCGTTCTTGATGTTGACCACGCCGCGCCGGGTGAAGGCCTGTCCGGTGCGCCCCGAGCGGGTGGGCAAGACGCAATCCATCATGTCCACCCCGCGCTTGACCGCGCCGACGATATCGTCGGGCTTGCCCACGCCCATGAGGTAGCGCGGCCGGTCGATGGGCAGCATGTCGGGCGCATAATCGAGCACGCCGAACATCGCCTCCTGCCCCTCACCCACGGCGAGACCGCC
>JANTFS010000266.1 GCA_024763335.1 Paracoccaceae bacterium | reverse complement strand
AGCCGGTCGTCCTCTGCCAGTTTCTCGCCGCGGGACGATTTGACATGCTCGATGAAAGCCGCGTGGATGGTGTCGGAAATCACCTTGATACGGGCGACGTCTTCAGGGTCTTCGGGCTTGAACGGGTCGAGCTGCGACTTGTTTTCGCCCGAGGTGTAGACCCGCCGCTCGACGCCATGGTTGGCGATGAAATCCTGCAGGCCGAAGGTGGCGAAGATCACGCCGATGGAGCCGACGATGGAGGACGGGTCGGCAAAGATCTCGTCTGCCGCGCAGGCCAGCCAGTAGCCCCCCGAGGCCGCAGCATCTTCGACGAAGGCATGGACCGGCACCTGTTTCTCATCGGCCAGACGGCGAATGCGGGCCGCGATCAGGGAACTCTGGACCGGAGAGCCCCCCGGGGAATTGATGCTGAGCGCCACCGCAGAGGGTTTGCCGCGCCGGAAAGCCTTTTCGATGATCGGGGCAAGGGTGACGTCATTGAGCTGGCCACGCGCCCCGGTGGAGATGGCGCCGTGCAGGCGGATCACGGCGACGCGCGGCGAGCGGCCGAGGAACGGGATGAAGCGCTTCATGGGGAGCCATGTAGAGCCCGCGCGCGGCGGCGACAAGGTGCGCCGCGCCGTTTCGCGCTGGCGTGGTTTTCCTGCCTCAGCTGCGAAGGCGCCACCCGGTGCGGAAGATCACCCAGATTGCCAGCAGGCAAAGCCCGGCAAAGGCCGAGATTGCCGCGAGCGAGGCGGCGACGGGAACGTCGGCCATGCCGAAGAACGACCAGCGGAAGCCCGAGACCAGATAGACCACCGGGTTGAACATGGTGATCGTCTGCCAGACCGGCGGCAGCATCGAGATCGAGTAGAACGAACCTCCGAGAAACACGAGCGGGGTGATCACCAGGAGCGGCACCAGCTGGAGCTGCTCGAAATTGTTCGCCCAGATCCCGATGATGAAGCCCAGCATGGCGAAGCTGAAACAGGTGAGCACGAGGAAGGCGAGCATCCACACCGGGTGCTGGATCTCGATATCGACGAAGAAATTCGCCGTGGCGAGGATGATGAGCCCGATCATCAGCGCCTTGGTGGCGGCCGCGCCGACATAGCCGATGACGATCTCGAGCACGGTCACCGGGGCGGAGAGCAGTTCGTAGATCGTGCCGATGAACTTGGGGAAATAGATCCCGAAAGAGGCGTTCGACACCGATTGCGTGAGCACCGTCAGCATGATCAGCCCCGGCACGATGAAGGCGCCGTAGCTCACGCCCTCAACCTGCTCGATCCGGCTGCCGATGGCAGCGCCGAAGACGACGAAATAGAGCGAGGTGGAAATCACCGGCGAGACGATGCTTTGCCAGATCGTTCGGAAGGTGCGGGCCATCTCGAACACATAGATCGCCCGGATCGCATGCAGGTTCATGTGCTTTCCCCATTCACGAGGCCCACGAAGATGTCTTCGAGGCTGGATTGGCGCGTGTGCAGATCGCTCAAGCGCAGCCCCGCCTCGCGGATCTCGGTGAGCAGATCGGTAACGCCGATCTGGTCCGCCGCGGTGTCGTAGCTGTAAATGAGGCTCGCGCCATCCGCGCCAAGCTCCACGCCGCGCGCGGCAAGCTCTGGCGGAAGGGCTTCGAGCGGGGCGGCAAGATCGACGGTGAGGGTTTTCTGCCCCATCCGCTGCATCAGCGTGTCCTTGTCCTCGACCAGCAGAAGCTCACCCTTGCTGATCACCCCAACCCGGTCGGCCATCGCCTCGGCTTCCTCGATGTAATGGGTGGTGAGAATGATGGTCACGCCCGACGCCTTGAGCCGGCGGATCACTTCCCACATGCTCTGGCGCAGTTCGACGTCGACGCCCGCCGTGGGCTCGTCGAGGAACAGCACCTTGGGTTCATGCGCCAGCGCCTTGGCGATCAGCACCCGGCGTTTCATGCCGCCCGAAAGCGTGATGATCTTGTTGTCGCGCTTGTCCCACAGGGCGAGGTCGCGCAGGATCTTCTCGATCAGCGCCTCGTCGCGCTTCTTGCCAAACAGGCCACGGGTGAAGCGGATGGTGTTGGCCACCGTCTCGAAGCCCTCGACGGTAAGTTCCTGCGGCACGAGGCCGATCATCTCGCGAGCCGCGCGAAAATCACGGGTGACGTCATGGCCGCCGACGCGCACGGTGCCGTCAGTAATCGTGGAAATCCCGCAGACGATCGAGATGAGTGTGGTCTTGCCGGCGCCGTTCGGCCCCAGGAGCGCAAGCACCTCGCCCTCCTCGATTTCCAGATCGACGCCTTTCAGCGCTTCGAAGCCGCCGGCATAGGTCTTCCTGAGGCCCTGGACCGAAACGATGGATGACACGGGGGCACACCTCCTGTTCGCGTCCGCGAGACTAGGTCAATGTGCCGCAGGGGGCCAGAGGCAACGTTCCGTCAGTCGGGCAGAACCTTGCCCGGGTTCATGATGCCCGCCGGGTCCAGCGCGGCCTTGATCCGGCGCATCACGTCAAGCGCCACAGGGTCTTTGTGGCGGGACATCGAGGGTTTTTTCGACAACCCGATGCCGTGCTCGGCCGAAAAACTGCCCCCGAGATCGCGCACTTGTGTTTCAACCAGCTGCATGACGGCATCGAGATGGGCGGGATCGTCCGTCGACGGGTAGACCGTGTAGTGGATGTTTCCGTCGCCGAGATGCGCAACCGAGATATCATCGGCTTCGGGGTCGAGATCGGGCAGGGCATCGGCCATGCGCTCGAAGAAGGCCTCCAGCTTGTCGAGAGGCAGAGCGATGTCATTGGCCACGAAGGGACGGCGCGAAAAGGCAATCTCGGCGGCGGCCTCGCGGCGGGCCCACATTTCGGCGCGCTGGGCCTCGGTCTGGGCGATCACCGCCTCGAGCAGGTGGCCTTGGTCCATCTCGTCGGCAAGGATCTCTTCGAGCTCTGATGTGATCGGCAGGCTGCCATCCGGGTTCGGGGTCGTATCCCGGGGCGCGGTGGCGCCGATTTCCAGCAGGATGTTGACGTCATGCGGGGCTTCGAAGGGCATGCGCGTCTCCGGGTGCAGTTCGGCGAGCCGCTCGAAATGCGCCTGCGGCATGTATTCGAAAGCTTCAACGGCGCCACCCGTCGCCGCCTGCAGGCGGTTCAACAGCCCGAGCGCGTCGGTCAGCGAGGGGACGGCGAGCATGGCGGTGGCAAAGGCGCGCGGGCGCGAGGCGAGTTTCAAGGTCGCGGCCGTGATCACCCCCAGCGTGCCCTCGGCGCCGATGAACAGGTCTTTCAGATCGTAGCCGGAATTGTCTTTGTGCAGCTCGCTCATCAGGTCCATGACCCGGCCGTCGGGCAGCACCACCTCGAGGCCGAGGCAAAGCGCGCGGGCGTTGCCGTATCGCAGAACATTGGACCCGCCGGCGTTGGTTGAGAGCAGGCCGCCGATCATGGCCGAGCCACGGGCTCCGAAGGTGAGCGGGAAGGCAAGATCGGCGGCACGCGCGGCCTCGTGCAAGTCCTCGAGCACGACGCCCGCCTCGACCACGGCCACGCGGGCCTCCTCACGGATGGCGCGGATC
>JANTFS010000265.1 GCA_024763335.1 Paracoccaceae bacterium | reverse complement strand
ATGAAGGTCAACCAGGTCTGCGGATGGCCGCCGAGGGCGACGACGATGGCATTGAGAACACCGATCTGCTCACTGCCCTCGGGACGGAAATCGTAGACCAGTTTCCAGATCACCGAGGCCCCGACGAAGCTGATCGCCATCGGCATGAAGATCATCGACTTGGCGATATTGCCCCAGGAGAGCCGGTCGGTCAGTTGCGCCACCAGAAGCCCGAACCCCGTCGACATCGCGGGCACCACCAGCAGCCACAGGAAGTTGTTGCGCAGCGCCTCCCAGAACTTCGGCTCGGCGAACATCTGGTTGTAGTTCTTCAGACCGGCCCATTGGTAGATGAAGGGAATGTCGCCCTCGGCCAGAAACACCCGCTCGGTGAGGCTGAGCCGCAGCGTCTCGAACACCGGATAGGCCAGGTAGAGCGCCAGCGTGAACAGCGCCGGGAACAGGAAAAACCACGGCCGCAGAGCCGTCGCGCTGTTGACGTTGTCGCCCACGCTCGAGGCCGGCACCAGCTGGCCCTGCGCCCGAAGGGCCCGGATCACCGCCCAGACCGCGAGGGCGAGGCTCACGAGCGAAACCACCGGGAAGTATTGCCAGTTGGCCCCGAAACTGATGATCATCATCGTCAGAAGCGCCACGGCAAGGCCGCCGAACAACATCCAGCGGGTCACCTCGGTGTGCTGCATCACCGCCATCAGCACGATCCGGATGAAGGCGACGATGAGGATGAACTCCAGCACGAACAACGCGTAGCCGGTCACGCCGACGACAATGGCCACGCCCATCAGCACCACGCCGGTCAAAAAGCGCGCGACACCGCCCCAGAACGCCGCCAGCGACGCGCCGTCGGCGACCGCGCGCAGGTTGTCCACCCCGGCGGCGAAAAACGCCACGCCGGTGATCATCCATGGCACCACCACCGAGATCAGGAAATAGGCCAGAACCGGCGCCACGAGCGCAATGAGCATCGCGATGCGGCTGCGTTTGCGGGCGTCTTCGGCATCGAAGGCCCGACGCGGGAATATGAACCTGTCGAGAAAGAGATTGGTGAAATAGTAATAACTGATGGCCGCGCTCACGACGATGGTGACGACGATCAGACCCTGCAATGCCGGATGCATGTCTTCCTCCCCTGCGCTGCCCCGGATCGGCGCCGCCGGTGGGCAAACGCCGCGGCCGTTGGGTGGACAGCCCGGCGAAAACCGCCGGGCTGTCCGGGTTCAGGCTGCGATCATCGCCTTACTTGATCGCGTCCCAGCTGGCCTGGATCTCGTCGGCGACCTGTTGGGCAGGCTTGCCGCCGACATAGTCGACCATACCGGTCCAGAACGAGCCCGCGCCCACCGCGCCCGGCATCAGGTCGGAGCCGTCAAACCGGAAGGTGGTGGCCGAAAGCAGGATTTCGTTCATCTTGCGCAGCGTCGGGTCCGAGAAGGCATCCGGGTTGACGCCCTTGAACGGCGTGAGGAAGCCTTTGAGCCCCATCCAGGTTTCATGCGCTTCGGGCGTTTCCAGGAAGGCGATCAGGTCGCGTGCGCCCTGGCTGTCGTTGCCGATCACCCAGGTCGTGCCGGCACCGAGCACCGGGGTGCCGAGGTCCTTGTCGGCATAGGCCGGGAAGTAGAAGAAATCGGCATCCTCACCCAGCACCGTGCCTTCCGGGAAGAAGGCCGGGATGAACGACGCCTGACGGTGCATGTAGCACTGCGGCGGAGAGGTGAAGAGCTGCTTGGGCGAATCGCGGAAGTCGGTGGTTGCCACCGCCCCGGCACCGCCGACGACAAAGTCGTCATTGCGGGCAAACCAGCCGAACTCGTCGATCGCCGCGACCACGCGGGGATCGTTGAACGGCATCTCGTTGGTGACCCACTGGTCATAGACTTCCGGCGGCTGCGTGCGCAGCATCAGGTCTTCGACCCAGTCCGTCGCCGGCCAGCCGGTCGCCGCGCCCGAGCCAAGGCCAATGCACCAAGGCGTGCCACCGTCGGCCACGATCTGCTCGGTCAGCGCCTTCAGCTCTTCCATGGTCTGCGGAATCTCATAGCCCGCATCCTGAAAGTTTTCCGGCACATACCAGACCAGCGACTTCACGTCGTTCTTGAACGGGAAACCATAGAAGGCCTCCTTGCCATCGGGGCCGGCATAAGTGCCAAGCGCCACCCACGACGGACCGGCCGCGTAGTTCTCGACAACCCAGTTGGCAACATCATCGCCAAGCGGGGTCAGGAAGCCGCGCGCGGCCATGTCCGACGCCAGCCCGGGCTGCGGGAAGGCCAGCACGTTGGCGGCCGATCCGGCTTCGAGGTCAACAACGACCTGCTGCTCGAAGCTGTCGGAGCCGACGTAGCGCACATCGTGGCCCGACTTCGCGGCGAAGGCGGCCAGCACGGCCTCGACGTTGTCCTGGTCCGGGCCAAGCCACGGGCCAAAGACGGTTACCTGCTCCGCCGTCGCCGCACCCGCCGTGAGTGCCAGCGCTGCGGCGCCAGTCAAAAGAAACTGTTTCATGATATCGGTTTCCTCCCAGATCTGCGCCAGGAATGGCGCGCGAAACAATCCGCGCCCTTTGGGTGATGGGATTCGACTCACAGCCCAAAGCGCTTTGGACGGGGTCACCGTTGCCGATGCAACCAGACCTGTCAATGACACATCCCAAGTTCGCCCGGAAAATGCGCTGTTTTGACGGCTCTTTGCTGCTTTTGTGGAGTTTTTTTTGACGTTCCCCGGTTTCCGATCTAGGCTCGCTGGCAGCGTCAAACCGCTTTGGATCGTTGTCGAAAACAATGAAACTGAAAGAACTCTCCGAGCTTTTGCAGCTGTCGCAAACCACGGTCAGCCGCGCGCTGAACGGCTACCCCGAGGTCTCGGAGGCGACCCGCAAGCGTGTGGTCGCGGCGGCCGAGGCGCATGGCTACCGGCCCAACATGCGGGCGCGCAGCCTTGCCACCGGCCGGGCGATGGCGATCGGCCATGTTATCCCCGTCACCGCGCGCCACGAAATGGTCAACCCGGTGTTTGCCGATTTCCTCGCCGGCGCCGGCGAAGTCTATGCCGGGCGCGGCTATGACATGCTGATCTCCATCGTCGCCGATGCGGATCAGGGCCGCGTTTACCGCGAGCTGCGCACCAAGGGCTCGGTCGACGGGCTGATCGTGCACGCCCCCAAGCTGGGCGACCCGCGGGTGCATCTGCTGAACGAGATCGGCATGCCCTTCGTCGTCCACGGCCGCGCCTCCGATACCGACGAGCCCTATTGCTGGGTCGACATGAACAACACCCACGCGTTCCGCCGCGCCGCCGATCTGCTGCTCGATCTCGGCCACCGCCGCATCGCCCTCGTCAACGGGCTGGAGAACATGGATTTCGCCATTCGCCGCCGCGCCGGCTTCGAAGAGGCTTTCGCCGCGCGCGGTCTGGCCCCCGATCCGGCGCTGATGGCGTCCGACGAGATGACCGAAGGCTACGGGCACGACATCGCCCGCACGCTTCTGGCCCGCGCCGACCCGCCCACCGCCTTCGTCGTGTCGTCGATCATTCCCGCCATCGGCGTGCGCCGGGCGAT
>JANTFS010000264.1 GCA_024763335.1 Paracoccaceae bacterium | reverse complement strand
CAGTGATGCGATCGTCGCCGGCTGGGAGGCCTTTGCCGACGAGTTCGCGACGATCCTCAGCCGCCAGCTGGACAGCTGACATGGGCGCCTCGGTTCAACAAGCCAAACCCCGCGCCCGGCGCGGGCGTCGCCGTGGCCGCCATTCGGCGATGATGGCCGAGATCAACATCACGCCGATGGTCGACGTGATGCTGGTGCTCCTGATCATCTTCATGGTCGCCGCGCCGTTGATGACGGTGGGCGTGCCGGTGGAGCTGCCCAAGACGGCGGCCACGCCGTTGCCGTCCGTCGAGGAAGAGCCGCTCACGGTGTCGATCACCGCCGAGGGCGGGATCACCCTGATGAAGACGGAGATCACCCGCGAGGAGCTGATCCCGAAATTGCGCGCGATCGCCGCCGAGCGGAGCGACAACAAGATCTTCCTGCGAGCCGACGGGCGCGTGCCCTATGAAGTTGTGGCACAGGTCATGGGCGCCCTCAACGCGGGCGGCTTCAACAACATCGGCCTGGTGACCGATACCGGCGGGCCGTCGATGGGCGGGCAATAGACCTGAGGCATGAAAACGGGCTACATCATATCCGGCGTCGCGCACGGGGTGCTGATGTTGTGGCTCCTGTTCGGAGCCATGCTCACCCGTGCGCCGGATGAGCCGCTTCTTGCGGTGGCCGAGGTGTCGATCATCTCCAGCGAGGACTTTGCCGCGCTGACCGCGCCGCCAGCCCAGCCCGCTGCGCCAACCCCTGCGCCGCCGACCACGTCGCCGGCGCCGCCACCACGGCCCCAACCGCCGACGCCGGAGCCGGAACCTGAACCTCCGGCGCCCGAGCCGGTGCCCGAGCCTCCGGCACCCGCACCCGAACCGCCCCTGCCGCAGCCGGACGTGACCCCGCCGCCGGCTGACCGGGTGACCAACGAGGTCGTGACCGCGCCGGAAAACCCGCTGCCGGCGGGGCCGGATCTGGTTGAGGAGACGGCGCCCACGGATGTGGTCGAGCCGGAGCCCCCCGCGCCGGAACTTCCCGCGCAGGCACCGGAAGCCTCGACCACGGAGATTGTCACCGAGGCCGAGCAGCCGTCGAGCGCGCCGGTGTCGTCGATCCGTCCGCGGGTCCGTCCCGATCGCCCGGCGCCGCCGCCGCCGACCGAGACAGCCACGCGCCCTGCCGCCGAACCGCAGCCCGCTCCGGCGGTTGAAGATGCGATCGCCAGCGCCGTGAACAACGCAATCGACGATGCGGTGAGCGATGCGCTTTCGGATGCGCTTGCAGACACCGCGGCGCCGGCCGCGCCCTCCGGCCCGCCGCTCACGCGGGGCGAACGCGACGGGCTGCGCGTGGCCGTCTCGCAATGCTGGAACCTCGGCTCGGCCTCGACGGAAGCGCTCGACACGACGGTGGTGATCCTCGTGCAGATGGCCCGCGACGGCCGGCCGGAAGCGATCGAGCTGGTCTCTTCCAACGGCCCCAGCCAGAACGCGACCCGGATCGCCTTCGAGGCCGCACGCCGGGCCGTGATCCGCTGCGGGTTGCGCGGCTATCCGCTGCCGGCGGAGAAATATGACCAATGGCGCGAGATCGAGATGACCTTCGATCCGCGCAACATGAGGATCAGGTGACTGTCATGTGGATCGGTATGCTAGGTGCGTCTTTTGGCCGATTCCTGCCGAACCTTGGCGACAGGCAGTGGCGCGAAAAGAAAAACACGGGTAATCCGGAGACCGAGAGGACAAGATGAAGCTCATTCGTATCCTGACACTTGTGCTGGCCGTGCTGGGGCTGGCCCAGACGGCGGCGCGCGCGCAGCCGCTCCGGATCGTGATCGACGAGGGCGTGATCGAGCCCCTGCCGGTCGCCATTCCCACCTTCACCTCCACCGGCGGCGACGCGGCGCAATACGCCGCCGAGATCACCCGGGTCGTGGCCGCTGACCTGACCGGGACGGGCCTGTTTCGTGAGATCCCCGCCTCGGCGCATATTTCGACGGTGACCAGTTTCGACGCGCCGGTGGCCTATGCCGACTGGAAGGCGATCAATGCGCAGGCGCTGGTGACCGGGGCCGTCGATCTGTCCGGCGGCAACCTCGTGGTGAAATTTCGCCTGTTCGACGTCTTCTCCGGCGCGCCACTGGGCGAAGGGCTTCAGTTCTCCGGCACGGTGGCGGGCTGGCGGCGGATCGCCCACAAGGTGGCGGATGTGATCTACAGCCGGATCACGGGCGAGGGCGGGTATTTCGACAGCCGGGTCGTCTTCGTCAATGAGCAGGGCCCCAAGAATGCCCGCCTCAAGCGCCTCGCGATCATGGATTACGATGGCGCCAACGTGCAGTATCTCACCGATTCCAACGCGCTGGTGCTGGCGCCACGGTTTTCGCCGACGGGCGACCGGGTGCTCTACACCTCCTACGAGACCGGCACGCCGCAGATCTACCTGCTCGATGTGGCCTCGGTCAGCCGTGTCCCGCTCAATACATCGGGGGGCAACATGACCTTCGCGCCGCGGTTCTCGCCAGACGGGCAGTCGGTTGTGTTTTCGCTCGAACAGGGCGGCAACACCGACATCTACTCGGTGCGGCTGGACGGCAGCAATCTGCGTCGGCTCACCAATGCCCCGTCGATTGAAACCGCGCCGAGCTTTTCGCCCGACGGCAGCCGGATCGTGTTCGAGAGCGACCGGTCCGGCACGCAGCAGCTTTATGTCATGTCGGCGGGCGGCGGAGAGGCGGCACGGATCAGTTTCGGCCCCGGGCGCTATGGCACGCCGGTCTGGAGCCCGCGCGGCGATCTGATCGCGTTCACCAAGCAGAACGCCGGGCGGTTTCACATCGGCGTGATGCGCACCGACGGCTCCGAGGAGCGGCTGCTCACCGCGTCGTTCCTCGATGAGGGGCCGAGCTGGTCTCCCAATGGCCGGGTCATCATGTTCACCCGCGAAACCCAGGGCGAAAGCGGGGCGCCGGCGCTTTATTCGGTCGACATATCGGGGCGCAACCTGCGCCGCGTGGCGACGCCGAACGCGGCCTCCGACCCGGCCTGGGGGCCGTTGCAGAACTGACGCGCGGATTCCCAAATCCCGCCCGGTCTGTTAGACTGGGCAAAACGAGCACGATGAAGACCCCTAGATACAGGACAGTTCCGATGAAACATTTCACCATGGCCGCGATGCTGATCGGGGCGCTCGCGCTCTCAGCCTGCGACAAGAACAGCCGGTTTGGCGATGATGCCGCGTCGGCGGGGGCTGCGGGGATCACGCCCGGCTCCGTCTCCGATCCGACGTCGCCGGCGTATTTCCAGCAGACCATTGGCGACCGGGTGCTGTTCGCCGTCGACCAGTCGACGCTGAGCGCCGAGGCCCAGGACGTGCTGGCCAAGCAGGCGGCGTGGCTGATGGAAAACCCGGAATACTCGGCGATCATCGAAGGCCACGCCGATGAGCAGGGCACGCGGGAATACAACCTTGCCCTCGGCGCGCGGCGCGCCAGCGCGGTGCAGGCCTACCTTGTCGATCGCGGCGTGGCGCCGAACCGTCTGCGGACGGTGTCCTATGGCAAGGAGCGTCCGCTGGCGATCTGTTCGGATGAGAGCTGCTATGCGCAGAACCGGCGTGCCGTGACGGTGTTGACGGCTGCCGGCGGCGTCAGCTGACGAAAACCGCGGGGAGAGGCGT
>JANTFS010000263.1 GCA_024763335.1 Paracoccaceae bacterium | reverse complement strand
AGAACCTCGCCGATGCTGATCTGCTCCAGCCCCTCGAAGGCCTGCGCAAAGGCGCGGTCGAACTTGTCGATGTTGCGCTCGTCTTTCACCATGGCCGCGCGGGCGAGGTAGTAGAAGCCCTCGACGTCATAGGTCACGAGCCCGGCCGTCAGCGCTTCCAGAAAGGTGAGATACTCCCGCAAGCTCACGGGCACCTTGTGGGCGCGCAGGGCGTCGAAGAAGGGCAGGAACATCGCGGTCTCCGGTCTTGCCTAGGTGTGGCAGAGGCAGGGCGAGGGGGCAAGGGCCGGGGGTCAGCCCCGGGCGCAGGAAATGCAGGTGGGCACGGCCGGGTCGAGTTCGAGCCGCTTCGGCGCGATCTCCTCGCCGCATTCGGCGCAATAGCCGAACTCGCCCGCCTCGATCCGCGCCAGCGCCGCCCTGATCCGGGTCCGGCTCGCGGCGCGACGGGCTTGGGTGGCCTTGGCCATGGCTTGCCCCTGCAGCGCGTCCATTCGGCTAAGCCGGCCGACGGCGCATTGGTCAAGCTCCACCACCTTCTGGCCCTCGGCGCCAAGGGCATCCTCGGCATCGAGCGCGGCGAGGTCGGCCTCCAGCCGGACGCGGAATCTGGCAAGAATGTCGGGCTCCATCGGGGGTCTCACGGCTTTGCGTTTGGAAATCCGACCATATCTGTCATATATGAAACTGGCAAACCCAAGGAGGCCCCGCATGGGCGAGACCCGCGCCAAACCCGTTCTGATCGATCCCGTCTGGGATCGTGTGACCGCCGAAGCCGAGGCCGCGGTGGCGCGCGAGCCGCTGATGGGCGGGTTGATCCATTCCTGCGTGCTGCATCACCATTCTCTGGAGAAGGCGCTGTCCTACCGGATCTCGGCCAAGCTCAGCTCTAACGAGATGTCGATGCTGGTGCTGCGCGAGGTCGCCGACGAGGCCTATGCCGCCGATCCCACGCTGGCGGAAGCGGCGCGCGCCGATCTGATGGCGGTGCTGGAACGCGATCCGGCGACGCACCGGCTGTTGCAGCCGATCCTCTATTACAAGGGGTTCCAGGCGATGCAGGCCTATCGCGTGTCACATTGGCTGTGGCAGCAGGGCCGCAAGGATCTGGCCTATTTCTTCCAGATGCGCGCCTCGGAGGTCTATGGCATCGACATTCACCCCGGAGCCACGATCGGCAAGGGCATCATGATCGACCATGCCCATTCCATCGTCATCGGCGAAACGGCGGTGGTGGGCAACAACGTCTCGATGCTGCATTCGGTCACGCTCGGGGGCACCGGCAAGGAAGACGGCGATCGTCACCCCAAGATCGGCGACGAGGTGCTGATCGGGGCAGGGGCCAAGGTGCTCGGCAATATCTCGGTGGGCTGCTGCTCGCGGATCGCGGCCGGATCGGTGGTGCTCGAAGACGTGCCGCCGGCGACGACCGTGGCGGGCGTGCCGGCAAAGATCATGGGCAGCGCCGGCTGCGAACATCCCTCGGCCGAGATGCGCCAGACCCTCGATGGCGAGTGCTGAGCCGGCCTGAGCCATTGCGCGCGCATGGCAACGTGTCGCAGGTGACTCTCGGGGCGACTCTCCTCACAGTCCCCGCCATAGACTTGGGAGATCGTCATGCTGCGATTGTGGATCGCGACCGTGGCCGGATTTTCGGCCCTGTTCGCAATGGCCCTGGTGGTCGTGTGACCACCTGAGATTTGTGCCGCCGGGGGGCGGAAACGCCTCTCGACGGGACGGCCCCGATCCCCCTTGCCGTTCCCGTTCCGTCCTTGCCACCATCGCGCGACGCGCAGAGCCGCGCGGCGCGTCGCCCGGACCGGCCCGGTCTGCGGCGCCTTCACCCGGTCGAAGGGCCCATGCACCAGAGCCTTCGGCCGAAACAAGGCGGGGCGATGTCTCCGTCTTGCCGCTCAGGCGAGCATCGCCAGCGGATTTTCGAGGTTGTCCTTGATCGCGGCGAGAAGCTCGGCCCCGAGGGCGCCGTCGATCACCCGGTGATCGACCGAGAGCGTCACGCTCATCACCGTCGCCACGCCAAGGCTGCCATCGGGCTCGACCACCGGCTTCTTCACCCCCGCACCGACCGCGAGGATCGCACCCTGCGGCGGGTTGATCACGGCGTCGAAATTGTCGATCCCATACATGCCGAGGTTGGAGATCGCAAAACTGCCGCCCACGTATTCATGTGGGCCAAGCTTGCGGTCGCGCGCCCGGGCGGCGAGATCCTTCATCGTGTCGGAAAGCTCGGTGAGCGATTTCGTCTCGGCGTCCTGGATCACCGGGGTGAACAGCCCGCCCTCGATGGCCACGGCAACGGCCACATCCGACGGCGTGAGCTTCAGGATCCGGTCGCCGGCCCAGACGGCGTTGGCCATCGGCACCTGCTGGAGCGCGAGGGCACAGGCCTTGATGATGAAGTCGTTGACCGACACCTTCTGCCCGCGCGCTTCCAGTTGGGTGTTGAGCTTGGCGCGCAGCTCCAGAAGCTCGTCGAGCCGGATATCGCGGCGCAGGTAGAAATGCGGGATCGTCTGCTTGGCCTCGGTGAGGCGCGCGGCGACGGTCTTGCGCATGCCATCAAGGGCGATCTCCTCGTAGGCGCGGCCCTCATACATCTTGAGCACCTGCGCCGTTGCGGGGCCGGTGGGCAGGGCGGCGGCAGCGGGCGCTGCCGCTTCAGCCGGGCGCGCGCCCGGCGCCGCGGCCTCGACATCGGCCTTGATGATCCGGCCACGCGGTCCCGAGCCGGTGATCTGGCCCAGATCGAGCCCGCGATCGGCGGCGATCCGCCGTGCCAACGGCGAGGCGAAAACGCGCGTCCCAGCGGGGGATTTGGGTGCGGCCGGGGCCGGGGCGGGGGCCGGCTCATCCGGGGCCTTCGCCGCCGTCTTCGCCGAAGCGGGGACGGATGGCGCCGGTGAGGCGCTGACCACGATGTCGTCGGTGCTTTCCCCCTCTTCGATCAGCACCGCGATCGGGGTGTTGACCTTCACGCCTTCCGTGCCCTCTGCCACGAGGAGCTTGCCGACGATCCCCTCGTCGACCGCCTCGAATTCCATCGTCGCCTTGTCGGTTTCGATCTCGGCGATGAGGTCACCCGATTGAACGCTGTCGCCTTCCTTGACCAGCCATTTCGCCAGCGTGCCTTCCTCCATCGTCGGGGAGAGCGCGGGCATCAGGATCTCGGTTGCCATGGTCTCCTCCTCCTCAGCTGTAGGTCACGAGTTTGACGGCGGCGAGCACCTCTTCGACCGAGGTCAGCGCCAGTTTCTCGAGGTTGGCCGCGTAGGGCATCGGCACGTCCTTGCCGGTGACGTTCACCACCGGCGCATCGAGATAGTCGAAGGCCTGTTCCATCAGCACCGCCGAGATGTGGTTGCCAATCGAGGCGACGGGCCAGCCCTCCTCGACGGTGACGCAGCGGTTGGTTTTCTGCACCGATTTGATCACCGTCTCGGTGTCCATCGGCCTCAGCGTGCGCAAATCGATCACCTCGGCGCTTATGCCCGCCTCGGCGAGCTTGTCGGCGGCTTTCAGCGTGTATTCCATGCCGATGCCGAAGCTCACGAGGGTCACATCCGTGCCCTCGCGCCAGATCCGTGCCTTGCCGAATGGGATGGCGTAGTCATCAAGCTCGGGCACCTCGAAGGAATGGCCATAGAGCAGTTCGTTTTCGAGGAAGAC
>JANTFS010000262.1 GCA_024763335.1 Paracoccaceae bacterium | reverse complement strand
TGATGGCGTTGCGATTGCAGGAGATGGATATCCCCGCGCGCAGCTGGCAGGGCTGGCAGGTGCCGGTGAAGACCACAGGCGTGCACTCCGCCGCGCGGATCGAAGACATCCCGAATGCCAATATCCTGGAGAAGTTCGCCGAAGGCATGAAGGTGGCCGTGGTCGCCGGTTTTCAGGGGGTGAGCCCGGAGGGGCGGATCACCACGCTGGGCCGCGGCGGCTCCGACACCACTGCGGTGGCCTTCGCCGCCGCCTTCGATGCGGAGCGCTGCGATATCTACACCGATGTCGACGGCGTCTATACCACCGACCCCCGGATCGAGGCCAAGGCCCGCAAGCTCGACAAGATCGCCTTCGAGGAGATGCTCGAACTGGCCTCGCTCGGCGCCAAGGTGCTGCAAACCCGCTCGGTCGAGCTGGCGATGCGCTATAAGGTGAAGCTGCGGGTGCTGTCGAGTTTCGAGGAATATGACCCCAATGCAGGCACGCTGGTCTGCGACGAGGAGGAAATCGTGGAACAGAATGCCGTCTCCGGCGTGGCCTACAGCCGCGATGAAGCCAAGCTCACGCTCGTGTCGGTGGCCGACCGCCCGGGCGTCGCCGCCGCGGTGTTCGGCCCGCTGTCCGAGGCGGGCGTGAACGTCGACATGATCGTGCAGGACATCTCCGAGGAGGGCCGCACCGACATGACCTTCTCCTGCCCGACCAACCAGGTCGCGCGGGCCGAGCGGGCGGTGACGGCGGCCAAGGAGGCCGGGCACATCAACTTCCACGATCTCGTCGCCGACACCGACGTGGCGAAGGTGTCGATCGTCGGGATCGGGATGCGCAGCCAGACTGGCATTGCCGCCAAGATGTTCGAGGTGCTCGCGCGCGAAGGGATCAACATCAAGGTCATCACCACCTCCGAGATCAAGATCTCGGTGCTGATCGACCGCAAGTACATGGAGCTTGCGGTGCAGGCGCTGCACGATGCCTTCGAGCTCGAGAAAACCGGCTAGGCTTCAGCCGCTACGCAGATCCAGCACGATCTTGCCCACGTGGGCCTTCTTGCCGAACGCGTCCTGCGCGGCGGCAATCTCACGCAGGGGAAAGGTCTGGGCCACGAGCGGCGCGATCTCGCCACGTTCGATCCGGCGCACGAGATTGGGGAACACCTGAGGGTCAAGCACCGTGCAGCCGAAGAAGCTCAGGTCCTTGAGGTAGAGCGTGCGCAGATCGAGGTCCACCATCGGCCCCGCGATTGCGCCCGAGACGGCGTAGCGCCCCTTCTGGCGCAGCACTTCCAGGAGGGCCGGCCAGCCCGGGCCACCGACGAGGTCGATCACCACGTCGACGCTGTTTTCCCCCAGTTCCGCCACGAGGTCGGCCCCGCGGTCGAGCACCCTGTCGGCGCCCAGTGCCGCGACCGCACCGGCCTTCGCCGCCCCCGCCACGGCGATCACCTCCGCACCCCGCGCCCGCGCCAGTTGCACCGCCGCCGCGCCGACGCCCCCCGAAGCGCCGGTAACCAGCACCGTCTCACCCGGGCCCACGCCCGCCCGGGTGAGCATGTTCTCGGCGGTCGAATAGGAGCAGGGGAACGAGGCCAGCTCGACATCCGTGAGCGCGCTCTCGATCGCGTGGGCATGACGCGACGCGACACGGGTGAACTGCGCGAAACCGCCGTCGCATTCCGAGCCGAAATACCACGGGCTGGCCAGCATCTCGCCCCCCGCCTCGACGAGGCTCGGCTCGATCAGCACGCGCTCGCCGATCCTGCCCGGATCGACGCCCGTGCCCACCGCCACGATCCGCCCGCAGACATCGGCGCCTTGGATGCGCGGGAACGCCAGCGCCGTGCCGCCCCAGCTCGCGTCTTCGGCGGCGTTGTCGTGTTTCGAATACCAGCCGATCCGGGTGTTGATGTCGGTGTTGTTCACGCCCGCCGCTGCGACCTCAACGATCACGTCCGTTGGCGCCGGTTGGGGCACCGGCAAATCGTCGCGCCAGACGAGCCTCTCGGGCCCGCCGTGGCCGGTCAGAACGATACCAGACATGGTTTCAGGCAAGGCCATGCGCGCGCTCCTCTGTCCGCCTACGTTTTGCGCCGTGCCGCGGCGGTGTCAACGAGATCCCGCCCGGTTCAACGCAGGGTGGCAAAAGCACGTGTTGGCAAATGGCGCCCCAGCCCATAGTCTCGCTCTGCGAGAACGACAAGGACACAACGTGAACCACGGCGGGGAAAGCGACAGCCGAAAGCTGCTCGGGCGCTTGCGCATGGCGCTGGCCGAGGATTCGGCGGGGCAGGAGCGGCTTGACCGGATCACCGACATCATAGCCGGCTCGATGGGGGCCGAAGTCTGTTCGATCTATCTGTTTCGCGATGCCGACACGCTGGAGCTCTGTGCCACGGAGGGGTTGAACCCCGAGGCGGTTCACAAGACGCGGATGCGCGTCGGCGAGGGCCTCGTCGGCCGGGTGGCACGCACCAAGACCCCGATCAACACCGCCAATGCCCCGGCTGAAAAGGGCTTTCGCTACATGCCCGAAACGGGGGAGGAGATCTTTTCGTCCTTCCTTGGCGTCCCGATCCAACGGCTGGGCGAAACCCTTGGGGTGCTGGTGGTGCAGTCGAAAGACGCCCGGCTCTATTCCGACGACGAAGTCTACGGCATGGAAGTCGTCGCCATGGTCATCGCCGAAATGACCGAGCTGGGCGCCTTCGTCGGCGAGGGCGCCGCGCTCGCCGCCCTGCACCAGCGCCCGGCGACGTTTCAGGGCGGCATCGGGCAGGAAGGCAGCGCCATGGGCCACGTCTGGCTGCATGAGCCGCGCGTCGTCGTCACCAACCCGATCGCCGACGATCCCGCCGAGGAACTGAAGAAACTCGAACAGGCGATCGAGGCGCTGCGGGTTTCGGTCGACGAGCTTCTCGCCACCGCCGACACCGCCGACAAGGACCAGATGCAGGTGCTCGAAGCCTACCGCATGTTTGCCAATTCGCGCGGCTGGCGGCGGCGCATGCAGGAAGACATCGCCCGGGGGCTCTCGGCCGCCGCCGCGGTCGAGAAGGAACAGACGACAACCCGCGCCCGGATGGAGCGTGTGCCCGATCCCTACCTGCGCGAACGGCTGCATGATCTCGACGACCTGTCGAACCGGCTGTTGCGCATCCTGACCGGGCAGGGCCGCGAAACCGGCGCCGAGATGCCCGATGACCCGATCCTTGTCGCCTCCAATATCGGGCCCGGCGAGCTTCTGGAATACGGCCGCCACAAGTTGCGCGGGATCGTGCTGGAGGAAGGCTCGGTGGCGAGTCACGCGGCGATCGTTGCACGAGCCTGGGCGGTGCCGCTCATTGTCCATGCCGGTCCGGTGACCAGCGAGGCGCTGAACGGCGATCTCATCCTCGTCGACGGTGAGCACGGCATCGTGCACCTGCGCCCCGAGGATGCGGTGGTGGAAAGCTTTCGCGACAAGATGGCGATGGAGGCCAAGCAACAGGAACGCTACGCCGATCTGCGCGACAAGCCCGCCGAGAGCGCCGACGGGGTGCGCGTGCGGCTGACGATGAATGCCGGGCTGATGGCGGATCTGCCGAGCCTCGAGAGCTCCGGCGCCGAGGGCGTCGGGCTGTTTCGCACCGAGTTGCAATTCCTGACCCAGTCGAAGGTGCCGCGCCGGGGCGAACTGGCGCAGCTCTATTCCAGGGTGCTCGACCG
>JANTFS010000261.1 GCA_024763335.1 Paracoccaceae bacterium | reverse complement strand
CCGTTCAACGAGGAAAAACGGGCCGAGGCCGGCCTGCCGCCGGACTTCTACTGGCCGCTGGCCGAACCGGCAGGCTGATCGGCGGTTTCCTGCCAAGTGCGGCACGTCAACGCAATGAATTCGCATCAAATTTCTTGCTTCCCCCCGACCGGAAAGGCTATGACCGGCGGGAGCCGCCCGGATTTGGGGAAAGCCGGGCGACAATCGGGATAGGGAAAACGGGGCTGGGCCATTGCTGAAACAACTGGCGCAAAAACTCGACCACAGGCTTGAACGCAGCTTTCCGGAACAACGGGTGTTTCTGCGCTCCGACGAGGGGACACGGTTTATCACCCTCTCGCCGCTGACGCAGCTGATCGCCTGGACCGGCAGCGCAGCCTTCGTGGCCTGGGCGATTATCGCAACCGCGGTTTTGTTGATGGATTCGATCGGCTCGGGCAGCATTCGCGAGCAATCGGCGCGCGAAAAGCAGCTCTACGAGCAACGATTGCAGATGCTGGCGAACGAGCGCGATGCCCGGGCCGCCGAGGCCGCCGCGGCGCAGGCGCGCTTCGGCCTCGCGATGGACCAGATCTCGCTGATGCAGTCGGAGCTTCTGGCAACGGAAGAACGCCGCGGCGAACTGGAGACCGGGATCAACGTGATCCAGTCGACGCTGCGGCGCACGATGAACGAACGCGACGAGGTCCGCCAGACTGTCGCGGCGATGATGGCCGAGGCCGATGGCGAGGCGGCCGCGCAGCCGGGCCAGCCGGCGCAACCGGAAGCCACGGTCGAATTCCTGACGGCGGCCCTGCAAAGCACCGCCGCCGAACGCGACGCCGCACTCGCCAAGGCCGCCGAGGCCGAGAACTATTCGGAAAACCTGGTCTACGAACAACGGCTGCGCCAGGAACGCAATGACCAGATCTTCCGCCAGCTCGAAGAGGCGGTGACGGTGTCGCTCGAACCGCTCGACAAGATGTTCGAGGCTGCGGGCATGTCGCCCGACAACATCCTCGAGACCGTGCGCCGCGGCTATTCCGGCCAGGGCGGGCCCTTGATGCCGCTGGTGCTGTCGACCAAGGGCGAAGAGCCCGATCCCGACGCGATGCGGGCCAACGAGATCCTCGGCGAGCTCGACCGGATGAACCTCTACCGGATCGCGGCCGAGAAACTGCCCTTCGGCATGCCCGTCAAGAGCTCCTTCCGCTACACCTCCGGCTTCGGCTATCGCTGGGGCCGCCTGCACGCCGGCACCGACATGGCCGCGCCGGTCGGAACCCCGATCTACGCCCCCGCCGATGGCGTCGTGGTCCATGCCGGCTGGTCGTCGGGCTATGGCCGGCTGATCAAGATCAAGCACGAGTTCGGAATCGAGACCCGCTATGGGCATCTTTCGGCCATCAAGGTGAAGGTCGGACAAAGGGTCTCGCGCGGCGAGCGTATTGGTGATATGGGAAACTCCGGCCGGTCGACCGGGCCGCACCTGCACTACGAGGTGCGCGTGGACGGCAAGCCGACCGATCCAATGATATACATCAAGGCAGCGAGAAATGTTTTCTAAAAGCAGGATCAATGAACCTGGACCCAAGCAGGCCGGAGACACCGAGATGAAGCCGAGCACCCCCGAGGCGCCGAAGGCCGCCGCCCCGTCGTCGGCCCCGATTCCCACGACCCCGAAAACCAAGCCGCCCGCGTCGATGCTCTCGGCCGATCTGGTGGTGAAGGGCAACATGAAATCCACCGGCGACATCGTTGTCGAAGGCACGATCGAGGGCGATATCCGCGCCCACATGCTCACCGTCGGCGAAAGCGCCACGGTCAAGGGCGAGGTCGTGGCCGACGATGTGGTGGTCAATGGCCGGATCATCGGCCGCCTGCGCGGCCTCAAGGTGCGCCTGACCGCCACAGCCCGCGTCGAGGGCGACATCGTGCACAAGACGATCGCGATCGAAAGCGGCGCCCATTTCGAGGGCTCGGTGCAGCGTCAGGACGATCCGCTGACCTCGGGTGGTGGCAAGAAGCCGGTGATCCCGGCCAGCAAAGCCGAAAGCTGATCTGACCTGAACAGACGAAAAAGGCCACCCTTGGGGGTGGCCTTTTGCATGTCCGCCTGTCGGGAAAGCGCCCCGGCTCAGGCCTCGCCCGCGTCATCGTAGTGCATGACCCGGCGGTAAAGGTGCCATGTCGCGTGGCCGAGCACCGGCAGCACCAGGAACAGGCCGAGGAAATACGGGATCATCGCCAGGATCAGAAGGCCTGCGATCACGATCCCCCAGGCCAGCATCGGCAACAGGTTCTCAGTGACGGTCTTGAACGAATAGATCATCGCGGTGATGAAATCGAATTCGCGGTCGAGCAGCATGGGCAGGGCCATGACCGTGATCGAGAACAGCACGAAGGCCAGCGCCGCCCCCACGGCGGTGCCGAACAGCAGCATCGAAATGCCGTTCTGGGTCAGAAACGTTGCCGCCCAATCGGTCGAGATATTGGTCATCGGCATGTAACCGAGGAACAGCGCGAAGATCATGTGCGCGATGAAAACCCAGAACAGGAAGATCACGATGATCACCGCGGCCATCGACGGACACTGGCGGTCTTTCTGGCGGTAGACCACCCGCAGCACGCCCGCCAGCGGCAGCTCACGCCCCTCCTCCAGGCGCCGGCTGATGTCATAGAGCCCCATTGCGAGGAACGGGGCCAGCAGCGGGAAGCCGAAGGCAAGCGGAATGATCGAATAGCTGCGTTCCAGCCGGTCGAGCTGGAGATAGATCAGGAGGCCGCCGACAACAAAGAAGCTGGCCAGAAACAATCCGTGCAGCGGGGCTCGGGTGAAATCCCGCCACCCGGCCTTGAGAACCGCCGGAATGTCTCCGAGTGTCATGTGGCCGATAATTGGCGGCGACGACGGGGCTAGTAGGCTGGCGTCTGTCATCTCTCTCCCTGCGTGGTCTTGGGTGTGTCGCGCAGGAAAAATGTTGCGTCATTAAGTCGCATGCGTCAAGCCGCCGCAAAGAACGGCGGCCCGCCTTAGTCCTCGGCGGCGTCGCGTCCCTTGCCGGCCATGCCCTTGGCGAGGGTGGCGGCCATGAAGCCATCGAGATCGCCATCCAGAACACCCTGGGTGTCGGAGGTCTCGTAGCCGGTGCGCAGATCCTTCACCATCTGGTAGGGCTGGAGCACGTAGGAGCGGATCTGGTTGCCCCAGCCGGCATCGCCCTTGGCTTCGTGCTGGGCGTTGATCTCGGCATGACGCTTTTCCAGCTCGAGCTGGTAGAGCCTTGATTTCAGGGCCTTCATCGCGATATCGCGGTTCTGGTGCTGCGATTTTTCCGACGATGTCACCACGATCCCGGTCGGAATATGGGTGATCCGCACGGCCGAATCCGTGGTGTTGACATGCTGGCCGCCGGCCCCGGACGACCGGTAGGTGTCGATCCGGATGTCGCTGGGGTTCACCTCGATCTCGATATTGTCGTCGACCACGGGGTAGACCCAGACGGAGCAAAACGAGGTATGGCGCCGGGCCGCCGAGTCATAGGGCGAAATCCGCACCAGCCGGTGCACGCCGCTTTCGGATTTGAGCCAGCCATAGGCGTTGTGGCCGGAAATCTTGTAGGCCGCCGAACGGATGCCGGCCTCGTCGCCCGGGTTCTCGCTGAGCAATTCGACGTCATAGCCATGCGCCTCGGCCCAGCGGACATACATCCGCGCCAGCATCGCCGCCCAGTCGCAGCTTTCGGTCCCGCCGGCCCCGGC
>JANTFS010000260.1 GCA_024763335.1 Paracoccaceae bacterium | reverse complement strand
GACAACGCCCCGGTGGAAGACGTGCCATCTCCGACGTTTACGCTGGTTCAGACCTATGACACCGGCTCGGTTGAGATCTGGCACGCCGACCTTTACCGGATAACCCACCCCGACGACATCGAAGAACTCGGGCTGGCACAGGCATTCGACACGGCGATATGTCTTGTCGAATGGCCCGATCGGCTGGGAAGCCTGCTGCCCGCCGGCGCTTTGCAACTGTCCTTCGAACAAGGCGAGGCGGAGACGAGCCGGACTGTGTCGATCACCGCGGATCGGACATGGCACGACAAGCTGGACCCTGTCCTCGCGGCGTTGAAATCGGCCGTGTCATGACACGTGTTTCACGCCCCGATAGCGCTATCTTCGATCCGGCGGACAAGCCAAGGCTCTATGGGGTGCCCCCGGGGGTGGATTTTCCCCGCGCGGTTGTTGACGGTCTGCGCGACAGAACTGCGGGCCAGCCTCCCGAAGCGCTCGCGCGGGTGACGCTGTTCGTCAACACCCGGCGCATGCAGCGCCGGCTGTCTTCGCTGTTTGACGACGGGCCCGCCACCCTGCTTCCAAAAATCCGACTGGTCACGGATTTGGGCCAGGATGCGGCCTTCGCCGATCTGCCCCCCGCCGTTTCGCCGCTTCGGCGCCGGCTCGAACTCACCAAGCTGGTCGCCCGGCTGCTCGACGTCCAGCCCGACCTTGCGCCACGTGCCGCTGTCTTTGACCTTGCCGATAGCCTGGCGGCTCTGATGGACGAGATGCAGGGTGAGGGGGTCTCGCCCGCAGCGATCCGCGCGCTCGATGTGTCCGACCTTTCGGGCCATTGGCAGCGCAGCCTCGCCTTTCTCGATGTCGTCGAGCGGTTCTTCGGCCAGGACAGTGGCGAACCGCCCGATCTGGAAGCGCGTCAACGTCGGGTCATCGAGCAAATGGTCGAAGCATGGGAAGCGGCACCGCCAACGGATCCGGTGATCATCGCCGGGTCGACCGGATCGCGCGGCGCCACGCAGCTTTTGATGCGTGCTATTGCCCGCTTGCCCCAGGGTGCGGTGATCCTGCCGGGGTTCGATTTTGACATGCCCCCGGCGTCATGGGAGGCGCTGGGAGAGGCCCTGACGGGCGAGGATCACCCGCAATTCCGGTTTTCGCGATTGATCTCGAAGCTCGAACTTCACCCCGGCGATGTCCGCGCGTGGTCTGAGTTGCAACCGCCCGTGGGCGATCGGAACCGGCTGATCTCGCTTGCGCTCCGGCCCGCCCCGGTGACCGATCAATGGCGCGAGGAGGGGCCGCATTTTCACGCAATCGAGCAGGCAACCGAAGGCCTTTCGCTCATCGAGGCCCCCTCCCCACGCCTCGAAGCCGCCGCGATTGCCCTTGTCCTGCGCGACGCCACCGAGCGCGGGGTGGAGGCCGCCCTGATCACGCCGGATCGGACCTTGGCCCGGCAGGTCACCGCCGCGCTGGATCTGTGGCGCATCGAGCCCGACGATTCTGCCGGCCGCCCGCTTCCGCTGACCGCGCCGGGGCGCCTCCTGCGCCAAGTGGCCGGCGTTGCCGGGCGACCGCTCACCGGCCCTGACCTTCTGGCGCTGCTGAAACATCCGCTAACCAATACTTCAAGCGGCAACCGCGGCGACCACTTGCGCCATACCCGAGACTTTGAGCTCGAGGCCCTGCGCGTCGATGTGCCATACCCAAACCCGCAAGCCATCGCCAAATGGGCCGCGCGCCGGGCCGATCGGGCCGCTTGGGCGGTCTGGCTCGGTGACGTGCTGAAGCTGCTGGAGCATCCCACCACGCAGCCGCTCGGCGACCACGTGGCCCATACGCTCGCCGCGGCGAGATTGCTCGCCGCCGGCCCCGAAGGCGAGGCGGACGACGCGCTTTGGAGCAAGCCCGCCGGCCGCGAGGCGCGCCGCATCATGGACGAACTGCAACGCGAAGCTCCACACGCCGGCAGCCTCAGCCCCGCTGACTACCGCGATCTGTTCAACGCGGTCCTCGCCCGCGGCGAGGTGCGCGACCCGACGCAGCCCGACCCGCGCGTTCGAATCTGGGGCACGCTCGAAGCGCGGGTTCAGGGCGTCGATCTGGCGATTTTGGCCGGTCTGAACGAGGGCACATGGCCGGAAGCGCCCGCCCCCGATCCGTGGCTGAACCGAAAAATGCGCCATGACGCGGGGCTGCTGCTACCCGAGCGCAGAATCGGCCTTTCAGCGCATGATTTCCAGCAGGCCGTCGCCGCACGTGAGGTCGTCCTGTCGCGCTCCATCCGGGATTCGGAAAGCGAGACGGTGCCCGCGCGCTGGATCAACCGGTTGACCAACCTCATGCGCGGCATGTCGGCCGACGGCGCCCGGGCGCTCGAAGAGATGCGGGCACGTGGCGCGGCATGGCTCGATCTCGCCCGACGCCTTGAAGAGACCGCTGCAAAGCCCCCGGAACCACGCCCCTCTCCCTGCCCGCCGGTTGATGCGCGGCCAAAAAGCCTTTCGGTGACACGCGTATCCAAGCTGGTGCGCGATCCCTATGCCATCTACGCCGAAAAGATCCTCGGGCTCAGCCCGCTCGGGCCGCTCAGTCAATCGCCGGACGCTCCGCTTCGCGGCACGATACTTCACAAGGTGATGGAACGCTTCGTGTCGGAAACCCCCGCCGGAGAGCATCCCGAGGCCGGGCAGGCGCGGCTCATGTCTGTCGCTCGCGAGGTTCTGGAAGCCGAAGCGCCGTGGCCGGCCGCCCGCGTGCTTTGGCTTGCGAAGCTGGCCCGCGTGTCGGAGCGGTTCCTGGCTGATGAGGCCGACCGGCGACACCGGGCGACACCGGTTGGGCTGGAAGTGCGCGGGTCGCTCCCGGTCGCCGGCCTTGACTTCACCCTCACCGGGACTGCGGACCGGATCGACCGCGACGCAAGCGGCCGGCTCTACATCTACGACTACAAGACCGGCGCGGTGCCATCGCGCAAGCAGCAGGAAACCTACGACAAACAGTTGCTGCTCGAGGCGGTCATGGCGGAAGCCGGTGCCTTTTCGGGACTGGCGAGAGCGCCGGTGGCCGAAGTCGCCTACATTGGCTTGGGCGCAACGCCGAAGTTTGATCGGATCAGTGTGGGCGAAGACACGATTCGCGAGGTGCGCGACGGGCTCACTGAATTGCTCTCCGCCTACCGCGAACGGGCACAGGGCTACACGGCCCGGCGCGTCGCCGAGTCCCAGCGCTTCGACACCGACTACGATCACCTCTCCCGATACGGCGAATGGGATCACACCGATCCGGCCAAACCAACCATGGTAGGCAAATGATCCCCAACGAAGCCACCCTGCGCCAGATCGAGGCCGCCGATCCGACGGCAAACACCTGGCTGTCGGCCAACGCCGGATCGGGCAAGACCCGTGTGCTGACAGACCGGGTCGCGCGGCTCCTGCTCTCTGGTGTGTCGCCACAGAACATTCTTTGCCTGACCTACACCAAGGCCGCTGCGAGCGAGATGCAGAACCGCCTCTTTGCGCGGCTCGGGGCCTGGGCGATGAAGCCCGAACCGGAGCTGCGTGACGAGCTGCGCAACCTTGGCGTCGGCGACGTGGAAGATCTCGCCAATGCGCGGCGGTTGTTTGCCGGAGCGATCGAAACGCCGGGCGGGCTCAAGATCCAGACCATCCACTCGTTCTGCGCATCGATCCTGCGAAGGTTCCCGCTCGAATCCGGTGTCTCTCCGCAATTCTCCGAGATGGATGACCGCACGGCCAC
>JANTFS010000259.1 GCA_024763335.1 Paracoccaceae bacterium | reverse complement strand
GCCATGTTGCTCATGGGTCGAAAGCCGGCCCCGGCATTGTATTGCAGCCATTTTCAAAACTTTTGTGACAATTTGGGCGATCCGTGGATCGCGAACGGCTTGAGTGCGCCCAAGGGTTTGCCGCCGGCGCGTTTCCGGCAAGACATCGGCGGGGGCAGACCCGCGCGACGCCCTGCGCGGGGGGATATGCGCCAAGGTTTCGACCGGCGGTGCCTTGCCGAAAACATCGCCACAAAGCCCCGCGTCATTCGTCACGCCCGGTGCCCTCCTCGGGCCAGCTGCCGTTTGCGGTGCCCGCGTGCAATTGCGAACCCGGTGGTCAGGATGGTGCCGCCGGCCTTTCTGGCCCCGTCCAATGTGTCGTGCGCGGTTTCGATCCACGCCCTCCGCGCGTCGTCAAGGAGGTGCCGCCGGGCCATCGCGCATTCAACCCGGCCGCTGCCGATGATCGCGGCATCGAACGTGTCGTTGGCGGGACGTGGCTGCGGTTGAATCTTTCCATCCCCCTGCGCTGTCAGTCAGGCATGACTGGAATTAGGGCTCGGATGCCCGAGCGTGGCTCTGATAGTGACCGAAGCGTAGTAATGAACGCCCGACCAGTCAATATCGGGGTCGCCAATTCAGAGGTCAAAACCGGCATGCCCAAATGGCCGGGATTGTCCGGGCGCGGCGAGGGTTCGGGCGACCGGTTGGCGACCGCTCGGTGCCGCGCTGGAGACAAGGCTGCGCGGCCTGACGAACCGGCAAGAACGGGCAGGGGGGAGACAGCGCAAGGCGGCGCGGTCACGCCGGTTTCGCAACCTGTTGGACCTTTGGTTTCCCGCATGAGGCCAAACGGTTCGGGGAATACGATCAGGCCCGGGGCCGCCCGTTGGCCTGTGCCTTGCATGTTTTCGGGAAGCCGAGTCCGGCCAGCTGCTAGGCGTGCCAGCCGCGCGTTCGATCAAGCGCCTTGGCAAATGTTTGCAGGCCCGATGCCTCGTCGCGCCGGGGCTCGTAGACCTGCCTGTATCTCTGGTCGGACCCCGGTTGCGTCCACAACCCCGCGGCCATGCTGGCCACACCGAGCGACGTGGTTTCGGCATTGGCCTGCACCGCGACCCGTTTTTGCAAGACATCCGCGAGGAACTGGCAGAAATAGGCGTTCGCCGACAGCCCGCCGTCGATCGAAATGGTCGCGCCGAGCTCGATTTCCTGCGCCATCGCCCGCATCACTTCGCCGGTTCTGAAGGCGATGCCCTCGAGCATCGCCTGCATCAGGTCGCGCGCGGTGGTGTCAAGGGACATGCCCAGCCACATGCCGGCTGCGCTGCGATCCCAATGCGGGCTGCCGAGCCCCGCCAGGGCGGGCACGAAGACAAGGTTGCGGCTGACCGCGCTGGGGCCCTCGAACCCGTCGATCTCGGCAAAATCCGAAAACAGCCCCAGCGAACGCCCCCAGTTGATCGCCGATGCCGCGCTCGAGACGCCCCCCTCCAGCGCATAGACGGGCGGCTGGTCGCTGCGTTGCCACGCAATTGTCGGCAGCAGCCCGCGGTCCGGTGCGCGGTGCAGGCTGGGGCCGGTCAGGGTCAGCGCGAAGGCCCCGGTGCCGAAGGTGATCTTGGCATCGCCCGGATTGCGGCAGCCATGACCGAACAACGCCGCCTGCTGATCGACAACCGAGGCCGTGACGGGGATTTGCCGCCCGTCAAGGTTGGCCGCTCCAAAGGCGCCCATTGTGGGCCTGATCGGCGGCAACGCCTCGATGGGCACGCCAAACAGCGCGCACAGATCGGCATCCCACTGCCCGGTTTCGAGGTTCATCAGCGACGTGCGCGAGGCCGTGGTGATGTCGGTCGCCGCCTCGCCCGTCAGGTGCTGAAGGAAGAAGGCGTCGGTGGTGCCAAGGCACAATTCACCGCGCGCAAGCAGGGTTTTCGCCGCGGGAATGTGGGCCATGATCCACGCCAGCTTGCCGGCCGAAAAGTAGGAATCCAGCGGCAACCCGGCGCGCGCCATGGTCAACGCCTCGCCGCCCTCGCGTTTCAGCTGGGCAATCTCGGTTTCGCTGCGGGTATCCTGCCAGACGATGACCGGGCTGACCGGTTCGCCCGTTTTCCGGTGCCACGCAAGGCAGCTTTCGCCCTGATTGCCAAGGCCAATGGCGTCGACCGACCCCGCCGCCGACAGGCACTCGCGCACATGGCGCAGCAGCTCCTGCGGGTCATGCTCGACCCAGCCCGGTTGCGGATAATGCTGCTGGTGGGTGCGGGTGGCAACGATCTCTCCGCCGCCCGGCGCCGCCCCGTCGAGCACGAAGGCCCGGGTCGAGGTGGTGCCCTGATCTATGGCGACGACCCGCATGGGCTCAATCCTTGAACGACAGCCGGATCACCCCGACCCGCAGCAACACGTAAAGCAGCCCGAGGAAGGCGAACACCGCCGCGTTGATCAGGGCGGCCAGCGCATAGAGCTCCTGCGAGATGCCATGGCGCAGCGAGCCCCATGCCAGCGTCGGCAAGGTGGGCGTGGCGCCGAGATTGTAGAACGAGATCTCGAGGTTGTTGAACGCCAGCAGGAACGACACGATGAAGGCCCCGAAGATCGCCGGCCAGATCAGCGGCAGGGTCACCTCGCGAAAGGTGCGCCGGGGCGTCGCGCCAAACACCATCGCCGCCTCGTCGAGCCGCCAGTCGTAGCGCGCCAGCTGCGCCAGCACGACGAGAAAGGCAAAGGCGGTGGCATAGGTGGCATTGGCGATGATCGCCGAGAAGATGTTGCCCGGCAGCCCCAGCAGGGTCTTGTTGAACATGAGGCTGGAGATGCCGATCAGGATATGGGCGATGAAAAGCGGCGACAGGAACAGAGCTGCGATGATCTTGCTGCCCTTGAGGCGGTATTTCAGGATGCCGATCGCCCCCATCGTTGCCAGAATGCTGGCGATCACCCCGGTGCCGATGCCGATGATCAGCGAATTGCGCGCGCCGGTGTGGTAGTCGGTGTTGTGCCACAGGTTGACGTAATGCTCGCCCGTCCAGTGTGGCGGAAACGGCCAGATCGCATCCGCCTGCGCCGAAACGTAGACGATATAAAGGATCGGCAGGTAGAGGAACACGTAGAGCGCGATCAGCACCAGAACCTGCATGGCGATGGAAAGATCCTTGAACATCCGAAACATCACTGTGCCCCCCCGTCGATGGAAATCCCCGAGCGCCGAAGATCGCCGATCGACTTCCAGACCACGAACAGAACCAGCATCGAGATCAGGAACAACACAACCCCCATCGCCGAGCCGAGCGCCCATGTGCCGGTGGAGCCGAACTGGTGGGCGAGGATATTGCCAAACAACGCGCCGTTCGGCCCGCCGAGAAACTTCGAGGTGATCGACGAGGCCAGCGTCGGGATGAACACCAGCACCACGCCGATGGCCGAGCCCGCCCGGTTGAGCGGCCATGTGACCTCGCGGAAAGCCCGGAGCGGGCGCGCGCCGTTGACCTTGGCCACCTGCAACAGCTCGAAGTCGAAGTTGAGCAGCGACAGATGGATCGCCAGCACCATGAACGGCAGCCACAGATAGACCAGCCCGATCGCGGTGGCCTCGTTGGAATACATCAGCGCGGTGATCGGCTGGAAGCCGAAATGGCCCAGCGCCATGTTGATCAGCCCGATGGGCCCGAGGATCTGCTGCATCGCCGTCACCCGCAGGATCTCGCCGGTGAGAAACGGCGTCGAGGTCAGAAGCAGCAGGATGATCTTGAACTGCCCGCCA
>JANTFS010000258.1 GCA_024763335.1 Paracoccaceae bacterium | reverse complement strand
CAGGCAAAGATGTGGCGCGGCGTGCCGGCGGCGGCCCAGACCACGTCAAACGCCATCAGGCGTGGATCGAAATAGGCCTGGATCGGGCGCAGGTGTCCGACCGGCGCGACCCCGCCGATAGCAAAGCCGGTCTCGGCCCGGATCAGTTGCGCATCGGCCTTGCCGAGCGGTTCCCCGGCGACCTTGGATGCCTTGGCCGGGTCGACGCGGTTGCCGCCGGCGGTCAGGAACAGCACCACGTGGCCATCGGCCGCGCCACGAAAGACGATGGATTTCACGATCTGGTCAAGCTCGCAGCCCGCCGCCCGCGCCGCCTCCTCCGCGGTGCGGGTGCCGGCGTCCATTTCAAGGATTTCGGCCCCGACCCCGGCCTCGTCGAGCACCCGTTTCACGCGCTTGAGTGATTTCGACATCGCCACCTCCCTCACGCCCATATCCCATGCCGGCGGGCGCTTGACCACCCGCCAGCGCCCGGCGCATGGTCGCGCCATGTCGTTTGCCGCCCGCATGACCCGCTGCCCGATCCCGTTTGACCGCGACCACGGTGCCGAGGCCGCGGCGCGGTTCGGCGATCTGGCGCCGGAACTGGTCGAGCTCCTTGCCGGCGCGGCCGGGTGCAGCCCGTTTCTCAAGGGGGTGATGCTGCGCGAGGCGGCGTGGTTGCGCGCGGCGCTGGCGCAGGAGCCCGAAACCGCCTTCGACGCCGCCATCGCGCTGCCCGAGACGGGCGATCCGGGGTCCGGGCTGCGCGTGGCGAAACGCCGGGTGGCGCTGATCGCCGGGCTGGCCGACCTCGCCGGCGTCTGGTCGCTCGAAGAGGTGACGGGCGCGCTGACGCGGTTTGCCGACGCGGCGACGGATCGGGCGCTCAAGTATCATGTCGGGCTCGAGATCACGCGCGGCAAGCTGCCGGGGATGGGCGTGGACGATATCGCCACGGCCGGCGGGGCGGTGGCGCTGGCAATGGGCAAGATGGGGGCCGGCGAGCTCAACTATTCGTCCGACATCGACCTCATCATGCTGTTTGACGAGACCCGCTATGGGCGCGACGATTTCCACGATGCCCGGGCCTCCTTCATCCGCGCCACCCGGCGGATGAGCGAGACGCTGTCGAAGATGACGGCGGAAGGTTACGTCTTTCGCACCGATCTGCGCCTGCGTCCCGATCCGGCGGTGACGCCCGTGATCATGGCGATGGCGGCGGCGGAGGCCTATTACGAAAGCCTCGGACGCACCTGGGAACGGGCGGCCTACATCAAGGCGCGGGCCTGCGCCGGCGACATCGCCGCGGGCGAGGCCTATCTCGAGCGCCTCACGCCTTTCGTCTGGCGCAAGCACCTCGATTTTGCCGCGATCCAGGATGCGCATGACATGCGGCTCAGGATTCGCGAGCACAAGGGTCTTGGCGGCGAGATCACCCTCGAGGGCCATGACATGAAGCTCGGCCGTGGCGGCATCCGCGAGATCGAATTCTTCACCCAGACCCGCCAGCTGATTTCCGGCGGGCGCGACCCCTCCCTGCGCCTGCGCGGCACGGTGCCGGGGCTGACCGCGCTGGCCGGGGCCGGCTGGGTGCCGATGGATGTGGCCGAGACCCTGGTGGCGCATTATCGACGGCATCGCGAGATCGAGCACCGGGTGCAGATGGTGCGCGATGCCCAGACCCACAAGCTGCCGGCGAGCCCCGAGGAATTTGCCCGGATCGTCAACATGATGGGGGAGAGCGATGTGGCCGCCTGGCGTGCCCGGCTGGTGGCGGCGCTGGAGGAGGTGCACGCGCTCACCGAAGGGTTCTTCGCCCCCGGCGGGCGCAAGGCCGCGGCGCCGGAACTGGAGGACGAGGATCGCGAGATCGTCGAACGCTGGCGCAGGTATCCCGCCTGCCGCTCGGCGCGGGCCGCCGGTATTTTCGAACGACTCAAGCCCGAGATCCTCGCGCGCCTGCACAAGGCCGCCCGTCCGCGCGAGGCGCTGGTTCAGTTCGATGCCTTCCTGCGGGGGCTGCCGGCGGGGGTGCAGGTGTTCTCGCTCTTCGACGCGAACCCCGCGCTGGTCGATCTGATCGTCGACATCGCGGCCACCGCGCCGGCGCTCGCGGTATATCTCGGCCGCAACAGTCAGGTGCTCGATGCCGTTCTGGGTGGCGACTTCTTTGCCGAATGGCCCGGCTGTGTCTGGCTTGCCGACGATCTGTCGATCCGGCTCGACGATCTGGCCGGCGATTACGAGGCGCAGCTCGATACGGCGCGGCGCTGGATGAAGGAATGGCACTTCCGCATCGGCGTGCATCATCTGCGCGGTCTGCTCAAAGGACGCGAAAGCGGCGCGCAATATTCCGATCTGGCCGAGGCCGTGCTGCGGGCGCTCTGGCCAGTAGTGGTGGACCATTTCGCCGCCAAGCACGGGGCGCCGCCGGGGCGCGGCGCGGTCTTGATCGCGATGGGCAGCCTCGGGGCCCGGACGATCTCTTCGCGCTCGGATCTCGATCTCATCCTGATCTATGACCCGGGCGGGGTTGAGGCCTCCGAGGGCCGCCGCCCCTTGGCCGCGCGGGCCTATTATGCGCGCCTGACCCAGGCGTTTGTCACCGCGTTGACCGCGCCGACGGCGGAGGGCCGGCTCTATGAAGTCGATATGCGGCTGCGACCGTCGGGCCGGCAAGGCCCGGTGGCGACGTCGCTGGAGAGTTTTTCCGCCTACCAGCGCGACGAGGCCTGGACCTGGGAGCACCTTGCGCTGACCCGCGCCAGGCCCGTCGCCGGCAACATGGCGCTCGGCGCAGATGTCGAGGCGGTGCGGCGTGAGGTTCTTCAGCGCCCGCGCGATCCGGCCGCGACGATTGCCGATGTGGTCGAGATGCGGGCCCGCATCGCCGAGGCCAAGGGCGGCGGTGGCGGCCCGCTCGACGCCAAGATCGGCCCCGGACGGCTGCAGGATATCGAACTGATCGCGCAATGCGCGGCCTTGCTTGCAAAGGATGGCTCCCGCGATGTCGACGCCCAGATCGACAGCGGGGTTGCCATTCGCTGGCTGACCGAGGCAGAGGCGGGGGCGATGCGGGCGGCGTATGATCTGTTGTGGCGCCTGCAGGCGGCTGCGAAGCTGCTGAGCGACGCGGCGCTTGATCTCGAGGCGATCGGCAAGGGCGGGCGGGATTTCCTGTTGCGCGAAACCGGGATGGAAAGCACAACGGCGCTGCTGGCTGAAGTGGAACGGCGCACCGGGCAGGCCAAGACGGCGATCGAAACGGCGTTGACGCGCCAGCCGGGAGAGGTGGCAGGATGACATACCACGAATTCGACCCGCGCGGCCTGATCGCGGAAGCCTATCGGATCGACGGGATCAGCGAAGCGGAATGCCGGGTGATTTTCCTCGACTGGGCGCTCGCCCGGCCTGAAGGGAGCGATGAGGCGACGGAGATCTCGGCGTTGCTCCACAGCTATGGCGGTGATGCGCCGGCCCATCCGATGACGTCGGTGCTTCGCGAGGGCCTCTCCGGAGCCGCGCGTCCGCGCGGGCGGCAAGGCGGCCGAAGGGGGCGGAACAAAGCTCCCTAGAAGTGCCCAGGCCGGTGCGAAATGCCGGCGCGCAACGTGCCCAGCTGCGACGGCCACAACCGCAATTGGGGTTGACGCGCGATGGGATGGTGGCAAAAATTTCATTCATTGCAAGATGATACCGGTTTTCCGGTTTTCCGGTTTTCCGGTTTTCCGGTTTTCCGGTTTTCCGGTTTTCCGGTTTTCCGGTTTTCCGGTTTTCCGGTTTTCCGGTTTTC
>JANTFS010000257.1 GCA_024763335.1 Paracoccaceae bacterium | reverse complement strand
CCTTCTTTGGTCGAAAAATACCTCGGGGGGTCCGGGGGGCTGGCCCCCCGGACGGTCGGATTGCGTCAGCAATTCGAAACCGCTCAGCCCCGCAAGACCGCCAGCGCTTCCTTGAGATCAATCGCCCCGTCATAGAGCGCACGGCCCGAAATCGCGCCGTTGAGCGGGGCGCCGCAGTCGCGCAGGTCGATGAGATCCTGGATCGAAGAGACCCCGCCGCTGGCAATCACCGGGATCGACACGGCGTTGGCCAGCGCCGCGGTCGCCGCCACGTTCGGCCCCTGCATCGCGCCGTCGCGCTGGATGTCGGTATAGATGATCGCCGCGACGCCCGCGTCTTCGAAGCTCTTGGCAAGATCCGTCACCTCGACATCGGTTTCCTGCGCCCAACCCTTGGTGGCCACCTTGCCGCCGCGCGCGTCTATCCCGACGGCGACCTGGCCCGGGAAGGCCTTCGCCGCCGCCCGAACGAGGCCGGGGTTCTCCACCGCCACCGTGCCGAGAATCACCCGGGCCAACCCCTTGTCGAGCCAGCCCTCGATCGTGGCCATGTCGCGGATACCGCCGCCGAGCTGCGCGGGCACGCTGATCGTCGCGAGAATAGCCTCCACCGCCGCCGCATTCACCGGCGCCCCGGCAAAAGCGCCATTGAGATCGACGAGGTGAATCCATTCGCAGCCGGCCGCCTCGAAGGCCCCGGCCTGCGCCGCGGGGTTGTCGTTGAAAACCGTGGCCGCCTCCATCTCGCCGCGCAACAGGCGCACGCATTGGCCGTCCTTGAGGTCGATGGCGGGGTAGAGGATCATCGCGGGGCTCCCATGGCGTTTGCGCGGCTTTTCGCATGCGCACGCGGCAGCAGCAAGACGGATGCTTGCCAGCGCGCCGGCGTCACGGCAGGATGGCGCAAAACAGGGAGGATACCGATGAAGAAGACCCTTGCCGCCGCGCTCCTCGCGGTCATGCCGAGCCTTGCCTTTGCCGCCGACCCGGTGTTTGGCATGTGGAAAACCCAAGTCGACGACGGCGCCTATGCCTATGTCGAGATGTCCGGCTGCTCGGGCGGGAAGGTCTGCGGCTGGATTCGCCGCACCTTTGACAACTCGGGCGAATACCAGTCGCCGAACATCGGCAAGGTGATGGTGATCAACATGGTCAACCAGGGCGACGGGTCCTACAAGGGCGCGGTCTGGCGGCCCTCCAATGACAAGACCTACATCGGCAAGATGCAGCTCAACGGCAACACGCTTGACCTGGCGGGATGTGTCGCGGGCGGGCTGTTTTGCAAGTCGCAAACCTGGACGCGGCTGGAGTAGGCCCGACGCGCGCGGCGCCTCGCGGGCGCCGCCGCCATCTGCCTCGCGGTCACGGCATCCAGGTCAGGAAATTCGCGATCATCCGCAGCCCCGCCGCCTGGCTCTTCTCCGGATGGAATTGGGTGCCGAAGATATTGTCGCGCCCGACAATCGCGGTGATCTCGCCACCATAGTCGCAATGGGCCAAACGCTCGTCCGGCTGGTTGACCTTGAACTGGTAGGAATGGACGAAATAGGCGTGCGCGCCGGTTTCGATCCCCTCGAGCACCGGGTGGGCGCGGTCGATGACGAGGTCGTTCCAGCCCATGTGCGGCACCTTCAGCGACGGGTCCGCGGGCGCGATCGGCACCACCTCGCCGCCAATCCAGCCAAAGCCCGGCGTGTCTTCATATTCGCGCCCCACATCGGCCAGCATCTGCATCCCGATGCAGATCCCGAAAAACGGCCGGCCCTTGCCATTCACCGCCGCGTCCATCGCCTCGAACAGGCCGGAATGCTCGAACAGCGCCCGCCGGCAGGCGGGAAAGGCCCCGTCGCCCGGCAGCACGATCCGGTCGGCTTTGGCCACCACGTCCGGGTCGTCGGTCACCACCACCTCGCCCGCCCCGACCTCGCGCGCCATGCGCTGAAAGGCCTTCTCGGCGGAGTGCAGGTTGCCCGACTCGTAGTCGATCAGCGCCGTGACCATGCTCACAGCGCCCCCTTCGTCGAGGGAATGGCATCGGCCTTGCGCGGATCGACCTCCAGCGCATCGCGCAAGGCCCGCGCCACCGCCTTGAAGGCGGCCTCGGCGATGTGGTGGCTGTTGAAGCCGTGGATCTGGTCGATGTGCAGCGTGATCCCGCCGTTGCCCGCAAAGGCGGTGAAGAACTCGCGCACCAGTTCGGTGTCGAACGTGCCGATTTTCGGCGTCGGAAAATCGACGTTCCAGACAAGGAAGGCCCGGCCCGAAAGATCGAGCGCACAACGCAGCTGCGCCTCGTCCATCGGCAAGCTGCATTCGCCATAGCGCCGGATCCCGCGCTTGTCGCCCACCGCCTCGCGCAAGGCTTGGCCCAGCGCGATGCCGGTATCCTCGACCGTGTGGTGGTCGTCGATATGCAAGTCACCCACGGCCGTGATCTTCATGTCGATCAGCGCGTGACGGGCCAGCTGGTCGAGCATGTGGTCAAAAAATCCCACGCCGGTGTGGTTGTCATACATGCCGGTGCCGTCGAGATCGATCTCGACGCTGATCTCGGTCTCCGCCGTCTTGCGGCTCACTGTGGCCTTGCGCATCACGCTCTCCCCTCTTGTCCGGCCCGCTTATAGGCGCGGCCAAAGCCCCTGAAAAGCCGCCAATTGGGCTTGCCCGCCCCCGCGCCGCCGTGGCACCCTGCCCGCACCAGAGCGAGAGGCCCGCCATGAGCACACCCGTTTTCGTCCAGTTGCGTTGCAAACCCGGCACCACCTACAAGGTGGCCGAGGAAATCATCCAGCGCGAGATCCACTCCGAGCTCTACTCGACCAGCGGCGACTACGATCTCCTGATGAAGCTCTACATCCCCGAGGGCGAGGATGTCGGAAAATTCATCAACGGGCACCTGCTCGACATCCCCAATATCGACCGCTCCCTCACCACCCTGACCTTCAAGGCGTTCTGAAACGCCCGTCCATTCATCTTTCCCCAAATATCCCGGGGGGTCTGGGGGGCTGGCCCCCCAGACGGTCGGCACGGGCAACGCCCGTGGCGAAACCCTAACCCCGTGCCGCCCGAAACCAGTTCACAATCGCCGCCCGGTCCCCGGGTTCGAGAAAACTCGCCGAGGGCGGCGGCATGGCGCTGGTCAGCCCCGCCTGCAGGTAGATGGTCCGGGCCCGGCGCGCGATGTCGGCCGGCGTTTCCAGCACCACCCCCTTGGGCGCCGTCCCGATCCCCTCCCAGGCGGGCTCGCGGGCATGACACATCGAGCAATTGCCCATCACCAGGTCCGCCACTTCCTCGAACCCCTCCGCCTCGGCAAAGCGCTGCTCATAGGGCGTCAGCGCGCGCGCCTCGGCCTCCTCCCAAGCTTGGTATTCCTGCCCCAGCGTCGAGAGCCACACGGCGGCGAGAAACAGCGCCACGGTGATCGGCCATGTCCACCACTTGTAGCCCTTGTGGGCGTGATGACTGTTGAAGAAATGCCGGATCGTCACCCCCATCAGGAAGACCAGCCCCGCGATCAACCAGTTGTAGCTGGAGGCAAAAGCCAGCGGGTAGTGGTTGGCCAGCATCAGGAAGATGACCGGCAGGGTGAGATAATTGTTATGCGTCGAGCGCAGCTTGGCGATACGCCCGTATTTCGGGTCCGGCGTGCGGCCAGCCTGAAGGTCCGCCACCACGATCTTCTGGTTCGGGATGATGATGAAAAACACGTTGGCCGTCATGATCGTCGCGGTGAAGGCGCCCAGATGCAGCATCACCGCGCGGCCGGTAAACACCTCGTTGTAGCCCCAGCCCATCGCGATGAGCAAAGCGAAGAGCAGCAACATGAGCCCGGTCGGCCGCTCGGCGAGGCCCGATTTGCACAGCCGGTCGTAGATCAGCCACCCCACCGTCAGCGACGCCGC
>JANTFS010000256.1 GCA_024763335.1 Paracoccaceae bacterium | reverse complement strand
CAAAGACTTTTTATCTGTTTTCCCGAACATTGTAGAAGTCAATCTGGGCGTCCTCAGATTCGGGGAGACGTTTGGCTTCTTGCGCGACTTGTTTCTTTGCGACGCAAATTTGAATTTCTTCGGGTAGACTGATTTTGTAAGGGGTCCCGTCACGCGTTGGCTCACCCATCTGTGAAATGGCACCCATATCAATGAGCCTTTTAAATGCATTTTTCACTGTTGAATACGAGAGTTGCGACTCGCCGTCAGAAACCGAAGTTGACTTAATAATGCCATTCTGCAATCTCCTTCGCCCCGGCACCGTTACAATCTGAGTTCCATGCTCGACAACCGAGTGCCGAAACAGCCACATTTAAAACGCAAACTCGTAGGGTTTCAGTTCGGGCTGCAAAAAGTCGACGATGTCTTGTATCAACCCAGGCAATTCAAGCCCGCCGAGACCTGCGTCGGGGATTGAACTCTCCACGACGCTGAGGTCGATTTCCAAGCCATCGAGTAGTTTTGGGATATCTTCCAGTTTTTCTTTCACCTTGGCCCCTGCGTGTCTCTTGCCGTCCTCGTTACCTGCCGGCATCAAACACCGCCCCCGATTGCTTGCCAACCCCAAGGCCCCCATATAGGGTGCGCGCCAATTCGCATGGGGGCCGCGCCCCCGTCTGACAGAGGGATTCCCAGATGTTCGTAACGCCCGCATTCGCGCAGGCCGCCGGTGCGCCTACCGCAGGATTGCTCAATTCCATGCTGATCCCGATGATCCTGGTTTTCGGGATCATGTGGTTCTTCCTCATCCGACCGCAGCAGAAGAAGATGAAGGACGACGAGAAGATGCGCAGCGAGCTGCGCCGGGGCGACCAGGTTCTCACCCAGGGCGGGCTGATCGGCAAGGTCACCAAGGTCAAGGACGGTGACGAGCTCGAAGTCGAGATCGCGCAAGGCGTGAAGGTCCGGATGACGAGGGCCGCGGTCGTTCAGGTGATGTCGAAGACCGAACCCGCCGAGGGCTGAGCCCCCGCGCGGGCCAACATTTGAGGCCCCCCGCATGTTGCAATACCCCCTGTGGAGACGGATCGTCGTGATCGGGCTCGTGGTTCTGGGCCTTGTCTCGGCGTTGCCGAACCTGTTCTACCCAAGGGTCGAACAGCACAATGACGCCGCAGCCGCGATCGAACAATTCGGATCGACCCCGGAGCGCGAGGCCGCGCTCGCGGCGTGGCCGAACTGGCTGCCATCGAATCTCGTCAACCTCGGGCTGGATCTGCGCGGCGGCGCGCATCTGCTCGCCGAGGTGCGGGTGGAAGATGTCTATGCCCACCGGATGGACGCGCTTTGGCCGGAGGTGCGCGACGTGCTGCGCGACAAGCGCGATGTCGTCGGCGGGATTCGCCGGATCGACGCGCCGAATGGCCAGCTCAAGGTGCGGATCGGAAACCCCGAAGGCCTTGCCACGGCGCTTGAGGCGGTGCGGTCCCTGGCCTCGCCGGTGATCACCCTCACCGGCATCGGGTCGGACGATATCGAGGTGGCGGGCGAGGGCGACGTGATCACCGTGCAGCTGTCGGAGGCCGAGAAACTGGCGACCGATGATCGCACGATCCAGCAATCGCTCGAGATCATCCGCCGCCGGGTTGACGAGGTCGGCACCCGCGAGCCGACGATCCAGCGCCAGGGCGAACGCCGCATCCTGATCCAGGTGCCGGGGCTGGGCTCGGCCGACGAGCTCAAGGCGCTCATTGGCACCACGGCGCAGCTCACCTTCCAGCCGGTGGTGAGCCGGACATCCGATCCCAACACCCGCCCCGGCCCGCGTCAGGAGCTGCTGCCCTCGATGGACGAGCCGGGCATCTACTACGTGCTCGAGCAGACCCCGGTTGTCACCGGCGAGGAGCTGACCAACGCACAGCCGACCTTCGACCAGAACGGCCGCCCGGCGGTGAACTTCCAGTTCAATGTCTCGGGCGCGCGCAAGTTTGGCGAATACACCGCCGCCAATGTCGGGGCGCCCTTCGCCATCGTGCTCGACGGCGAGGTGATCTCGGCGCCGCGGATCAACGAGGCGATCCCGGGCGGTTCGGGCATCATCACCGGCAATTTCACCGTCGAGGAATCGACCAAGCTTGCGGTTCTGCTGCGGGCCGGTGCATTGCCCGCCGAGATGACTTTCCTCGAAGAACGCACCATCGGCCCCGAGCTTGGGGCCGACTCGATCGAGGCGGGCAAGATCGCCTCGCTCGTCGCCTTTGCCGGGGTGCTGATCTTCATGTTCGCCGCCTATGGCTGGTTCGGCATGCTCGCCAACATCGCCCTCGTCCTGAACGTCGGGCTCGTCTTCGGCCTGCTTTCGGCGATCGGGGCGACGCTGACCTTGCCCGGCATCGCCGGCATCGTGCTCACCATCGGCATGGCGGTGGATGCCAACGTGCTGGTGTTCGAACGGATCCGCGAAGAGCTGCGGGCGGGCCGCGGCCCGGCGCGCGCCATCGAGCTGGGCTACGAAAAGGCGCTGTCGGCCATCATCGACGCCAATATCACCACCTTCATCACCGCCGTGATCCTGTTCCTGATGGGCTCGGGGCCGGTGAAAGGATTTGCCGTGACACTGGCGCTCGGCATCATCACCTCCGTCTTTACCGCGATCTACATCACGCGGCTGATGATCGTGATGTGGTTCGAACGCCGCCGTCCAAAGACGATTGAGGTCTGAGCCATGCGTCTGAAACTCGTTCCCGACAACACCAACTGGGATTTCTTCGGACGGCTGCCGCTGACGCTCGGGTTTTCCGGCCTGCTGTTCGTCGCCTCGATCGTGGCCTTCTTCGTGCTGGGGCTGAACTTCGGCATCGACTTCCGCGGCGGCACCACGATCCGCACCGAATCGAGCGTCGCGGTGGATGTTGGCGACTACCGCAAGGCGTTGCAGCCGCTGGAGCTGGGCGACGTGTCGATCTCGGAAGTGTTCGATCCGAATTTCCGCCCCGACCAGCATGTTGCCATGGTGCGCATCCAGGCCCAGGGCGACGAGGAATCGATCACCCCGGAGACGATCCAGGCGGTGGAGACGGCGCTGCAGTCGATTGATCCGGGGATCACGTTCCCGAGCGTGGAAAGCGTCGGCCCGAAGGTGTCGGGCGAGCTGGTGATGACGGCGATCTACTCGGTGCTGGCCGCGATCGGCGCGGTGCTGGTCTATATCTGGCTGCGGTTCGAATGGCAGTTTGCCGTCGGTGCGGTGGTGGCTCTGGTGCATGACGTGATCATCACCATCGGCCTGTTTTCCGTGCTCCAGATCCAGTTCGATCTCGCGACCATCGCGGCTCTGCTGACCATCGTGGGCTATTCGCTGAACGATACCGTGGTGGTCTTCGACCGGGTGCGCGAGAACCTGCGGCGCTACAAGGTGATGGCGCTCAAGGAGGTGCTGAACCTGTCGATCAACGAGACCATGAGCCGGACGGTGATGACCTCGGGCACCACCCTGATCGCGCTCATCGCGCTGCTGGCGCTCGGGGGCGACGTGATCCGCGGCTTCGTTTTCGCGATGACCTTCGGCATCATCATCGGCACCTATTCCTCGGTCTTCGTCGCCTCGGCGATCCTGCTCAAGCTTGGCGTGAAGCGCGACTGGTCGAAGCCCGACGGCGAGGCCGGCACGCAGTTTGCCAACGTTGATGCCTGAGGCGCTCGGGGCCGCGCTGGCGACCCCGGGGCTGTTCTGGCTTGCGCTCATCATTCTCGTCGCCGGCATGGTGCGCGGCTTTACCGGGTTCGGCACGGCGCTGATCTTCATGCCGGCGGCGGCGGCGCTCCTGTCGTTGCCGGTCGCGGTGGCCGTTCTGGCGGTGATCGACCTCGTGGCACAGCCGCTGATCGTGCCGCGTGCCCTGCGCGAAGCCGACCGGCGCGAGGTGGGTGTTCTCGTGCTCGCGGCGGTGGTG
>JANTFS010000255.1 GCA_024763335.1 Paracoccaceae bacterium | reverse complement strand
CAAATGCCAACATGGCCCGGTGCCGTTCCGACAACGGCACCGCCCGCCAGTTCATCGCCATGGCCTCACCGAGCTTCGGGTCGCCCGACAGGTCACGCACCGCCGCCCCATGGGCAACGAGGCAATACCAGCAGTGATTGACCGAACTGACCACCACCCCGATCATCTCGCGATCAAGTTTGCTCAGCCCGGAATCGGCCAGCATGAGCTCGTTGTAGAGCGCCGAGAAGGCGTTGAGCTTGTCGATGTCGAAGGCATAGGCCTTGAGAACATTCGGCACCAGGCCAAGCTTGTCGTCGCACAGGTCGAAATATTTCTGCGTGTCTTCCGGCAGCGGGTCGACCATCGGCAAATCGAGCGCGGTTACCGTTTCGGCCATGTCAGCTCCCTTCCGAATGCACCCTGTAGTGATAGCAGCCAACCCGGGTCATCCCCAATGAGGCATAGAGCGGGTTGGCGGCATGGTTTCCTTGCGTGACGATCAGGCTGATCACGTCTGCACCCTGCTTTTGCGCCCATTTGGCCGCGGCGCGCAACAGGAGCCGCCCGGCCCCCTGCCGCCGGTGCGCCGGCAACACGTGAATGGCATGCACCATCGCGATCCCGTCATGCAGACCGACATAGGCCGCGCCACCCGGATAGTCGCCGACCCGGGCCAGGATTGCGGTTTTCGGGCAGGTCGCCCTTTCCATCACCGCCTGTCGCGCAGCGCCGATACCGCCATCTTCCCAGATTTCCCGGACCAGCTCGAGCGGGGGCCACATCGTGTAGGCCGTGGCGCGCGGGATCGGGTCACGGGTCAGCTCGGCAACCGGCGCCGCCCAGAGATTGACCGGATCGCGCAGGATGTAGCCGTGGCTTTCCAGCAGCGCGTCGAGCTTGTCTTCGTGCTCGCGGATCTGAAACAGCGGAACCTGCCCGAGCGCCCGCATCGCCGCCTCCGCGGCCGGAAGATCGGCATCGGTCACCGGCCAGTCCTCCGTTGCCGCCGACACACGGCTTCCTCCGCCCTTGCCCTCCCGGATGGTCCAGGCGCCGAGATGCTCGCGCCCCGCCGGCGGCCAGGTTGCCTCGCAGACCTCCATCAGTTTTGCGGTATCGGGCAACGGGACATTCTGGGTCATGACGTCGCCTCCGCAAACAGGTGCCCGAGCTCGACCATCACCTCGTTGACGGCCGCACCATCGTGCCCGCGCACCACGATATTCGCCCCAGACACACCGTCCTTGTTGAACGGATAGGAGCCTATCGAAAGCTCGGGAAACCGCGCGGCCAGGTCTGCGAGCGGGGCGGCTATGTCGCCCTCGGGCAAATCGACGCGGAAACTTTGCGACAGCATCGGCTCACCGAGAACGATGGTCGAGAGCACAGACGCCACCATCGCCTCGAAGATGCGCGGCACGCCGGCACATACGTGCACGTTTTGCAGGGTAAAGCCCGGAGCGGCCGAGATCGGGTTGTCGATCAATGTCGCCCCGTCTGGAATTCGCGCCATCCGGAGGCGCGCCGGCGTCGCCTCGGCCCCGCGCGCTTCGAGAAAGCCCAGCAAGACCGCCTTGGCGTCGTCGCGAACCCCGATCCCGACCCCGAAAGCCTCGGCAATGGCATCGGCGGTGATATCGTCGTGGGTCGGGCCGATCCCGCCGGAGGTGAACACATGGTCGTAGGCGCCAGCAAGTGCGCGCACAGCCGCCACGATCGCCGCTGTATCGTCGGAAACGACGCGCGCCTCCTTGAGATCAATGCCATGGGCGTTCAGCTGCACGGCAAGGTGGTGCATGTTGGAATCGCGTGTGCGCCCGGACAGGATTTCATCGCCGATCACAAGCATCGCAGCCGTGGGGTTTTTCATGGCGGAATCCTTTTGTCTTGCTCGTCAGACCAGCTGTGGACCCTCGGCAGGTTGTTCCGCTTCAGGCCCGGCGGCCCGATTGGTCGTTTCAAGTGTAACGTCGAGCTTGGCTTGTGCCAATTGCAGAGATGGCTCCAACAGGCAGATCATCGGCAAAGCTCGCTGTTGAACCCGCGCACAGCGCCAGACCGGGCCGGCTGTGCCAGTCATCAGACGATCGGGCCACCGTCAATGTCATCCCCGGTCTCGTTGATCAGCAGGTCGAGCGAAGGCACCACAACCTTGCGCTTGCCATCGAGCTTGATGATCCCCGCCTTCTTCAGCGCCGAGATCTGCCGGCTCACGGTTTCGAGCGTCAGCCCGAGGTAATCCGCCATCGCTTCGCGCGTCAGCGGAAGATCAAAATGCATCCCGTCCTTGGGCGTGTTCCGACGGAGCGCGGCATCACGCCGGGCTATGATTGCGAGCAGAGAGGCTATCTTCTCACGTGCCGTCTTGCGGCCCAGAACCAGCATCCATTCCCGGGCCGAATCGAGCTCGTCAAGCGTCATCTCCAGAAGCCGCGCGCCGATATGCGGCGTGGTCGTCATCAGGTCTTCAAACGGCTTCTTGCGGAAGCAGCAAATCGTCAGATCCGAAACCGCAACAACGTCGAACGGCGCCGAATCCCGGCCGGGGCGGCCAATGAAATCAGACGGCAGCAACAGCCCCACCATTTGCGTGCGTCCGTCTTCCATCGTCTGGCTGAGCGAAGCGATTCCGGTCACGACCGACGCCACGAATTCCATGTGGTCGCCCGCCCAGATGACGGGCTGCCCGGCCTCGTAGCTGCGGTAGTACTTGATCTCTTCCAGCCGCTCGAGTTCGTCGGGCTCACATCGGGCGCAGACTGCCTGATGCTTGATCGGGCAGTTCCAGCACTCCTTGGTATCCAGGGCAACATCCATTTTCAGTTTCATGCCGGAACCGGGTTTGATCCTGATCAAAGTCGCGCGCGTCGTTTCAGATAGAGCGTAGACGAATGCACACACACACGCAACTTCGCAGACTCGGCCTCTTCGACGCCCGGGTCCCCCGTTATACGAGCTACCCGACCGCACCGCAATTCAAAGCCGGGGTGGGCAGCGAGCAGGTCATCAATTGGCTGGAAGCGATTCCCGCGGGCAGCACGGTCTCGGTCTACGTCCATGTGCCGTTCTGCCGCCGGCTGTGCTGGTTTTGCGCCTGTCGCACGCAAGGCACCCAGACGGCCGAACCCGTCGGGGCCTATGTCGAGACCCTGAGCAAGGAACTCGCATTGGTGAAGGCCCATCTGCCCGAGGGCGTCGCGATCGAGCACCTGCACTGGGGCGGCGGCACCCCGACCTTGCTCGAACCCCAGATGATCGCAGATCTGTCTGACGCGATTTTCGACATGGCACCGCTCGCCGAGGGCGCGCAGTTCTCGGTCGAGATCGACCCCACCGAGGTGGATGGCGCCCGGCTCGATGCGCTGGCCGCCGCCGGGCTGAACCGGGCCTCGATCGGGGTGCAGGATTTCGATCCGATGATCCAGGAAGTGATCGGCCGGCCACAGAGCTACGAGATCACCCGCGACGCCGTCGAGATGCTGCGCGAACGCGGCATCCGGTCTCTCAATGTCGACCTGCTCTACGGCCTGCCGCACCAGACCGAGGCGCGCATCACGGATTCGGTCAACAAGGTGATTTCTCTCGGGCCCGATCGGATCGCGCTGTTCGGCTATGCCCATGTGCCGTGGATGTCCAAGCGCCAGCAGTTGATCCCGACCGAGGCGCTGCCCTCGCCGGAAGACCGGCTGGAGCTCTACAATACCGCGCGCGACCTGTTCGTCGCCGCCGGCTTCGAAGAGATCGGCATCGATCATTTCGCCCGGCCGGAAGACGGCCTCGCCATCGCCCACCGCAACGGCACCATGCACCGCAACTTTCAGGGCTACACCGAAGACAAGTCGCCCGCCCTCATCGGCATCGGCGCGTCGTCGATCGCGCGCTACCCGCAGGGCTATGCGCAAAACGAGCCCTCCACGGCGAAATACCAGGAGCGCGTGCGCGCGGGCGAGTTGCCGATCGCCA
>JANTFS010000254.1 GCA_024763335.1 Paracoccaceae bacterium | reverse complement strand
GGGCGACCGTTATGAAACGGCGGCGCTCGAAGATGTCGGCGTCTACGGCGCCGAAATGATCGTGCGTGGGCGGTTGCTGTCGCTCGTCCAGTATCTGGAGTCGATCCAGCAATAGGATCGCCCCTGCCCCGGCCCGCCATGGCCGGGGCGGGCGCGCCCGGCAGCGGGGGTGTTTCTTCTGCATCGAAGGGAGGACAGGATGAGATGGCTCATGACAGCGGCGGCGCTTGCGCTCGCCGCCGCGCCGAACCTGGGGGTGGCCCAACAGGATCTTGGCGAAGTCGAATATCAGACCGCCTGCGCCGTTTGCCACGGCGAAAGCGCGCTCGGAAACGGCCCGCTCGCGGCGTTGCTGAAGATCAACGTGCCGGGGCTGACGGGGCTTGCGAAGGCGAACGGCGGCGTGTTTCCGGTGATGGAAACGCTGCAAAAGATCGACGGTCGCAGCCCGCTTCAGGCGCATGGCGGGCCGATGCCGGTCTGGGGCGACCGCTACACCGCCTCGGCTGAGGCGCTGGGTGGCCCGTTCGCGGCCGAAACCGTCGCGCGCGGGCGGCTGCTGTCGCTCGTCTACTACCTCGAGTCGATCCAGGAATAGCCCCGCCGGAGGGGTTATGTCGGGCGCGGCGGGATGTTGATCGCCTTGAGGCTGGCGGGCCGGGTGGAACAGGCCTCGAACCAGCGGTTGACGTTTTCGACGTCTTCCATTTCGAGCAGATCGAAGGCTTTGTAGTGGCCCGAGAGCACCCGCACCCAGGGCCAGATCGCGATATCGGCGATGGTATAGGCGTCACCCATGATGAAGTTGCGCCCCTCGAGGCGGTCATCGAGCACATCGAGCAGGCGCTGGGTTTCTTCCTTGTAGCGCCGCCAGGCATATTTGTCGTCGATATGCTGGCCATCGGCGGCATGGAAATGGCCGAATTGGCCGAACATCGGCCCGACGCCCCCCATCTGCCACATCAGCCATTGGATCGTCTGGTAGCGTTCCGCCGGGTCTGGTGAGAGGAATTTTCCCGTCTTTTCAGCGAGATAAAGAAGGATCGCGCCGGATTCCCAAAGCCCGAGCGGCTTGCCGCCCGGCCCGTCGGGATCAATGATCGCGGGGATCTTGTTGTTGGGGTTGAGCGACAGGAACTCCGGCGTGAACTGGTCATTCTCCGAAAAGCTGACGAGATGGGCCTCGTAGGGCAGCCCGGTTTCCTCGAGCATCGTCGAGACCTTGATGCCGTTGGGGGTGGGGAAGGAATAGAGCTGGATGACGGACGGATCTTTCGCCGGCCAGCGCTTGGTGATGTCGAATTGGTCGAGCATGGGGGCTCCGGTTGTTCGGTCAGTTGGCAAGCCGAATATGATCGGCGTGGATCGAGCTTTCAAATTCGGTCAGACTCACGGTTTCGCCGTTGATGTCGGGCCAGTCCTGCTTGTCCCAGCGCACGCGGGCGAGCTGGGGTTTGCCGTTTACCGGCGACGGCGCCGGGCCGAGCACGGTGGCGGTGCGCCCGGCATCTGTGACAAGCTCGACCGGGTGGCCCGACTGGGCCGGCTTCACCGTGCCCGCGAACTTGAACACAACGATCCGGTTGCCGGGGCAGAATGCCTTGCGTTCGAAGATCACCTTGTCGGCCTCGGCGCAATCGATGCTGGTGGCCGCGGGATCGGGGGCGGGATCGGGCTGGCTGGCGACCCTGTTTCCCGGCCAGAACACGACCAACAGCCCCGCCGCCGCCGCGCCCGCAAGCGCGATGAGGGGCAGAACGAGGCCCGAACGCTGGGATTTCGCAGGGTCGGTCATGCAGCGGTTCCTCGAGTTTGGCCGCTATTTGTCCGGCAGGGTCATGTGGCGGGCGCGGGCACCCCATTCGATCGCCGCGGCGTGCAGTCGGTCGACGTCCAGCTCGTGGCGGATTTCTTCGAGGATGCGCATCTCGGTGGAGGTCAGCAGGCCATCTGCGGCGGCCACGTCGCAGGCCAGCGCATAGGCGGTTTCCCACAGCATCTGCGGCAGGTTTTCCCGGATCAGGCCAAACAGCGCGTCGAGCCCGTCTTCCTCGGTGAACAGGTCAAACACCACCTGGCTGACGGTGCGGATGCGGTCCATGTCGTAGCTGGCAAAAACCGGCAGGTGGTTGATCGTCGCCTCGATGCGCACGAGCTCGGAGGTCTGGATCTGCTCGTCGGAGGCGGAGACTGCCACCATCACAGCCACGAGGCTGTCTTCGGGCGAAAAGGCGTGGGGAAGGTCGGGCACGAAGGCCTCCTGGATGAGGGATGTGTTGCAGTGCAGAATATTGACCCGCGCGGCCAGCTTCAATAGGAAGCGGGCCTTGGCGGGGCATTCGCTCCCGGAAATCGGAAAGCACATACCATGTCTGAACTGCGCGAGCTTGCAATGACGTCAAATGCCTGGCCCTTCCAGGAGGCGCGCCGGCTGCTCAAACGCTATCAGAACAAGGCGCCCGACAAGGGGCACGTGCTGTTTGAAACCGGCTATGGCCCCAGCGGTCTGCCGCATATCGGCACCTTCGGCGAAGTGGCGCGCACGACGATGGTACGCCGCGCCTTCGAGGTGATCTCCGACATCCCGACCCGCCTGATTTGTTTCTCCGACGACATGGACGGGCTTCGGAAGGTGCCGGGCAACGTGCCCAACCAGGAGCAGATGGCCGAGGATCTCAACCTGCCGCTCACCAAGGTGCGCGACCCGTTTGGCACCCACGAGAGCTTTGGCGCGCATAACAACGCCCGGCTCAATGCTTTTCTCGACAGTTTCGGCTTCGACTACGAGTTTGCCAGCGCCACCGAGTATTACACCAGCGGAAAGTTCGACGAGACGCTGATCCGGGCGCTGCACGAATTCGACAAGATCATGGAGATCATGCTGCCGACGCTCGGCGCCGCGCGGCAGGCGAGCTATTCGCCGTTCCTGCCGATCAGCCCGAAGACCGGCCACGTTTTGCAGGTACCGACGCTGGAACGAAACCTCGATGCCGGCACGATCATCTACGAGGAGCCCGACGGCGAGCGGGTCGAGATCCCCGTTACCGGCGGCCATGTGAAGCTGCAATGGAAGCCCGATTGGGGCATGCGCTGGGCCGCGCTGGGGGTCGATTACGAGATGTTCGGCAAGGACCTGATCCCCTCGGCGGAGCTGTCGTCAAAAATCGCGCGGGTGCTTGGCGGCCGGGGGCCGGAGTTGTTCAACTACGAGCTGTTCCTCGACGAGAACGGCCAGAAGATCTCGAAATCGAAGGGCAATGGGTTGAGCATGGAGGAATGGCTGACCTACGCCGCCCCGGAGAGCCTGCAATACTTCATGTATCAAAAGCCCAAGACGGCGAAGCGGCTTTATTTCGACGTGATCCCGAAGGCGGTGGACGAGTATCACCAGCAGCTTCAGGCCTACCCCAAGCAGGATCTCAAGCAAAAGATCGCCAACCCGGTGTTCCATATCCACGGCGCAGAGGTGCCGGAATCGAAAATGGTGGTGAGCTTCTCGATGCTGCTCAACCTCGCCTCGGTGGCCTCGGCGCATGACAAGGACGTGCTGTGGGGCTTCATCCGCAACTATGCCCCGGACGCCAGCCCCGAGACCCATCCCGATCTCGATGCCGCGGCCGGGTTCGCGGTGAAATACTACCAGGATTTCGTCGCCCCCAAGAAGCACTACCGCGCGCCCACGGAGCTTGAGCGCGAGGCGCTGACCGATCTGCGCGAACGGCTCTCGAAATGGGATGGCCCGGCCGATCCGGAGGCGCTGCAGGCGGAGGTCTTTGCCTGCGGGCGCGAGCGGTTCGACCCGATGCGCGACTGGTTCAAGGCGCTCTACCAGGTGCTGTTGGGCGCCGATCAGGGGCCGCGCTTCGGCTCGTTCATCGCGCTTTACGGGGTGAAGGAGACGGTGGCGCTGATCGACAAGGCGCTGGCCGGCGGTCTGCTCGCCCAGAATTGATGAGCGGTTTT
>JANTFS010000253.1 GCA_024763335.1 Paracoccaceae bacterium | reverse complement strand
AAGACCGCAAGCTGTTTCGCGAGGCGATGGACCGGCTCGGCATCGAAAACCCGCGCGCCACCATCGTCACCGCCCCGAAGGATGAGCGCGGCAAATTCGATCTGCGGGCCGGGGTCGATCTGGCGCTCGACGCGCTCGACGAGATCGGCCTGCCGGCGATCATCCGCCCTGCCTTTACCCTCGGCGGCACCGGCGGCGGCGTCGCCTACAACCGTGAAGATTACGAGCACCTGTGCCACACCGGCATGGACGCAAGCCCCGTGGGCCAGATCCTCGTCGACGAAAGCCTGCTGGGCTGGAAGGAATACGAGATGGAGGTGGTCCGCGACAAGGCCGACAACGCCATCATCGTCTGCTCGATCGAAAACGTCGACCCGATGGGCGTGCACACGGGCGATTCGATCACCGTGGCGCCCGCGCTGACGCTGACCGACAAGGAATACCAGATCATGCGCTCGCACTCGATCAACGTGCTGCGCGAGATCGGGGTCGAGACCGGCGGCTCCAACGTGCAATGGGCGGTGAACCCCGTCGACGGGCGCATGGTCGTGATCGAGATGAACCCGCGGGTGTCGCGCTCCTCGGCGCTGGCCTCCAAGGCCACCGGCTTTCCGATCGCCAAGATCGCCGCCAAGCTCGCCGTGGGCTACACGCTCGACGAGCTCGACAACGACATCACCAAGGTGACGCCTGCCTCGTTCGAGCCGACCATCGACTACGTCGTCACCAAGATCCCGCGCTTTGCCTTCGAGAAATTCCCCGGCGCCGAGCCGACGCTGACCACCGCGATGAAATCCGTGGGCGAGGTGATGTCGATCGGGCGCACCATCCACGAAAGCCTGCAAAAGGCTCTCGCCTCGATGGAAAACGGGCTCACCGGATTTGACGAGATCGAGATCGAGGGCGCGCCCGACAAGGCCGCGGTGATGAAGGCGCTCTCGGAAAAGACGCCCGACCGCATCCGCGTTATCGCGCAGGCCATCCGGCACGGGCTTTCGGACGACGAGATCAAGGGCGTGACGGACTTTGATCCGTGGTTCCTCGCCCGCATCCGCGAGATTGTCGATGCCGAGGAAGAGGTGCGCCGCAATGGCCTGCCGATGTCCGCCGAAGGGCTGCGCGGCCTCAAGATGATGGGCTTCACCGATGCCCGGCTCGCCAAGCTGACCGGACGCGACGAAGACAACATCCGCCGCGCCCGCCAAAACCTCGGCGTCACCGCCGTGTTCAAGCGGATCGACACCTGCGCCGCCGAGTTCGAGGCGCAAACGCCCTACATGTATTCCACCTACGAGGCCCCGATGATGGGCGAGGTCGAATGCGAGGCGCGGCCTTCCGAGCGCAAGAAAGTGGTGATCCTCGGCGGCGGGCCGAACCGGATCGGGCAGGGCATCGAGTTCGACTATTGCTGTTGCCACGCCTGCTTCTCGCTCACCGACGCGGGCTATGAGACGATCATGGTCAACTGCAACCCCGAGACCGTCTCGACCGACTACGACACCTCCGACCGGCTCTATTTCGAGCCGCTCACCTATGAACACGTGATGGAAATCCTGCGCGTCGAGCAGGAGAAGGGCACGCTGCACGGGGTGATCGTGCAGTTCGGCGGGCAAACGCCGCTTAAGCTCGCCGATGCCTTGGAAAAGGCCGGCATCCCGATCCTCGGCACCAGTCCCGACGCGATCGACCTCGCCGAAGACCGCGAGCGCTTTCAGGATCTGGTGAACCGGCTCGATCTCAAACAACCGATCAACGCCATCGCCGCCTCCGACGATGAGGCCTTGGCAAAGGCCGAAGAGATCGGCTTCCCGCTGGTAATCCGCCCGTCCTACGTGCTGGGCGGGCGCGCAATGGAAATCGTGCGCGACATGGACCAGCTGCGCCGCTACATCCGCGAGGCCGTCGTGGTCTCGGGCGACAGCCCGGTGCTGCTTGATGGTTACCTCTCCGGCGCCATCGAGGTGGACGTTGATGCGCTCTGTGACGGCACGGAGGTTCACGTCGCGGGCATCATGCAGCATATCGAGGAGGCCGGCGTGCACTCGGGCGACAGCGCCTGCTGCCTGCCGCCGCACTCGCTGCCTGAAGACATCATCGCCGAGATCGAACGCCAGACCGAAGCGTTGGCGCTGGCGCTCGGCGTGAAGGGCCTGATGAACGTGCAGTTCGCGGTCAAGGATGGCGTGGTCTACCTCATCGAGGTCAACCCGCGCGCCTCGCGCACCGTGCCCTTCGTCGCCAAGGCCACGGATTCCGCCATCGCCTCCATCGCCGCGCGCCTCATGGCCGGCGAGCCGATGTCGAACTTCCCGCTGCGCGCGCCCGGCACCGAGAACCCCGACCCGCTCACCCGGGTCGATCCCAACATGCCGTGGTATTCGGTCAAGGAAGCCGTGCTGCCCTTCGCCCGCTTCCCCGGGGTCGATACCATCCTCGGCCCGGAAATGCGCTCGACCGGCGAGGTCATGGGCTGGGACCGCTCCTTCCCCCGCGCCTTCCTCAAGGCCCAGATGGGCGCCGGCACGCACCTGCCTGAGGCCGGCACCGTGTTCATCTCGATCAAGGATGACGACAAGACGGCAGAGATGCTGGAAACAGCCCGGATCCTGCGCGAGATGGGCTTCTCCATCCTCGCCACCCGCGGCACCGCCGCCTGGTTCACCGATAACGGCGTCGAGGCCGAGACGGTCAACAAGGTCTATGAAGGCGGCCGCACCATCGTCGACCGGCTCAAGGACGGCGATGTGCAGCTCGTGTTCAACACCACCGAGGGCGCACAGGCCGTCGAAGACAGCCGCGAAATCCGCTCCGTCGCGCTCTACGACAAGATCCCCTACTTCACCACCGCCGCCGGCGCCCACGCCGCAACGCTGGCGATGCAGGCCCGCGAAGAAGGCGAGATCGAGGTCCGTGCGCTGCAGGCGTGAGTGGTTGCGTCCCTTTCATCGCGCGCCGTGCCGTCCTAGGCTTGGTTCGATGAAAGGAGCCCAGCCATGACCCGCCGCATCCTCTTCGCCCTTGTTCTCCTCCTCACCCCCGCGCTTGCGCTGGCCGACAGCCTTGCCGGCACCTACCGCGTCGACGGCCGTAACCCGGACGGCTCGAGCTATGCGGGCACGGTGGTGATCACCGGGGCGGACGACCGGCTCGAATTCCTGTGGGATACCGGCACCACCTTTCGCGGCACCGGCGTGCGCGAGGGGCGGGTGGTCACCGTCGACTGGGGCGATGCCTATCCGGTCGTCTACGTGGTGATGCCCGATGGCGAGCTGCACGGCACCTGGGCCGACGGCTACGGGCTCGACCGCCTCTCGCCGCGCTGACGCGGGCCGCCCGGCCTAGTCTGCCAGCCGGATCAGCAGGAGCGCGCCGGTATCGTCATAGACACCGCCCTTGAAATTGAGCCACAGCGTGCTGTCCACCCGGCCGACATAAAGCGCCTCGGGCTCACCATCGACATAGGCGCCAGGGGCGATCACCGCCTCACCATTGCCCGCGAGCTTGAACCGCGTCGGCTGGTAGCGGTCAGGCGTCAGCATGAAGTCGACCGCCTGCATCTCGTCGCGCATCCGCCCGTAATCGGCACCGTTGACCATCTCCACCGCGGTGTATCCGGCGAAATCCGCAGCCTCCGAGACCTGCAGGAAATAGGGCGCACGGGTCGTCCCGTCGCGGCTGATCGGCAGCCGACCCTCGATCATCAGATCGGCGCTCTCTTCGGTGGGTTCGACGATGAAGGCGTCGATCGTCATGAAGCTGCGCATGATCTGCTCGAATTCGGCGAGGTCGGCCCGCTTGGCGTCGTCGAGTTCGCCGATCCCCTCGAAGACCATCTCGAACGGCGCATCCCGCGTCGTGCCGTCGCGCGCGGCGGCGATGTCGCCGGTGGCGAAGGCGATGTCGAACCTGTCGGCCTTGCAGCCGGCCAGCAAGAGGGCGGTGGTGAGAACGAGCAGACGCAGGGCGAGGCGGGTCATGAAATG
>JANTFS010000252.1 GCA_024763335.1 Paracoccaceae bacterium | reverse complement strand
GGAACCGCGCCGGCGCTGCGGCTCGGCGCGGGCGCCGCGGCTGCTTCTGCGGCCCCCGTCGCCGCTTCGGCGGCGGCCTGAACCACTTCAAGCACGGATGCCATCGCAGGGGCCGGGGCCAGGGTTTCGTCGGCTTCGGCCGCCGATACGGCCGACACCGTCGTGCCCGGCACGGCCGGGTTGTCGTCTGCACTGAGCGATGCCGGCGCCGGGGCAAGCGCCACCTGCTCGGCCGGGCCTTCGGCCTGCCCCGCGGCGGCAATGGCGTTGACCGCCAACCCCTGATGCGCCGCGGCGACGCCGCCCGGATCTTCGGGCTGGATGCGCATGGGCCCTTCGAGCGCACGCACCACCGGAACCCCGGTCACGTCGCGCAACGCCAGCTTGTAGCCCCAGACCGCGAGCCCGGCGATCAGCGCCACCGACAAGAGCGCGCCGGCGCCATGCAGGACGCGCCCAAACGCGCTCCCCTGCGCCACCAGCGGGCGGCGTGCCTCCGGCTGGTGCGGTGCAGACCCCTGTTGCCCCGGCACGGTGCCATAGGCGGGCGGCGCACCAAAGCTTTCTGGCCCCGGCGGCGGCGTCGGGCCGCCGTGGGCGGGATGCACGTAGGGCGAGCCGGTATAGCTCGTGCGCTCATATGTGGAAGAATACTGCGCGTGAGCGGCATGGCTGCCGCCCCGGTATGTATCTGACATCTGCCTGCTCCGCCCGACGTTCGGGCGGACTGGCCGCCGTCGCCGGTTCTCGTGTTGCCTCGATCCCCGGCGCAGGCGCGCGTTCTGTCAGCGCATTTCCTCGGCCGGAGTTACGCCCAGAATACCCAACCCAGCCGAAATCACAACGGAAACAGCCTTCGGCAGGGCGATTTTTGCCGCTGTTGCATAGCGGTCACCCTCCTGGATGAACCGCAGCGGCGGGATGTCGTTGCCCTTGTTCCACAATGCATGAAAGTCGCTCGCCAACTCATAGAGATAAAAGGCAATTCTGTGCGGTTCGTGGCTGCGCGCGGCGATCTCGACAAGACGCGGCCACTCGGCGAGTTTCTTCACCACTTCGATCTCGGCCACGTCATCGAGCGCCGGGTGGGTCGCCGGCTCCACGCCGAGCTCGGCCGCCCGCCGGAGCACCGAGTTGATCCGCGCCGAGGCATATTGCACATACCACACCGGGTTGTCGCGGCTCTGCTCCAGCACCTTGTCGAAGTCGAAATCCAGCGGTGCGTCGTTCTTCCGGGTGAGCATGTGAAAGCGTGTCACGTCCTTGCCCACCGCCTCGACCACGTCGCGCAGGGTGACGAAATTGCCCGCCCGCTTGGACATCTTGAACGGCGCGCCGTTCTTGTAGAGCTTGACCAGCTGGGTGAGCTTAATGTCGAGCGGCACCTTGCCATCCGACAGCGCCGCGACGGCCGCCTTCATGCGCTTGACATAGCCGCCATGATCCGCGCCAAACACATCAATTAGCGCGGTGAAGCCCCTGGAAACCTTGTCATAATGATAGGCGATGTCGGGGGCGAAATAGGTCCAGCTGCCATCGGATTTCATGATCGGCCGGTCGACGTCATCGCCGTGGGCGGTCGACTTGAACAGCGTCTGTTCGCGCGGCTCCCAGTCTTCGGGCACCTTGCCCTTGGGCGGCTCGAGCACGCCGGTGTAGATCAGCCCGCGCGCGCGCAGGGCCTCGATCGCGGCCTCGATCTGGCCGGTGTTGTAGAGCGAGCGCTCGGAGAAGAACACATCCATCTCGACGCCGAGAGCGGCGAGATCGGCCTGGATCATCTCCATCATCGCGTTGATGGCAAACTCGCGCACCTCCTCGAGCCAGGCTTCTTCGGGCTGGTCGATCCACTCCTCGCCGACCCGTTCGGCCAGCGCCTCACCCACCGGCACGAGATAGTCGCCGGGGTAGAGCCCTTCCTCGATTTCAGGCGCGTAGCCCAGCGCCTCGCGGTAGCGCTCAAATGTGGAGCGTGCCAGCACGTCGACCTGAGCGCCGCCGTCGTTGATGTAATACTCGCGGGTCACCGCGTGGCCGGAAAACTCGAGCAGCGCCGCCAGCGCATCGCCGAACACGGCGCCACGGGTATGGCCGACATGCAGCGGCCCGGTCGGGTTGGCGGAAACGAATTCGACGTTGACCTTCTGCCCGGCTCCGATGGCCGAGCGGCCATAGCCGGGGTCGGAGAGGATCGCGGTGACGAGCCCGTCCCAGACATCCGGCGCCAGCTTGAGATTGATGAACCCCGGCCCCGCCACCGAGGCCAGCTCCACGCGCGCATCGGCGACCAGCTTCGCCGCCAGCGTCTCGGCAATTTCGCGCGGTTTGAGCCCCGCGGGCTTGGCCAGGACCATCGCCGCATTGGTGGCCATGTCGCCGTGGCTGGCGTCGCGCGGCGGCTCGACGGCAACATTGTCATACCCCAGACCGGCGGGCAGCACCCCCTCGGACACCATCTCGTCAAGCGCCTGGATCACCAGCGCGTGGATATCGGCAAACAGGTTCATGTCTCTCACCTCTCGGAATGGTGGCGGTCTAGCACAGGTGCGCCCGAGGTCAACGTCCGGCCACGCCGAGCGCGGGCTGCGCGGCCGAATTCCGCAGCGGAATTCGACCCGATTTCCGCTGCGGGAATCGGATCAGTTTCCGCGCGGAAACTGGCCCGCGCCCGCAACCAGGCGTTTGTGTTCCTGCAGGGCGAACCGGTCGGTCATCCCCGCGATGTAGTCGCCGACGATGCGCGCCAGCGCGGTCTTGTCCGCGGCGCGGGCAATGTCGTGCTGCCACTCTGGCGGCAGCAGCGTGGGATCGTTGAGAAACAGCGGAAACAGATCGTCGATCACCCGGGTGACCCGGCCGCGCATCTCCACCACCGACGGGGCGCGGTACATCCGCTTGAACAGGAAGGCGCGGATTTCCTTGAGCTCGCGCCACAGGTCGCCCGAAAACCGCACCACCGCAAACCCGGCCTGGCGGATGTCGTCGACATTGGCGGGATTGAGCTCCTGGAGGCGCCGTTTCGTGGTCATCAGTACGTCCTCGACCATCACCCCGAACACCCGGCGCAGCGCCTCGTGGCGGCGGCGGTTCGCATCGAGGCCGGGATAGGCCGCATCGACCTGCGCAAAGGCCGGTCCGACGATCGGCAATTCGCTGATCTCGGCCACGCTGAAAAGCCCGGCGCGAAGCCCGTCATGCAGATCGTGGTTGTTGTAGGCGATGTCATCGGCCAGCGCCGCCACCTGCGCTTCGCCGCTGGCATAGCTGTCGAGCTCGAGGTCATGGCGGGCGTTGTACTCGGCCAGCGCATAGGGCAGATCTCCGGTCACCGGGCCATTGTGCTTGGCAAGGCCTTCAAGGGTCTCCCAGGTCAGGTTCAGCCCGTCCCACTCGGCATAATGACGCTCCAGCGAGGTCACGATCTTCAGCGCCTGGGCGTTGTGATCGAAGCCGCCGTAGGGCTTCATCAGCGCATCCAGCGCCTCCTCGCCGGTATGGCCGAAAGGCGGGTGGCCAAGATCATGCGCCAGCGCCACCGCCTCGGTGAGGTATTCGTTGAGCCCCAGAACCCCGGTGATGGTGCGCGCCACCTGCGCCACTTCGATCGAATGGGTCAGCCGGGTTCGGTAGTAGTCGCCCTCGTGCTCGACGAAAACCTGCGTCTTGTGCTTGAGCCGACGGAAGGCCGAGGAGTGGATGATCCGGTCGCGATCGCGCTGGAACGGCGAGCGAAAGGCGCTTTCGCGCTCCTCATACAGCCGGCCGCGCGTTTCGGCCGGATCGCACGCGAATCTCGCCAGCATGATGCCTCTGTCGTCACGGGCGTCTTGCCGCCCTGTCCCGCCCTCCATATATTCCCTTTCGCGAACAGATGAAACAGAGGAAGCCATGGACCTCACCCTGCCTCCCAAAGTGACCGACCGCGCCTTCGCGCGTCTTGCCGAGATCGGGGCCGGCGACAGCGGCAAGGCGCTGCGCGTGGCCGTCGAGGGCGGCGG
>JANTFS010000251.1 GCA_024763335.1 Paracoccaceae bacterium | reverse complement strand
TTCCGGCCGTGTCGGTGCACCCCGAGCGCTTTGTCTTTCCTGGCGAAACCTCCGTCAGAACGACCCTCACACGGCGCAGGCGATGGGCGCCATGCGGGGAACGCCTGTGATGGATGCACCGTTCGGATCGTGGGGTAGACGGAGGTTCATTGCAGGGCGCGTCGCCGATGTGGCAATCGCGCGGTGGGGGAACAAGGGGGCTAGGGACGGCCCCGCCTGCGCGGCTTACGGGAAGAGCGTGCTGGCCCCGGACCAGACTGCTGGCGCCGTTGTCATCCTCGACAACCTCGCCATCCACGAGAACGCCGCCGCCAGAACGCCGAGGCTTGTCCCAAATCGAGGGAATTCCCCGAAAATTGGCCGTAATCAGGGAAATCCGACAAAAACCGCACCGGTGGACAAAGGCTCCTGAGGCCGGGGTCTGGAGATTGGGGCCTGGAGGTTGGGAGCCCGGGAGCTGCCGGGAAACCTGCCCGCGGTGCGGCTCTGTCAGGGGGCGTCGCCACGAGCCGCCGGAATAGCGCGAGTAAACCAAGGAATACGTGCATGCCAACCCGAGACAGGGGTCGGTGGCGGTGGCGGTGGCGGAGGGGACGGGGACTGAACTTTCTCCAGCATGCCGGCATTTTTCGTACCCTGCACGCGGCCGGGCATTCCCCCTGGCTAGGTTTCACGCCCTCTCTTCTCGTCTCTCAGGTCAAGGGCGCGCTGTGGCACGTTCCCCCGTGTTCCTGGATCTCCGCGCGGATGTCCTCGGGGACCGGGCCGTCGCACACGAGGGTGTCGATATGGGCGAGCGAACAAACCTCGAAAGAGGCGAGCGCGCCGAATTTCGAGTGGTCGGCCAGTATCGTGACCTCCTTGGACTGGGCGACCATCGCGCGGGCCACCTGCGCTTCTTCGATGTTGTAGTCCATCGCCCCGCTGCGCTGGTCCAGCGCGCCCACCGTCAGCACCGCGTGATGGGCGCGGAAGGACCGGATCTGCTCGGCCACCATTGTTCCGACCGTCTGGCTGTTGCCGGCGTGGTATTCGCCCCCCAGCAGAAACACGTGGTGGCCATTGTCTGCCATGTCGATGACCCGGGCGATCTCGGTGGAATTGGTGATGACGGTCATCCCCCCGACTCGCGCGATCTCCTCGGCAAAGAACAGCGTGGTCGAGCCGGTGTCGATGAACAGCGCTTCGCCGGGCCTGAACAACGCGGCCGCGGCCTTCGCGATCGCCAGTTTTGCCGAGGCGTTCTCCGACAGGCGCTGCTGGAACGCAGGTTCCCCCATGACGCTCGGCGTCACCGCGCCGCCATGCACCTTCTGGAGCTTGCCGAGCCTCGCCAGTTGCGTGAGATCCCGGCGGATCGTTTCGCGCGAGGCGTCGAGGAGGCGCGCCAGCCTTTCGACCGTGACTTGCTCTTCCTTCCGGACAATCTCGACCAGCTTGGCTTGTCTGTCGTGAACCTTCATCTGACTCCCTCAACGTTGACTGCTAAGTCATCATGTTCTACCGTTCGGTCACAATCGGTCATCATACGGTCATATAGTGATACTATCGCAGCTGAATGAAAAGATACAGGACCGGTCTCCTGCGGGGGACGAGACCTTTGACGTCGCGATCATCGGCGGCGGGGTTGTCGGCTGCGCGATGGCGCGCAGATTCACCCTCGAAGGCGCGCGCGTGGTGCTGCTCGAAAAGGCGCCCGATATTCTCGACGGGGCCAGCAAAGCCAACAGCGCCATCCTGCACACCGGTTTCGACGCGCCCGAAGGCTCGCTGGAACTCGACTGCGTGAGGAACGGATTTCGGGAGTATCTGGAGATTCGCGACGGGCTGGGGCTCGTGCACGAACGCTCCGGCGCGCTGGTGGTGGCGTGGAGCGAGGCCGAGACGCAAAAGCTGGAGGCGATCCGCGCGCAGGCGCATGCCAACGGGGTGGGGGACGTTGATCTCGTGTCCGCCGAGGCCTTGCGGGCGCGCGAGCCGAACCTGAGCCACCGGGCGAAAGCCGCGCTCGACGTGCCCGGCGAGGGGATCATTGATCCGTGGTCGGCCCCTTATGCCTATCTCGATCAGGCGATTGCCAATGGCGCGCAGGCGTTCACTTCCTGCGAGGTCACGGGCGGCGATTTCGACGGCGATACATGGGCGCTCGAAACCACCCGCGGCCCGATCCGGGCCGACACGGTGATCAACTGCGCCGGGCTTTACGGCGATCTTGTCGATGCCGCGCTGCTGGGCGAGGCGCGTTTCGCGATCACCCCGCGCAAGGGACAGTTCGTGGTGTTTGACAAGGCGGCGCGCGATCTGGTCTCGTCGATCATCCTGCCGGTGCCGACCGAGCGCACCAAGGGGGTGGTGGTGTTTCGCACGGTGTTTGGCAACCTCGCCGTGGGCCCGACAGCCGAGGACCAGCCGAGCCGCAGCGATGCTTCCACCGACGAGGCGACACTGCGCGGGCTGATCGCCGACGGGGTTGCAAAGATCCCGGCACTGGAAAACATGCCGGTGACGGCCGTTTATGCCGGTCTGCGCCCGGCCTCGGAGGCCAAGGACTATCGCATCCATGCGACGGCCGAGAAAAACTGGATCACCGTTGGCGGCATCCGCTCGACCGGGCTGAGCGGTGCGCTCGGGATCGCGCGGCATGTCTTTGGCCTTTACGGCGAGATGGGCAGGCACCACGCACCGCTGGAAAGCCCGGCCGGCGTGTCGGCGCGCGCCCCCCTTGCCGAGAGCGGCGCGCGCGACTGGCAGGCCCCCGATCACGGCGAGATCGTCTGCCAGTGCGAGATGGTGACGCGGCGCGAGATCGAGGCGGCGCTGACAGGCCCGCTCGCCGCGCGCTCGCTGGCGGGGCTCAAGCGGCAGACCCGCGCCACCATGGGCCGGTGCCAGGGGTTTTTCTGCACCGCGCGTCTGGCCGAGTTGACGGCGGGCAAGTTCGAGCCGCCGATGTCGCAGGAGATCGGCGATGATTGACCATCCCCTCACCCGCGGCGCGCCCATTGACGTGGCGGTGATCGGCGGCGGCCCGGCGGGGCTGGCGGCGGCGACGGCGCTGAAGGCGGCGGGGGTGGCCCGGGTGGTGGTGCTGGAGCGCGAACCAAACGCCGGGGGCATCCCGCGCCATTGCGGCCACCCGCCCTTTGGCATGCGCGAATTTGGCCGCGTGCTGCGCGGGCCCGCCTATGCCGCCCGACTGGTGGCGCGGGCCGAGCGGGCAGGGGTCGAGCTCCACACCGGCGCGGCGGTAGCCGAGGCGCTGCCCGGCCCGCGCCTGAAGGTGGCGGTGAGCGCCGGGGTTCTGGAGCTTTCGGCCCGCCGCGTGGTCTACGCCACCGGGGTGCGCGAAACGCCCCGCTCGGCGCGGCTGATCTCCGGCGTGCGCGCCGCGGGCATTCTCAACACCGGCGCGCTGCAATCCATGGTCTACCTCAAGCGCCGCCGCCCGTTTCGCCGCCCTGTGATCGTCGGCAGCGAGCTGGTGGCGTTTTCGGCCATCATGACGAGCCGCCATGCCGGTATCCGCCCGGTGGCGATGATCGAAGCCGCGCGCACGGTGACCGCGCGCTGGCCGATGGCGCTATACCCGCGCCTTGCCGGCGTCGATCTGATGACCGGCACCAGGCTGCACGAGATCCTGGGCGACCGAAGCGTGCGCGGTGTGATCGTCGAGGGGACCGACGGCGCGCGGCGCGAGATCGCCTGCGACGGCGTGGTGCTGACTGGCCAGTTCACCCCCGAAAGCAGCCTTGCGCGGCTCGGGCATCTGGCGATTGACCCGGCCACCGGCGGGCCGGTGGTGGACCAGTGGGGGCGCTGCTCGGACCCCGATTACTTCGCCGCCGGCAACCTCTTGCGCCCGGTTGAAACCGCTGGCTGGAGCTGGGCCGAAGGGCGGCGTGCGGGCCAGTGGGTGGCGGCGGATCTGGCCGGAACGCTGCCCAGCCCGGAAGCCCGCTTGCACGTGAAGGCGGCCGATCCGCGGCTGAAATACGTGATGCCGCAATCCATTGCCCTGCCCGGGGCCGAGGGCGGGATGAAAGATTTGCAGCTTCGTGTCACC
>JANTFS010000250.1 GCA_024763335.1 Paracoccaceae bacterium | reverse complement strand
CCCAAGTCGCTCGACCGCGATGCCTTTGCCGATCTCGCCGAGGCCGTTGCCGGGCTCGACGATGCCGACGCCGCCGCGACGCTCACCGCCTGTGCCGTCGCCGCTGCTGCCCGCGCGATGGACCATTGCCCGCGCCCGCCGGCCCGGCTTCTGGTCTCGGGCGGCGGACGCCACAACAAGACGATGATGGCGGGGTTGCGCGCGGCCATGGCGCCCGAGGTTGCTCCCATCGAGGCGGTCGGGCTCGATGGCGACATGCTGGAGGCGCAGGCCTTTGCCTTCCTCGCGGTGCGGGTGGCGCGCGGGATGGCCACGTCCTGCCCGGGAACCACGGGGGTTGCCGCGGCGGTGGGCGGCGGGATCATGTCGCGCCCGTCCTGACTTCTTTGGTCGAGAAATACCTCGGGGGGCGCGGGGGGCTGGCCCCCCGCACGGGTCGCCGCGCGCTAGCGCGGGGAAACCTCGTCGAGCGCCCGCGCCAGCGCACAGAACTGCGCAAGGCCGATCTCCTCGGCCCGCGACGTGGGCTTGATGCCGACACCTTCCAGCAACCTCTCGATCTGCGGGTGCAGCCCCTTCAGCGAGGCCCGCAGCATCTTGCGGCGCTGCTGGAAGGCGGTGGCCGTGAGGCGTTGCAGGGTTGCGGCGCGCGCCGGGAACCTCGGCTCGGGCAGGGCCTTGAGATGCACCACCGCCGAGCGGACCTTGGGCGGGGGCGTGAAGGCCTCGGGCGGCAGGTCCATGACGATCCTCGCCTCGGTGCGCCACTGCGCCAGGATTGCCAGCCGGCCATAGGCCTTCGAGCCCGGTTGCGCCACGATCCGCTGCGCCACCTCGCGCTGGAACATCAGCGTCAGGCTTTGCCAGAACGGTGGCCAGTCGGGCGGGGTGAGCCAGCGCACGAGCAGCTCGGTGCCGATGTTGTAGGGCAGGTTCGCCACCACCCGGATCGGCGGCGTGAGATAGGCCGTCGGGTCGATCTCCAGCGCGTCGGCGTTGAGCACCTCGAGCCGCCCGGGGTAGGCGGCGGCGATCTCGGCCAGCGCCGCCATCGCCCGGCTGTCCTTTTCCACCGCCAGCACCTTGCGCGCCCCCTCGGCCAGCAGCCCGCGGGTGAGGCCGCCGGGGCCGGGACCAACCTCGAGCACGTCGCATTCGCGCAAATCGCCGGCCTGACGCGCAATCTTCGCCGTCAGGTTGAGATCGAGCAGAAAGTTCTGGCCAAGCGACTTTTTCGCCGAGAGCCCGTGGCTGGCGATGACCTCGCGCAGCGGGGGAAGAGCGTCGATGGCGCTCACCGCGACATGTCCCGCGCCATGCGCAGGGCGGCGATCAGCGATGAGGGATCGGCCCGGCCGGTGCCGGCGATGTCGAAGGCGGTGCCGTGGTCGGGCGAGGTGCGCACGAAGCCCAGCCCCAGCGTCACGTTCACGCCATGGGCAAAATCCAGCGTCTTGATCGGGATCAGCGCCTGGTCGTGATACATGCAGATCGCCACGTCGTAGCGCGCCCGCGCCTCGGGGTGAAACATCGTGTCGGCGGGCAGGGGGCCGGTGAGGTCGAACCCGTCCGCGCGCATCCGGTCGAGCAGCGGCGAAATCATCTCGATTTCCTCGCGCCCCATGGCGCCACCTTCGCCGGCATGCGGGTTCAGCCCGGCCACCGCGAGCCGGGGCCGGGCGAGGCCGGTCTCGCGCAGCGCCCGCGCGGTGATGCGGATGGTGTCTTCGAGAAGCTCCGGGGTCAGCGCGACGGGCACCTGCGACAGCGGGATGTGGATCGTCGTCGGCACGACGCGCAGCGCGTCGCAGGCCAGCATCATGACCACACGCTCGACGCCCGCGAGATGGGCGAGAAACTCGGTGTGGCCGGGGAAGGCGAAGCCGGCCCCGTCCTTGAGCGCCTTCTTGTGGATCGGGTTGGTGCAAACGGCGCGCGCGCGGCCCGACTGCACCAGCGCCACCGCCTCGCGAATCGACGCCACCACATGGCGGGCATGGCGCGGATCGGCCTGCCCGGGCAGCCGGGGCGCGCCAAAATCGCGGGCCAGAACCGGCAGCCCCCGCGCCATGGCGCCGGGGGCCTCGGCGGGATCGGCGATTTCGACGATCGGCGTGCCGGCCGGCAGATGGCCCGGATCCCCGATCAGGAAAAACGCAAGCTCGTCCCTGAGCGCAGCCCAGGCTTTCGCCGCGATGTCCGGGCCGACCCCGGCCGGCTCGCCCGAGGTCAGCGCAATCGGGGCGTGGGTCATCAGTTTCCGAGGGTCTCGATGAAGGCGTTGGCCCGCTTTTCCTCGAGGAAGACCTGCGCCATCGTGTTCAGCCGCTGGCTCTTGAGCTGCTCTTCCACCGCCGCGCGGGTCAGCGAGCGGGGCAGTTCGTTGCCACGCTTGCACAGCATCAACACCACCATGGCCCCGGACGGCGTGGTCAGGCGCGAGGACACCTCGCCGGCGTCGAGCCGGTCGAGTTCGGCGCGATAGGCGGCGGGAAGCTGGCTCTCGGGCAGGGTTTCGCGCACCAGCTGCTCCGGCGGCAGGCCGCGCGCCACCGGGTAGAGATCGTCGCAGCCGAAGGCTTCGGCGCTGATGTCGGCGGCGGCCGACCGGTTGGCGTCGCTCTGGCCGCCCGGCAGCAGCAGCGCGGCATATTCCACCATGGTCCGCGGCGTGCCGCCCTTCACCTGTTCACGGTCGTGCATGAAATAGACCCGGATTTCCTCGCCCGATTCGATGATCCGGCTGGTCTGGCCCGGTTTCAGGCCGCGCACCGCGGCGCCTGCGCTGGCCGGAAGCGCGGTGATATCGACCCAGTTCAACTTGCCGCCGTTGGCGCGCGAGGGGCCGATCGAGAAGCGCTGCGCGGCCTTGTGGAACGCGTCTTCGTCGAGACCGGTCAGCCGTTGCGCCCGCGCTTTCGAGGCTTTGCGCGTCGCCGCGTCGCCCGCGGGCAGCACGATTTCCGACAACAGGACGCGAAGCCCCGGCTCGGTGACGGCCTTGTCCATCGCGGCGTCGACCTCGGACTTCGACACCGAGACCCGCGGCAGGAACTCGGATTTGACATATTCGCGCCAGGTCACGCCGGCGGTGACGAAATCGCGGAAGGTCGAGGCGTCGATCCCGGCCTGCGCGAGATACTGCAACAGCTCTTCGGCGGTGATATTGGCCCGGGCGGCGAATTCTTCCATCCCTGCCTTCACCGCCTCGTCGTCCACCGAGATATCGGCCTTGTCGGCCGCGCGCATCTGGATCTTCTCGTTGATCAGCTGGTCGAGCGCCAGGGCGCGCACGTCGCCGGGCGCGCGCAACAGGGTGAGAAACTTCGTGCGCTCGGTCAGCTCGAAGGCGGTGACCACCATGCCGTCGATTCGGGCGACGGGGCGATAATTGCCCTGGGCCTGGGCCGGGGCGAAGGTGAGGAGAAGCCCGATCACCGCCATGCTCGCGAGCGCCAGAAGGCGCCGGCTGCTGTGTGCAAGATCAAGGAAGCTGCCGCTGTGCTGTGCCGTTTTGCTCGTCATCGTGCCGTGCTTTCGTCCGTCCGCCTGTGTGTCATGCGGGGGCTGGCCCCGCTTTGGCCCTACATTAGTCGATGCTGGGCATCGGCGCGAGGGGGAATCTCGCCTCACGCGGTGGGAAAGCCACACAGATATGGTGCCCCTGCCACGATCGGCCACCGCATTTCGAACCTGTTGCCCGGGCGCGGGGCCGCGCGCGCGAGCCATCGGCTCTGGAATCCGCCCCGGCACGCGGCTAGGGTCGGGGCAACCTGGCGCCCCCGGCGCCGCACTGGAGACAGCCATGACCGACATTCTCGCCCCCACCTTCATCCCGCTCGACATCGACAGCCTCGCCGCGACGGAGGGGCGGATCGTCGTTCTGTCGGACGGGGGCGAGCGCATGGACCGGGGCGCGCGCCGTATCGACCGGCTCACCCGCGGTGCGCTGTCGCGGCTGGTTGCGAGCGAGGCCTTCGGCAAGACCAAGGTGGGCGAGGCGGTCGAGATGGCCTGGCCCGCCGGCATGGCGGCGGACGCGGTGCAGGTGGTGAAATTCGATCGCAAGCTGAGCCTTGGCGAGGCCCGCCGGGTGGG
>JANTFS010000249.1 GCA_024763335.1 Paracoccaceae bacterium | reverse complement strand
GTGATCCTGAAGGCCAAGCGTGCCTCCGCCCCGGCCCAGATCAACGTGCCGCGCGATTTCTGGACGCAGGTGATCGACATCGAGATGCCTGCGATCGTCGAGTTCGAGCGCCCCTCCGGCGGGCGCAAGGCGGTGGCCGAGGCGGCCGAGCTTTTGAGCGGCGCGAAGAACCCGGTGATCCTGAACGGCGCCGGCGTGGTGCTCGCCCATGGCGGGATCGACGCTTCGATGGCGCTGGCCGAGCGGCTCGATGCCCCGGTCTGCGTTGGCTACCAGCACAACGATGCCTTCCCCGGCTCGCACCCGCTGTTTGCCGGACCATTGGGCTACAACGGCTCGAAAGCGGCGATGGAATTGATCCGCGAGGCCGACGTGGTGCTTGCGCTTGGCACACGGCTCAACCCGTTCTCGACCCTGCCCGGCTATGGCATCGACTACTGGCCGACCGAGGCCAAGATCATCCAGGTTGATATCAACCCCGATCGGATCGGACTGACAAAGCCGGTGAGCATCGGCATCGTCGGGGATGCCGCGAAGGTGGCCAAGGGCATTCTTGGCCTGCTTGGCGAAACTGCGGGCGACGAGGGGCGCGCCGAGCGCAAGGCGAGGATCGCTGAAACCAAGTCGCGCTGGGCGCAGCAGCTTGCCTCGATGGACCACGAGGAAGACGACCCGGGCACCACATGGAACGAGCGTGCCCGCGCCGCCAAGCCCGATTGGATGAGCCCGCGCATGGCGTGGCGTGCGATCCAGTCGGCGCTGCCCAAGGAGGCGATCATCTCGTCCGACATCGGCAACAACTGCGCCATCGGCAACGCCTATCCGAGCTTCGAGGCGGGGCGCAAATACCTCGCGCCGGGCATGTTCGGCCCCTGCGGCTATGGCCTGCCCTCGATCGTCGGGGCCAAGATCGGCTGCCCCGACGTGCCGGTTGTCGGCTTTGCCGGCGACGGCGCATTTGGCATCGCCGTCACCGAGCTGACCGCCATCGGCCGCTCCGAATGGCCCGCCATCACCCACGTGCTGTTCCGCAACTACCAATGGGGCGCAGAAAAGCGCAACTCGACGCTTTGGTATGACGACAATTTCGTCGGCACCGAGCTTGACGAGCAGGTCTCTTACGCCGGCATCGCCAAAGCCTGCGGGCTGCAAGGGGTGGTCGCGCGCACGATGGACGAACTCACCGCCGCCCTCGATCAGGCGATCAAGGACCAGATGAACGGCAAGACCACGCTGATCGAAGCGATGATCAATCAGGAGCTGGGCGAGCCGTTCCGCCGCGACGCGATGAAAAAGCCCGTCGCCGTGGCCGGTGTGAGCCCTGACGACATGGCGGCCAAATAGGCCCCTCGGCGCTCGGGGGCTGCCATGGACAACGTGCTGGTCATCAACGCCGGGTCGTCCTCGATCAAGTTCGCGCTCTTCGGGGCCGGGCTGGAGGCGCGGCTGCACGGCGTCGCCGAGGGGATCGGCGGCGTCGCCCGGCTGAAAGTGGGCGACACGGTATCCACGCCCGCGTTGCCAACGCACGAGGCCGCGCTTCTGGCCATCTTGCAGGCACTTTCCGCCGCCGGGGTCGCTCCCGAAAGCCTTGCCGCGGCCGGGCACCGTGTTGTCCATGGCGGCACGCGGCTCACGGCCCCGGCGCGTATCACCCCCGAGGTCGAGGCCGAGATCGACGCCTGTTCCGCCCTCGCCCCCTTGCACAACCCTGTTGCCCTGATGGCGATCCGCGCGCTGGGGCGGCTGGTGCCGGGGCTGGCGCAGGTCGCGGTCTTCGATACCGCCTTTCATGCCAGCAACCCCGAGGTCGCCCGCCGCTATGCCATCGCGCAGCGATTCGATGCCGCCGGGCTGCGTCGATACGGGTTTCACGGCATCAGCTATGCTGCCCTCGTCGAGGCGCTGCGCCCCGATCTGCCCCGCCGCCTGCTGGCGATGCACCTTGGCAACGGCGCCTCCCTTTGCGCGATCGGGGACGGGCGCAGCGTGGCCACCACCATGGGTTATTCGCCGCTCGACGGGCTGACCATGGGCACCCGCTCCGGCACGCTTGACCCGGCCGTGGCGCTGCGGCTTGCCCGCGAAATGGGCGCCGATCGCGCCGAGGCGCTGCTGAACAACGAAAGCGGGCTGCTGGCGCTGGCCGGGACAAACGATATGGCCACCTTGCTCGCCCGCGATGATGACGAGGCCACCTTCGCCATTGAGCACTTCTGCTATTGGGCGGCGCGCCACGCAGGCTCGATGGCCGTGGCGATGGGGGGGATCGACGCAATCGCCTTCACGGGCGGTATCGGCGAAAATGCGGCCAATGTCCGCGCCAACATCCTGCGCCGGCTGCACTTTCTGGGGGATGTGCCCGTGCATGTGATCGCCGCCGCCGAGGAACGCGAGATTGCCCGCGAAACCCTCCTTGTTCTGAACGAGAGGCCCTGAACACAGAGGGCCCGGCCCGGACAGCGCAGGGAAACCGATTGGGGCATGAAATTTTCTTTGACAATTTCATGGGCGCGGTGAAAATTTTCAAAGGATTTTCACGCGCGAGTCACCCGACCCATGGACCACGACACCCTCGGCGCCGACATTCGCTCCCTTCGCAAGGCGCGCGGGATGACGCTTGAGGACATGGCCCGGGCGCTCGACAAATCGGTGGGCTGGCTCAGTCAGGTCGAGCGTGACATCTCCACCCCGCGCATCAGCGATCTGCGCGAGATGGCACGGCTCTTCGAGGTGCCGCTTTCGCTGTTTTTCGGCCAACATGACGGGCCCGAGGCCGAGCGCGGCCTGATCGTGCGCGAAGGCCAGCGGCGCACCGTCGGGGTTTACGATTCCGGCCTTGTCGAAACCCTGCTTTCGCCGGACCTGACCGACGATTTCGAGGTGATCCACTCCACCTTCCAGCCCGGCTCGGCGCGCCGCTACGATACCCGCCGCGACACCCACGAGCTGGCCTATATCGTCTCCGGCACACTCGACATCTGGATCGACGCCCAGCCCTTCACCGTCGCACAGGGCGACAGTTTTCGCATTCGCGGCCAGTCCTACCGCTGGTCAAACCCCTACGATGCCCCGGCCATCGCGGTCTGGGTGATCTCTCCGCCCGTCTATTAGCCCGGTCGAACAGGAGGCCCCCATGGCAGACTTTCCCACCACCGCGCGCGTTGTCGTCATCGGCGGCGGCGTCGTTGGCGTTTCGGTGCTCTACCACCTCGCGATGGCGGGCTGGAGCGATTGCGTTTTGCTCGAAAAGAACGAACTCACCGCCGGCTCAACGTGGCACGCGGCGGGCAACGTGCCCAATTTCGCCGGCTCATGGGCAGTGCTCAACATGCAGCGCTACGGCGCCGCGATGTATCGCGAGCTGGGCGAGAAGGTGGACTACCCGATGAACTACCACGTCACCGGCTCGGTCCGGCTCGCGCACAGCCGCGAACGGATGCAGGAGTTCGAACACGTCGCCTCGATGGCCCGCGCCCAAGGGCTGGGAATGGAAATGTGCACCCCGGCCGAGCTGAAGGAAAAGCACCCGTTCATGGAAACCCACGATCTGGCCGGCGGCCTGTGGGATCCGCTCGACGGCGATATCGACCCGGCGCAGCTGACGCAGGCCATGGCCAAGGGCGCGCGCGATCTGGGCGCGAAGATCCTGCGCTTCACCCCCGCCACCGGTGTGCGGCGCGAAAACGGCGAATGGGTGGTGGAGACGGAAAAGGGCGAGATCCGCTGTGAGAAAGTCGTCAATGCCGCGGGCTATTATGCGGGCCGCGTCGGCGAATGGTTCCGCCCCTTTGGCGGGCGCGAGGTGCCGATGGTGGTGATGAGCCACCAGTATTTTCTCACCGAGGAAATCCCCGAGCTCAAAGCCTGGAGCGCGGAGGTTGGCCACAAGGTGCCGCTCCTGCGCGATGTCGATATTTCCTACTACCTCAGGCAAGACAAGAACGGGCTGAACCTTGGCCCCTACGAGCGCAATTGCAAGGCGCACTGGGTCAGCGCCGACGATCCGATGCCGCAGGATTTCAGCTTCCAGCTCTACCCCGACGATCTCGACCGGCTGGAATTCTATATCGAAGACGCGATGAACCGGGTGCCGATCCTCGGGCT
>JANTFS010000248.1 GCA_024763335.1 Paracoccaceae bacterium | reverse complement strand
GCCGCCGGGGCAGGCGCCCACCATCGTGATGCTGCATGAAGGGCTCGGCTGCGTGGCGCTCTGGCGCGACACGCCGGCGCGGATCGCCGCCGCGACCGGCTTCGGTGTCATCGCCTATTCGCGCGCGGGCCACGGCCAGTCCGATCTTGCCGACCTGCCGCGTCCGCTCGACTACATGACGCGCGAGGCCATCGACGTGCTGCCCGAGGTTCTTGATGCCATCGGGTTTGCAGAGGGCATCCTCATGGGCCATTCCGATGGGGCGACAATCGCGGCGGAATACGCCGGCCGGGTGCAGGACGACCGTCTGCGCGGGCTGATCCTGATCGCGCCGCATTTCTTCACGGAGGCGATGGGGCTGGCGGAGATCGCCGCTGCCCGCAAGGCCTATGATACCTCCGAGCTGCGCGGGCGGATGGCCAAGTATCACCGCGACCCCGACAAGACCTTCTTTGGCTGGAACGATGCCTGGCTGGCCGACGGGTTCAGGGGCTGGCACATCGGCGAGGTGATCGACCGCTGGCGCGTCCCCTGCCTGGCAATCCAAGGCCGCGCGGATCAATATGGCACGCTCGCGCAGATCGAAGAGATCGAGCGCCGCAGCCCGGCTCCGGTGGAGGCCGTGATCATCGACGGCGCCCATCATGCGCCACATCTGGAACGGCCCGAGGGAACGCTGGCGGCGATCACCGGGTTCTGCGCCGGTCTCGAGGGGCTCGCAGCGGCGGAGGGGGCGACGTGACCCCGCATCTTCCGGGCATCACCCCTCGTCCCAAGGCCGCGGTCCGATCCGGGCTCGACGCAGGGATGGCCCTCTACCACGCCGGGTTTTTCTGGGAGGCGCACGAGGCCTGGGAGCCGCTCTGGTTGGCAGCGGCGCCCAATTCGCGCGAGCGTGCCCTTTTGCAGGGGTTGATCCAGCTTGCCAATGGCCGGCTCAAACTCGCCATGGGGCGTGCCGCTGCGGCACGGCGCATCGCCCGGCTGACCTCGGAGCATCTTGGCCGCGCCAGCCCGGGGGTGGTGATGGGGGTGGACACTGCCTGGGCGGAAGCCGAGCGCGCCTGTCTGGAGGCAGAGGCGATTCTCGGGATGAAGGTGACCACGCCGAATAGTGCATCATAGTGCAGAAAATTTGCCGCACCAGTTTTCCGGAAAACTGGTAACATATCGAATATAAAGAAAAAAACGAAGTATTATAGTGCATATATCCGTTGATCTGAGTGACGTGCCCTCCTATACTGTCGTCGCGCAACAGGGAGATCCGCGTGCCGCAGCCGATCGATTTTCAAACCGACCCGTCGACCTACCGGCATTGGCGGATCGCATACGATGGCCCGGTGGCAACCGTTTTCATGGACGTCGACGAAGACGGCGGGTTGTTCGAGGGCTACCAATTGAAGCTCAATTCCTACGATCTGGGCGTCGATATCGAGCTGGCCGACATCACCCAGCGGATGCGCTTTGAGCATCCCGAGGTGAAGGTGGTGGTGATGACCTCGGCGAAAGACCGGGTGTTCTGCGCCGGCGCCAACATCCGCATGCTGGGCGGCGCCAGCCATGCCCACAAGGTCAATTTCTGCAAGTTCACCAACGAGACCCGCAATGCCTTCGAGGCCGCCGAGGACGACTCGGGCCAGAAGTGGATCGCGGCGGTGAAGGGCGCATGCGCGGGCGGCGGCTACGAGCTTGCGCTGGCCTGCAATTACATCCTGCTGACCGACGACAGCTCGTCCTCCGTGGCGTTGCCCGAGGTGCCGCTGCTTGCGGTCTTGCCGGGCACCGGCGGCCTCACGCGGGTGACCGACAAGCGCAAGGTGCGCCGTGATCGCGCCGACGTGTTCTGCTCGATCGAGGAGGGCGTCCGCGGCAAGCGCGCGCAGGATTGGCGGCTGGTCGACGAGGTTGTCGCGAACTCGAAATTTGACGCGACCGTGGCCGAGCGGGCCCGCGAATTCGCGGCGGCTTCCGCCAAGCCCGATGTCGAGGCGGGGATCAGCCTCACCCCGCTCAACCGCAAGATCGACGCTGACGCGCTGCATTACGATCTCGTCGAGGTCGAGATTGACCGTGCCGGTCACAAGGCCACGATCACCCTCGCGGGCCCCGGCGCCGCGGCCCCCGCGAACATGGACGAGGTGATGGCTCTGGGTGACCAGTTCTACCTGCTCAAGCTTGCCCGCGAGCTTGATGACGCGATCCTGCACCTGCGTTTCAACGAACGCGAAGAGGGGCTTCTGGTGTTCCGCTCGCAGGGCGACCCGGCGTTGGTGGCCGCCCATGAGGAGCTTCTGCGCGCCAATGCCGATCACTGGCTCGCCAACGAGATCCTGCAATACTGGAAGCGCGTTCTGAAGCGGATCGACATGACATCGCGCTCGCTCGTTGCGCTGGTCGAGCATGGGTCGTGCTTTGCCGGTGTGCTGGCCGAAATCCTGTTCGCGGTGGATCGGTCCTACATGATGGAAGACGAGTTCGAGGGCGACAACCGCCCGCGCGCCACGATCACGCTGGGGGCCTCCAATTTCGGTACCTACCCGATGGCGAATGGCCTTTCCCGGCTCGACACCCGCTTCTTCGGCGAGCCCGAGGCGGTGGATGCCGCCAAGGCGCGCATCGGCGCGCCGCTCGAGGCTGCCGAGGCCGACGAGCTCGGGCTCGTGACCTACATTCTCGACGATATCGACTGGGAGGACGAGATCCGCATCTTCATGGAAGAACGCGCCTCGTTCAGCCCGGATGCGATGACCGGCATGGAGGCCAACTTGCGCTTCGCCGGCCCCGAGACGATGGAAACCCGCATCTTCGGCCGGCTCACCGCCTGGCAGAACTGGATCTTCAACCGCCCCAACGCCACCGGCGAAGATGGCGCGCTGCAGCGCTACGGCACCGGCATCCGTGGCAACTACAACAGGGAACGCGTGTAGGGTGGGTGCCAACCCACCGCTCACCGCAAGAGGGAGCCCCCATGATCGACATGATGAACGTCAGCTACGACACGCTCATTCCCAACAATGTCGGCCTCTCGACCGACAAGCGCGTTCTCAAGGCGCTGGAGAAATGGCACCCGGGCTACATCAACTGGTGGAATGACCTGATCCCCGGTCAGTTCCAGACGTCCGATGTCTACCTCCGCACTGCCGTCAGCGTCGATCCCAAAGGCTGGGCCAAGTTCGGCTATGTGAAAATGCCCGAATACCGCTGGGGCGTGCTGCTCGCCCCAGAGGTCGAGGGCCGCACCATCCCCTGCGGCGAGCACGCCGGCGAACCCGCCTGGCAGGACGTGCCGGGCGAATACCGCAACCTGATGAAGCGTCTGATCGTGATTCAGGGCGATACCGAGCCGGCCTCCGTCGAGCAACAACGCTTCCTCGCCCTCACCGCGCCCTCGCTCTACGACATGCGCAACCTGTTTCAGGTCAACGTTGAGGAAGGCCGGCATCTCTGGGCGATGGTCTACCTCCTGCACAAGTATTTCGGCCGCGATGGCCGCGAAGAGGCGGACGATCTGTTGCGCCGCCAGTCGGGCTCCGAGGAGGCCCCGCGGATGCTGGGCGCCTTCAACGAGGAAACACCCGACTGGCTGTCGTTCTTCATGTTCACCTACTTCACAGACCGTGACGGCAAGATGCAGCTTGAAAGCCTCGCGCAGTCGGGCTTCGACCCGCTCTCGCGCACCTGCCGCTTCATGCTCACCGAGGAAGCCCACCACATGTTCGTGGGCGAAACCGGGGTGGGGCGCACCATCGAGCGCACGTGCCAGGTGATGAAGGAGAACGGGATCGACGATCCCCACGAGGTTGAAAAAATCCGCGCACTTGGCGTGATCGACCTGCCGCTCATCCAGAAAAAGTTGAATTTGCACTATACCCTGTCGCTCGATCTCTTTGGCCAGGAAGTGTCGACCAACGCCGCCAACGCCTTCAGCGCCGGCATCAAGGGCCGTTACCACGAGCACCGGCTCGACGATGACCACAAGCTCACCAACGATACCTACGCGGTCTGGGACCTCGAAAACGGCGAGGTGGTACGCAAGGAGGTGCCCGCCCTCACCGCCATTAACATGCGCCTGCGCGACGATTACACCCGCGATGCCGCCGGCGGCGTCGGCCGCTGGAACAAGATTATCGAA
>JANTFS010000247.1 GCA_024763335.1 Paracoccaceae bacterium | reverse complement strand
TAGCCCGACCAGCGCAGGGCGGCTCATCGGCCTAGCGGGCCTCTTCGCCGGATGCCGGTCCGGCAGCGCCACACCGAGACGGGGCCACAGGTGAGGCCATGCCCATCTGCGCCGCCTCTGACGGCACGAATGGCGAAGGCGCAGTGACCGTGTGCCGAAACGAAACAGGATATGCCGATGAACTGGCTGACGGAATGGAAGATCCCTGTGGGCAAGTCCGCCCGCGCCGCGTTTGACTGGCTGCAAGACGTCGGCGGACCCTTCTTCGACTGGGTCTCGTGGCTCATGGAAATCATGATCGCGGCCATCCTTTGGGTGCTGCAAAGCCCGCCGCCGCTGGTGATCGTGTTCGCATTCGCCGCGCTCACCTTCGCCGTTCAGCGCAACTGGAAGACGGCGCTGCTGGTTGTCGTCGGGCTCTTGTTCATCCTCAACCAGGGATATTGGGAGGAAACCACGGAAAGCCTGACGCTGGTTCTGTCAGCCGGGGTGGTCTGCATGAGTATCGGCGTACCGATCGGCATAGCCGCGGCGCATCGGCCGAAGCTTTACACCTGGATGCGGCCGGTGCTCGACCTGATGCAGACGCTGCCAACCTTCGTCTACCTCATCCCGGCGATCGTGTTCTTTGGCATCGGCATGGTGCCGGGCCTGCTCGCAACGGTCATTTTCGTGCTGCCCGCGCCGATCCGGCTCACCCATCTTGGCATCTCTTCGACGCCGTTGGCGCTCATCGAGGCGGCGCAGGCCTTCGGCGCGACCCGGCGCCAGCTTCTGTGGAAGGTGGAACTGCCCTACGCCCTGCCCCAGATCATGACCGGGCTCAACCAGACCATCATGCTGTCGCTGTCGATGGTGGTGATCGCGGCACTTGTCGGGGCCGATGGGCTCGGGGTGCCGGTGGTGCGCGCGCTCAACCAGGTCAACACCGCGCTCGGCTTCGAGAGCGGCTTCGTGATCGTGGTGGTGGCGATCCTGCTCGACCGGATGTTGCGGGTGGAACGCAAATGAACACGCTGTCTGACCCCAAGCGCACTGCCGGTGTGGCGGTGGAATTCGACAAGGTTTCGATCGTGTTCGGGGACGCGGCCAAACGCGCTCTGCCGCTGATGGACGAGATGAAGGATCGCGCCGAGGTGCAGGCCGCCACCGGGCAGGTGCTCGGCGTGCATGACTGCTCGCTCAGCGTTTCCGAGGGCGAGATCCTGGTGCTGATGGGGCTCTCGGGTTCGGGCAAATCGACCTTGCTGCGCGCGGTGAACGGGCTCAATCCGGTGGTCCGCGGCACGGTTCGGGTCTGCGACGGCAATGGCCTCATCGACATCACCCATGCCGACAAGGCGACCCTGCGGCGCATTCGGCTCAACCGCATTGCCATGGTGTTCCAGGCCTTCGGCCTTCTGCCGTGGCGCAGTGTGCGCGACAATGTCGGGCTCGGGCTGGAGCTGGGCGGGATGAGCAAGCGCGACCGGCGCGAACGTGTCGATCAACAGCTGGCCCTGGTGGGCCTCACCGACTGGGCCGACCGGATGGTTTCGGAATTGTCCGGCGGCATGCAGCAGCGCGTCGGGCTTGCCCGGGCCTTCGCCACGGAAGCGCCGATCCTGCTGATGGATGAACCGTTCTCGGCGCTTGATCCGCTGATCCGAACCCGGCTGCAGGACGAACTGCTTGAGCTTCAGGGCACGCTGCGGCGCACGATCATCTTCGTCAGCCACGACCTCGATGAGGCGTTCAAGCTGGGCGACCGGATCGCCATCATGGAGGGGGGGCGGATCGTGCAGGTGGGAACCCCGCGCGAGATCTTCACCGATCCGGCAGATGACTACGTGGCCGATTTCGTCGCCCACATGAACCCGCTCGGTGTGCTGACCGCACGCGATGTCATGGGCCCTGCGTCCGGCGAACCCGCGGGCGAGGTCGCCCCGATGACGCCGGTGCGCGAGGTCATGGCCCGGCTAACCAATGGCGTGGAGGCAGTGGCCGTCATTGAGAACGGCGCGGTGATCGGGGGGATCGACCGCGCTCAGGTTCTCGCCCGTCTCCTCGACCCGCGCGGGTGACACCGGCAGCACTGCGGGGCGTGGTGCATGGCTTGCAGGATTCCCGCTTTCCGACCCGCGACCGCGCCCCGTATCGCCACCGCGCTTTCAACTTTCTTGCCTCCGGCGGGAGTATTTCAACCAAGATGAAGACCCTCAGATCTTCGCTTCGTTGACCACCGGCGTGACCCGGCGCTTCAGCATCGCCTCGCGCCAGGTGATGAAACTGACCGCGCTGAGGATGACGGCGCCGCCGAAGATCACGAAGGCATCGACCGGTTCGGAAAAGAACAGCGCGCCAATCAGAACGGACCAGACAAGCTGGAGAAAGGTCACCGGCTGGGTCACGGTCATCGGCGCGGCGGCGAAGGCGCGGGTCATCGTGTAGTGCCCGGCGGTCGCGAAGGCGGCAACTCCGAAAAGCCAGCCCAGTTCCGCCGCTGTGGGGGCCACCCAGTTGGCCAGCGCGAAAGGCGCCAGCCCGATGGTGACCGTGATCGAGAGCATGGCGACCACTGCCACTGGCCGCACCATCCCGGCAAGCCGGTTGGCCAGCAGATAGGAGGCGGCAAAGAAGGTCGCCGCGCCAAGCATGGCAACGTGGCCCGGCCCGATCTCGCGCAGCCCTGGGCGCAGAATGATCAGGGCACCCGCAAGCGCGGCGGCGATCGCCCCGATCCGGCGCGCAGCGAGGCGCTCGCGGTAGATCAACGCAGCGCCGAGGGTGACGAAGACGGGGTTGAGATAGTTGATCGCGGTGACCTCGGCCATCGGGATGTTGGCCATCGCGAAGAACCACAAGATCACGCCCAGCGTATGGGCGAGGCCACGCGCGGTGGCGACGGTGAGCACCCGGGCCGTCATCGGGGCGGCGAAGAGTGGCTTCAACATCGGGACGAGGAAGACAAGCCCAAGCACGTAGCGCAGGAAGGCGCTCTCAGCCGCCGGTATGCGGCTGCCGACGAGTTTCACAAGCGCCGTGACCATGACGAAATTCAGGCCCGTCGCCAGCATCCACAGGACGCCCGCGAGAGGTCGGCCGTGTTCGGATGCGCGCGCCTCTGCCATCCCGCGATGTGACCCTATTGCAAAGGTGAGGGCAAGCGACAGAGCACTCGGGGCGATCAGGTGAGCTGGGCCAGAACCTCGTCGCTCGCCTCGAAATTCGTCGTGACGGTCTGCACGTCATCGTCGTCTTCGAGCGCGTCGATCAGCTTCATCAGCTTTTGCATGCCTTCGAGATCGAGTTCGGTCGTGGTCGTCGGCTTCCAGATCAGCTTGGCGCTTTCGCTTTCGCCCAGGGCTTCCTCAAGCTCGTTGTTGACCGAGGCCAGATCGGTATCGGCGGTGATGATGTAGTAGCCGTCATCGGCCTCCTCCACATCCTCGGCCCCCGCTTCGAGCGCCGCCTCAAAGACGTGTTCGAGATCGCCGACCGACAGGGGATAGAATATCTCGCCCTTGCGCTCGAACATGAAACTGACCGAACCGGTCTCACCGAGATTGCCGCCATACTTGCTGAAGGTCGAGCGCACGGTCGAGGCGGTGCGGTTGCGGTTGTCGGTCATCGCCTCGACGATCACCGCGACGCCGTTGGGGCCGTAGCCTTCGTAGCGGATCTCGTCGTAATTCTCCGCGTCGCCGCCCATCGATTTCTTGATCGCGCGGTCGATCACGTCCTTGGGCACGGATTGCGACTTGGCTTCCTTCACCGCAAGGCGCAGGCGCGGGTTCTTGTCGGGGTCGGGATCGCCCATCTTCGCGGCCACGGTGATTTCCTTGGCCAGCTTGGAGAAGAGTTTCGACCGCGCGGCGTCCTGCCGGCCTTTGCGGTGCTGGATGTTTGCCCATTTTGAATGGCCGGCCATGAGGTTCTCCGAGCGTTGTTCCCGATGTCGGGCCTCTATATGGCAAGGCTGCGGGGCGGGGCAAGGGGGGCGTCATCCAGCGCTTGGTCAGCTTGGGCCTGAACCACTTGGCGGATGCGACGCAATCTGCAAACAGCGCCTCCAGCACAGAAACTTCAGGAAGCACCTTGAGAATAGCGCGGGTGTCCGCCCGAACGCTCATGACCGCGTCTGCCCCGCGAACGCCCGGCGCCCACCTTGCGCTTCATCTTGGCAAAAATACTCCG
>JANTFS010000246.1 GCA_024763335.1 Paracoccaceae bacterium | reverse complement strand
TGAGCCAGAAATGAGTGAACCACGACCCGGCATCGCACCCGCGCGAATTGCATGGAAGACCGTGCAGATCGGCGGGATGCGGCGCAGGGGCCATCGACCGGGAAAAATGCGATGAATGGCCTGAAGGCAGAGGAGCTCTGCCAGTCCTGCGATCCGAGCAAACTGCCGTTCCAGACGACGGCCGACCTCGCCGAATTCGATGAGTTCATCGGACAGGATCGGGCGCTCGACGCGATCCGCCTGTCGTCCACCATCGCGCACCGCGATTTCAACCTGTTCGTGCTTGGCCCGGTGGGCAGCGGCCGGCATTCGGCGGTGCGCAAGATTCTGGCCGAGCAGGCAAGGTCACGCGACCTGCCGCCGGACTGGGTCTATGTTAACAATTTCGAGGCGGCGCACAAACCCAAGGCGCTGCGGATGCCGACGGGAACGGCGGTGACGCTGAAACGGGCGATGCAGGATCTGGTCGACGATCTGGCCAACGAGATCCCGGCCTTGTTCGAATCGGAGGAATACCAGACCCAGCGCCGGGCCATCGAGCAGGAGCTTGGTGAGGCGCAGGAAAGCCGGATGGCCGATTTCACCGAACGGGCCAAGGCCGAGAACGTGGCCCTGCTGCGCACCCCGTCGGGGTTCATGCTGGCGGCGATCCGCGACGGGAAGGTTCTCAGGGGCGAAGATTTTGACAAGCTCAGCGAAGACGAGCAGGCCGAGATTGAAGACAAGATCGCCCGTTTGCAGGAGGATCTCGCATCGGTCCTGCGCGAGGCGCCGAAACTGGAGAAAGCGGCGCGCAAACGCATCGAAGAGCTCAATGCCGGGATGGCCGAGCGCGCGGTTTCGGCGCGCGTGGCGGAGATCAAGGGCGAGCTGGCCGAGATCGAGTCGGTGGCCGAATATCTCGAGACGGTCCGCAACGACATGATCGAAAACGCCGAGGTCTTTCTTGCCGCGGCGGCGCAGAATGCGGAGGGGCCGTTTCCCGGGGCGATCCGCAAATACCATCAGGAACCGGCCTTCGACCGCTACGTGGTCAACGTCATGGTCTCGCACGATCCGGCGTCCGACCGTGGCGCCCCGATGGAGACGGAAGACCTGCCGAGCTACGATCGCCTTGCCGGGCGGATCGAGCATGTGTCGCAGATGGGCTCGCTGGTGACGAATTTCACCATGATCAAGCCGGGGGCGCTGCACAATGCCAACGGCGGCTACCTTGTCCTCGATGCGCGGCGGGTGCTGGCCGAGCCGTTTGCCTGGGATGCGCTGAAACGCTGCCTGAAGAACCAGTCGATCACCATCACCTCGATGGCCGACCGGCTGAGCCTGGTGTCGACAACGACGCTCCAGCCCGACCCGATTCCGCTGGATGTGCGCGTGGTGCTGATCGGCGACCGGATCCTGCACGCGCTGTTGGTGATGCTCGATCCGGACTTTCGCGAATTGTTCAAGCTCGAGGCGGATTTTTCCGAGGAGGTGGACCGCGACGACGATACGCTGACGCTTTATGCCCGCCTGATCGGGTCGTTTGCCCGGCGCGAGGCCCTGCGGCCGATCAGCGCCGAGGGTGTGGCCCGGCTGCTCGACGAGGCGACCCGGCTCGCGGGCGATACCGCCAAGCTGTCGCTGCGCCTCGGCGCGATGGCCGACATCCTGCGCGAGGCGGATCACTACGCCGGGGGCCGCAAGAGCGCGCGCACCGAGGCTGAAGACATCGAGAAGGCGATCGCCGAGAAGGAACGCCGGGCCGCGCGCGTGAAGGACCGGATGCAGGAAGCGATCACCCGCGGAACGGTGATGATCGACACGGACGGGGCAAAGGCCGGTCAGGTCAACGGGCTGGCGGTGATCGGGTTGGGTGAATATTTCTTCGGCCGTCCGTCACGCATCACCGCCCGGGTCCGCATGGGCGCCGGCAAGCTGATCGACATCGAGCGCGAGGTCGAGCTGGGCGGCCCGCTGCATTCCAAGGGCGTGATGATCCTGTCGGGCTATCTCACCTCGACCTATGCGCTCGACGTGCCGTTTTCGATGCATGCCAGCCTCGTGTTCGAGCAAAGCTACGGCGGCATCGAGGGCGACAGCGCCTCATCGGCGGAACTCTATGCGCTGCTGTCGGCCATCTCCGGCGTGCCGATCGGGCAGAACTTCGCGGTAACCGGGTCGGTCAACCAGCTTGGCGACGTGCAGGCGATCGGCGGGGTGAACGAGAAGATCGAGGGGTTCTTCGAGATTTGCGCCGCCCGCGGGCTCACCGGCGAGCAGGGCGTCCTGATCCCGCAGAGCAACGTTGCCCACCTGATGCTGCGCCAGCCCGTGGTCGACGCGGTGGCGGCTGGCAAGTTTCGGGTCATCCCGGTTTCGACCATTGGCGAAGGCATCGAGATTCTCACCGGCACACCGGCCGGCAGCCGCGGCCCGGACGGGGCGTTCCCCGCCGGATCGGTCAATGCCCGGGTCGAGGCAAAGCTGCGCGAATTCGCCAACACGCGCCGCGCTTTCGTTCAGCCGTCGCGCGGCGATGCCGGCGAGCCAGACGCATGACAGCCGCGCCGAAGCCTCCCCGGCGCATCCTGATCGGCGCCGGCACCTATGCCGATGCCCGCGTGGCCATCCGGCTCACCCGGCAAATCGCCGCCCGCTCGGCGGCGGTCGTCGGGGGCATTCTGGTGGAGGAAACGGCCTGGGCCGACCTGCCGCGGCTGAAGCTGCAACGGGTCGTCACCTCCGGCGGCCAGCTGGTCGCGCCGCCCTCGGCGCGGCAGGCCCGCCGGATGTTCGAGCGCGATGCCCGGGCCTTCGAGGACGAGCTGTCCGGTCTCGCCCAGACGGCGGGTCCGCTGGCGCGCCGGCGCGGCGAACTTGCCGAAACCGTGTGGGCGGCGGCAGCGGGGTGGGACGTCCTCGTTCTGGGCTATCGCGCGATGCAGCCGTTGCCCGGCCGGGTGGTGCTGATCCAGCCGCCGGGGGAGGGTGCCCCCGAGGCCGCGGCGCTGGCAGACCGCCTCGCGCGCGGGCTGGGAACGTCAACGATAACGCTCGGACTGGGATCGCCCCGCGCCGATCTGCCGGGCGAGCGGTTGCCCACCGAGGACGCGTTGTTTGACCGGCTCAGCCGCATCAGTTGCGCCGCCGTCGTGCTGGATCGCGCGGCCGGGCCGTTCCATACGCTCGACCAGCTCCGCCGCCTGCTCGCGTCGGCCCGTTGCCCCGTCGTGCTGCTCGGCGCGCCGCCCGCCCCACCCTCGCCCACCTCCCGGGGCGGTTGACACCGGGCCCCGTGCCGACGCTCTATGCGGGACCGAGGCGGGCGCTGGCCGGTGGCCGCCTGCGCGCAGACCCAAGCGCGACAACCGACAACCGATGGGGGGAAGCCATGTGGGACCAGAAGTTCGACCAGCCGGATTATGTCTATGGCACCGAGCCCAGCCAGTTCCTGCGCAACCGCGCCGAATGGCTGGAACCGGGCATGCGCGCGCTGGCAATCGCCGACGGCGAGGGGCGCAATTCGGTCTTTCTGGCCGAGCAGGGCTGCGATGTCACCGCGATGGACAGCTCCGCGGTTGGCCTTGCGAAAGCGCGCCGGCTCGCAGCGGCGCGCGACGTGTCGATCGCGTTCCAGCACGCCGATCTGCGCGACTGGGCATGGGCGCCCGCGCAATATGATCTGGTGGCCGCCATCTTCATCCAGTTCGCCGACCCGGTGTTTCGCTCCGAGATCTTCGCCGGCATCCGGCAGACGTTGCGGCCCGGCGGTCTGCTCCTGCTGCACGGTTATACCCCGAAGCAGATCGCGTATGGCACCGGTGGCCCGCCACTGGCCGAACTGCTCTACACCCGCGAGATGCTGCGCACCGCGTTCGATGGCATGGAGCTGATCGACCTCGTGGAATACGATGCCGATCTCGATGAGGGCCCCGGACATTCCGGGCGCTCGGCGCTGATCGATCTGGTGGCGCGGCGGCCGGCCTGAAACGGCTCACGCGCCGCGGCCGCCGTCCAGCATCTCGAGGATCGACGTTTCGATCTGTCCCCCGCAATAGCGCGGCGCGCAATCCTGCCAGCTGGCGCGCAGCCGGGCGATCTCGGGGCGCGCGGCGATGCGGTCGACGAGGGTTTCGATGCCGGGGGCCGTGTCATGCAGCAGCGGGCGCAGCCCGGGCAGCTTGTCGACCATCGTGTGCCACAGCGCCGCCAGCGTCAGGCCGCACAGGTCGGGCGTTCTGGCCGAAACGC
>JANTFS010000245.1 GCA_024763335.1 Paracoccaceae bacterium | reverse complement strand
ATCGACCAGGTGGACGCCACCCGGATCGTCGTGCGGGCCACCGAAGACCTCGAACCGGGCGATCCGGGCGTCGACATCTACCGGTTGCGCAAGTTCCAGCGGTCGAACCAGAACACCTGCATCAACCAGCGTCCGCTGGTGAAGGTGGGCCAGAAGGTGGCCAAGGGCGAAGTGATCGCCGACGGCCCCTCGACCGATCTGGGCGAGCTGGCGCTGGGCAAGAACGTGGTCGTCGCCTTCATGCCGTGGAACGGTTACAACTACGAGGATTCGATCCTGATTTCCGAGCGCATCGCGCGTGACGACGTCTTCACCTCGATCCATATCGAGGAATTTGAAGTCGCCGCCCGTGACACCAAGCTCGGGCCGGAAGAGATCACCCGCGATATCCCGAACGTCGGCGAGGAGGCGCTGCGCAACCTCGACGAGGCGGGCATCGTCTATATTGGCGCCGAGGTGCAGCCGGGCGATATTCTCGTGGGCAAGATCACGCCCAAGGGCGAAAGCCCGATGACGCCGGAAGAGAAACTTCTGCGCGCGATCTTCGGCGAGAAGGCCTCCGATGTGCGTGACACCTCCCTGCGCGTGAAGCCGGGCGATTTCGGCACCGTTGTCGAGGTGCGGGTGTTCAACCGCCACGGCGTCGACAAGGACGAGCGCGCGCTGCAGATCGAGCGTGAAGAAGTCGAGCGCCTCGCCCGTGACCGAGACGACGAGCTTGCGATCTTCGAGCGCAACATCTACGCGCGCCTGCGCGGCATGATCGAAGGCAAGACCGCCGTGAAGGGCCCCAAGGGCGTGAAGTCCGGCACGAAGATCGATGCTTCCCTGCTCGACGACCAGCTCTCGAAGGGCCAATGGTGGCAGCTCGCGCTCGAAGACGAGGCCGATGCCGGCCAGGTCGAGGCGCTGCATGCCCAGTATGAGGCCCAGAAGCGCGCGCTGGAACACCGGTTCGAAGACAAGGTCGAGAAGGTGCGCCGCGGCGACGATCTGCCGCCGGGCGTGATGAAGATGGTCAAGGTCTTCGTCGCGGTGAAACGCAAGCTCCAGCCGGGTGACAAGATGGCCGGCCGCCACGGCAACAAGGGTGTGATCTCGAAGGTCGTGCCAATGGAAGACATGCCCTTCCTCGCCGACGGCACCCCGGTCGACTTCTGCCTCAACCCGCTGGGCGTGCCTTCGCGGATGAACGTGGGCCAGATTCTCGAAACCCACATGGGCTGGGCAGCCCGGGCGCTGGGCCTGAAGATCGACGACGCGCTGGCCGAGTATCGGCGCTCGGGCGATCTGACCCCGGTGCGCGAGGCGATGAGCCATGCCTATGGCGAGGACGTCTACGAAGAAGGCATCTCGGGGATGGAGGAAGATCGGCTTGTCGAAGCCGCCGAGAACGTCTCGCGTGGTGTGCCGATTGCCACCCCGGTTTTCGACGGCGCAAAGGAAGCCGACGTGAACGATGCGCTTGCACGCGCCGGGTTCGACACAAGCGGTCAGTCCGTCCTGTTCGACGGACGCACCGGCGAGCAATTCTCGCGACCGGTGACGGTTGGGGTGAAATACCTGCTCAAGCTGCACCACCTCGTCGATGACAAGATCCACGCCCGGTCGACCGGCCCCTACAGCCTCGTCACCCAGCAGCCGCTGGGCGGCAAGGCCCAGTTCGGTGGCCAGCGCTTCGGGGAAATGGAGGTCTGGGCGCTGGAAGCCTACGGCGCGGCCTACACGCTGCAGGAGATGCTCACCGTCAAGTCGGACGACGTCGCGGGCCGGACCAAGGTCTACGAGTCGATCGTCAAGGGCGAGGACAACTTCGAGGCCGGTGTGCCCGAGAGCTTCAACGTGCTGGTGAAGGAAGTCCGCGGCCTCGGTCTCAACATGGAACTCCTGGATGCGGAGGACGAGGAATAACGGTGGGTTTCACCCACCCTACGCAACGTCCGTAGGGTGGGTGCCAACCCACCATTTCCCAACCCCATCCGCACAGATTTGAGGACATCAAAATGAACCAGGAACTGACCACCAACCCGTTCAACCCGCTCGCGTCCCCCAAGATCTTTGACGAGATCAAGGTGTCGCTTGCCTCGCCGGAACGGATTCTCAGCTGGTCCTATGGCGAGATCAAGAAGCCGGAAACGATCAACTACCGGACCTTCAAGCCCGAGCGTGACGGCTTGTTCTGCGCCCGGATCTTTGGCCCGATCAAGGACTACGAATGCCTTTGCGGCAAATACAAGCGGATGAAATACCGCGGCGTCGTCTGCGAGAAATGCGGTGTCGAAGTGACGCTCCAGAAGGTGCGCCGCGAGCGGATGGGCCATATCGAGCTCGCCGCTCCCGTCGCCCACATCTGGTTCCTCAAGTCGCTGCCGTCGCGCATCGGCCTGATGCTCGACATGACCCTGCGCGACCTTGAGCGCATTCTCTACTTCGAGAACTACGTGGTCATCGAGCCGGGTCTGACTGATCTTCACTACGGCCAGCTGATGAGCGAAGAGGAATTCCTCGACGCCCAGGATCTCTACGGCATGGATGCCTTCACCGCCAACATCGGCGCCGAGGCAATCCGCGAGATGCTCAGCCAGATCGACCTCGAAGCCGAGGCCGAGCAGCTGCGCGCCGATCTCGCCGAGGCCACCGGTGAGCTGAAGCCGAAGAAGATCATCAAACGCCTGAAGATCGTCGAGAGCTTCCTCGAGTCGGGCAACCGCCCCGAGTGGATGATCCTCACGGTGATCCCGGTCATCCCGCCCGAGCTGCGCCCGCTGGTGCCGCTCGACGGTGGCCGTTTCGCCACGTCGGACCTCAACGACCTCTACCGCCGCGTGATCAACCGCAACAACCGCCTCAAGCGCCTCATCGAGCTGCGTGCGCCCGACATCATCGTGCGCAACGAAAAGCGGATGCTGCAGGAATCGGTCGATGCGCTGTTTGACAACGGCCGCCGCGGCCGGGTCATCACCGGCGCCAACAAGCGCCCGTTGAAGTCGCTGTCCGACATGCTCAAGGGCAAGCAGGGCCGCTTCCGCCAGAACCTTCTGGGCAAGCGGGTCGACTTCTCGGGCCGTTCGGTGATCGTGACCGGCCCCGAGCTCAAGCTGCACCAGTGCGGCCTGCCCAAGAAGATGGCGCTGGAACTGTTCAAGCCGTTCATCTACTCGCGGCTCGAGGCCAAGGGCCTCAGCTCGACGGTCAAGCAAGCCAAGAAGCTGGTCGAGAAAGAGCGCCCCGAAGTGTGGGACATCCTCGACGAGGTGATCCGCGAGCACCCGGTTCTGCTCAACCGCGCGCCGACGCTGCACCGCCTCGGCATCCAGGCGTTTGAGCCCACGCTGATCGAAGGCAAGGCGATCCAGCTGCACCCGCTCGTCTGTTCGGCCTTCAACGCCGACTTCGACGGTGACCAGATGGCCGTTCACGTGCCGCTTTCGCTGGAAGCCCAGCTTGAAGCGCGCGTGCTGATGATGTCGACCAACAACGTGCTGTCGCCCGCCAACGGCGCGCCGATCATCGTGCCGTCGCAGGACATGATCCTTGGCCTCTACTACATCACCATGGAGCGCAAGGGCATGAAGGGCGAGGGCATGGTGTTCTCGTCGGTCGAAGAGATCGAACATGCGCTGGAATCCGGCGAAGTGCACATGCACGCCAGGATCCAGGCCCGCATGAAGCAGATCGACGAAACCGGCCAGGAAGTCTGGAAGCGCTACGAGACCACACCCGGCCGCGTGCGTCTGGGCAACCTCCTGCCGCTCAACGCCAAGGCTCCGTTTGAACTCGTCAACCGGCTCCTGCGCAAGAAGGAAGTGCAGCAGGTCATCGACACGGTCTATCGCTATTGCGGCCAGAAGGAGAGCGTCATCTTCTGTGACCAGATCATGGGGCTTGGCTTCAAGGAAGCCTTCAAGGCCGGCATTTCCTTCGGCAAGGATGACATGGTTATCCCCGATACGAAGTGGGAGATCGTCGACCGGGTTCGCGATCAGGTGAAGGAATACGAGCAGCAGTACATGGACGGCCTGATCACCCTTGGCGAGAAATACAACAAGGTGGTCGATGCCTGGTCGAAGTGCTCCGACAGCGTGGCTGACGCGATGATGGGCGAAATCTCGGCGGTGCGCTATGACGACACCGGCGCCGAGATGGAGCCGAACTCGGTCTACATGATGTCGCACTCCGGTGCGCGGGGCTCGCCGGCGCAGATGAAGCAGCTCGGCGGGATGCGCGGGCTGATGGCCAAGCCCTCGGGCGAGATCATCGAAACCCCGATCATCTCGAACTTCAAGGAAGGCCTCACCGTGCTCGAGTATTTCAACTCGACCCACGGCGCGCGCAAGGGCCTTGCCGACACCGCGCTCAAGA
>JANTFS010000244.1 GCA_024763335.1 Paracoccaceae bacterium | reverse complement strand
CTGTCATGAAGTTCTTGGACGTTTCCGGCACCGCCGAGTAATAGCCCTGGCGCATCAGGAAGCCGCCGACCCAGCCGTCGAGATACCAGTTGATGTATTCGTAGGCCGCATCGAGCGCCATGCCCGAAAGCGAGGACGACAGGCCAATGCCGCCGCCCCACGAGCGATAGCCCTCGACGAGCGGCTGGTAGACACAAGGAATGCCGCGCGACTTCACCGCGGTGATCGCGGGCGACCACATCGACTGGATCACCACTTCGCCCGAAGCCATCAGGTTGACGCTTTCGTCGAAGGTCTTCCAGAATGCGCGGAACTGGCCCATCTTCTTGGCCTCGGTGAAAATGCCGATGGTCAGGTCGATCTCGTCCTTGGTCATGTTGCCCTTGTCGGCATATTTGTGTTCGCCCATCGATTCGACGACCATGGCCATGTCCATGATGCCGATCGACGAGATGTCGAGGATCGAGGCCTTGCCCTTGAACTCGGGGTTGAGAAGCTCCGACCAATGCTCGATCGGGCGGCCGATCAGGTCGGGGCGAATGCCCAGCGTGTCGGCGTTGTAGATCGTCGGGATCAGTGTCATCCAGCCTGTTTCGTGGTCGGCGAAACTGGTGCCGCCGGGGCCATCAACGAAGCCCACGGTATGCGGCGCGGTGCCTTGCGCGATCACGCTTTCGGGGGTGAGCTTGCCCGATTTGAAGATGCCGACGATCTTGTCGTAGTTCTTGATCTTCGAAGTATCCATCGCCTGGAGGTTGCCGGTGGGCCAGACTTTCTTGGCGATCCAGTATTCGATATCGGCGATGTCGAAGCTGTCGGGCTGGGTGGCGGCGCGCTGGGTCACCGCATCAGAATCAAGCGCGGTCATTGCCAGGTTGAAGCCAAGGTCTTCCTTCACTTTCGTTGCCACCTCGTTGAGGTTGGACACGCCGGTGCCGAACTGGCGCAAGGTGATATCCTTGATTTCCTGCGCCCAGATCATTGGCGCCGGGAAGGCCGTTGCCGCCGTCGCGGCGGCCCCTGTCTTCAGGAAAGATCGGCGGCTGTATCGGATTTTGGACATGAGTGTTCCCTATCGGTTGGAGGAGTTTCAGGATTGGAGGCGGTGCAGCCGCCCCTCGTCCCAGGCGAGGTGGATGGCATCGCCCGGGTTTTTTGGTGATTTGAAAAACTGCTCTTCTGGCACGAGTGCGAGCACCTCCTCGCCCTGTTCCGTCTTGGCCGTGAGCGAGACACTGGCGCCTTGGTATTCAACGGCAACAACGGTTGCGGCGAGACCCTTGCGCCCCACCTTCACATCATCAGCCCGGAGCGCGACCTTGCTGCCGTTCACCGAGATCACATTGTGTCCGCCCATGAAGCGCGCGACGAACTCGGTGCGCGGCGCATTGAAAACCTCGCGGGGCGGGGCCGCCTGCTCGATGACGGCATCATTCATCACCACGACTTCGTCAGCCAGCGCGAGCGCCTCTTCCTGGCCATGGGTGACGTGAACGAAGGTGATGCCAAGTTCGCGCTGCAATCTTTTCAGCTCCGCGCGCATCCGGATGCGCAGGAACGGATCGAGCGCCGACAGAGGCTCGTCGAGCAAAAGCACCTTCGGTTCCGTGACAAGGGCGCGGGCGAGGGCCACCCGTTGTTGCTGGCCTCCCGAGAGCTGCGCGGGCAGACGGTCGGCATATTCCGTCATGTGCACCAGCTCGAGAAGTTCGTTTGCCTTGGTCTGCCGCGCGGGCTTTCCAACCCCTTTCATCCGCAGGGAGAAAGCCACGTTGTCGCGCACGTTGAGATGCGGAAAGAGCGCGTAGCTTTGAAACATCATCGCGGTGCCGCGCTTGGCCGGCGGCAGGGTCGAGATATCGACCCCATCGAGCACGATCTGCCCTTCGCTGACGGATTCGTGCCCGGCAATCATCCGAAGGGTTGAGGACTTGCCGCAACCCGATGGGCCGAGCAGGCAGACATAGCTGCCCGGGGTGAACAGGTGGCTGACGTTGCGCACCGCAACCGTATCACCATAACGCTTGGTGACATGAATGAGTTCGAGGTCGTGTCCGGTCCGCATGGCCCCACCTTTGGTTTCAACCCATCCTGTGTCGCCTTGGGCGACCGCAGACAGAAAAAATGGCAGACACACTGCCCAAAACGCGCGCTGCCCAATTTTTGGGCGAGTTCCGAGGCGCGGTGCACAAACTTGTCGACCGAATTGTATACAATTGTTGCGACAATTTGTATCCCTTGCGGTCGCCAACGTTGCATGCAGAATCTGGGGTCGGAGGCAGAGCATGGATCAGATCAATATCGAGAAGAGCCCGAGAGTGGGGATTGCGGAAGCTCTTGCATTGGCGATCCACGAACACCGATTGGCTCCCGGCACAAAGCTCGGAGAGGACGATCTTGGCGAAATCTTCGGAGTCAGCCGAACTGTTGTGCGTGCCGCACTTCAGAAACTGGCCCATGACCGCCTTGTGGAACTGAAGCGCAACCGCGGCGCTTTCGTTGCCAAGCCCTCGGTGCGGGAGGCGCGAGAGGTCTTCGAAGCGCGCGCGCTGGTGGAGCCGCCCACCGCGAGGGCGGCGGCCGAACGGGCCACGGCGGAAGACATCGCGGCGCTGGAAAAGCACATCGACGCGGAGCACGCCGCGATCGAGGCCGGCAATGCCGGGGCCGCGCTCTATCTGTCGGGCCTGTTCCATCTCGAGATTGCCAGAATCGCCGACCAGACGACAATCGCGGCGTTCATTGACCAGCTGATCGCGCGGTCGTCGCTCATCATCGCGCTCTATTGGCAGCGCCGAAATGCTCTTTGCGAGAGCCATGCGCATCACGAACTGCTGAAGGCGATGGCGGATCACGATGGCGATCGGGCCGAAGAGTTGATGACGAGCCACCTTGTGGACCTGCACACGTCTCTGGATTTGCGCAACACCCAGACGGCGCCTCGCTCGCTCCGGGAGGCTTTGGAGGTATGATCCGGGTCGCGGCGCCGGATGAGGTCAGCCTGATTCTCGACTGGGCCGCCGCGGAGGGGTGGAATCCGGGATTGGAGGACGCCGCAGCCTTTCTGGCTGCCGACCCGTCAGGGTTTTTCGTTGCCCTGCGCGACGGGCGCCCGGTTGCCGCCATTTCCGTTGTGAACCATTCCGACGATTTCGCGTTTCTCGGCCTGTATATCTGCCACCCGGACTGGCGGGCGCAGGGCATTGGCTTTGCGCTTTGGAAACACGCGCTGGATCACGCCGGTGCGCGCACCGTCGGGCTCGACGGAGTCGCGGCGCAGCAGGCAAACTACGCGAAATCGGGGTTTTCTCCTGCTGGTTCGACGGCGCGCTATGAAGGCCCGGTTGACAGCAGCTCCGACCCGGAAATCCGAACGGCGCAAACGCGCGACTTTCGGGCGATCGAGAGGCTCGATCTTGCGGCCAACGGCTTTCGCCGCCCGGCATTTCTGAAGGCATGGCTCACGCCCGTCGAAACACGCCGCACCGTGGTTCTCGGGCAGACCGAACCCGTTGGTTTTGCGACGATCCGGCGCTGCCGCGAGGGGGTCAAGATCGGCCCGGTCGTGGCTCCGGATGCCCGCGCGGGGCTTCGGCTGATCCGCGCTGCGCTGACCGTCCTGCCCAGCGGGAATGCGATTGTGGATGTGCCACGCGTCAACACGGATCTGATCGCCCTGCTTGAGCGCGAAGGGCTTCGCGAGACCTTTGCGACCGCACGGATGTATCGCGGCGCCAAACCGCGGGCCGGAGACAATCTTCAGGCGATCGCGACGATGGAACTCGGCTAGCGGGATGCCGGAAGGCCGGTCAGGCGCTTGAGGCCGAGCCTTTGGTGCCATGGTCGCGCAGGATCGCGGACCCACCTCCCGAAACAGCCAAAAAACGCCACCGGGCAAACCGAGAGAGAGCGCGACGAGACATTGGGCCGGGGTCAGGCCGGTTTTCTGGCAACGAAGCAGGCCCAGGTGATGTCGCCATGCGCAAGCGCCTCCTGCCAATGCGCAATGCTTTGGGCAATCGCGGATTGCGCGTCGGCATCAAGGCCAGCGACGGGCGTTTGCAGGGCTTCGGCCAGTTTGTCGTAATGGGTGCGGATATCACCGGGCCGCTCGTCCACGAGGGTGACTTCAAACCCGGCCGCCTCGGCCATCTCCACGTAGCTGCGAACGGTTCCGCCCGTTGCCGCGCCCAGCCGGGAAAATGCGGCTTCCACCCTCTCCAGATCGGCATCTTCCGCGGTGAGAATGTCGGTAAAGGCAAAAACCCCGCCGGGGCGCAGAACACGGAAGACCTCGGAAAACACCTTTGGCCGATCCGGAGAATGGATCACGGATTCCTGGCACACCACGGCATCCCACTGCCCCGGGGCGCTGTCGAT
>JANTFS010000243.1 GCA_024763335.1 Paracoccaceae bacterium | reverse complement strand
GCGCCAAGAACCTCGATCAGGTCTACGAGCTGATCAAGTTTGCCTATAACCCCGAAAATGCGGGCAAGGCGATCGACAAGCACGGCTACAACTCGCCGATCCTCGGGGCCGATGGCTTCGCCGGGGCGCAATACGCCAAGAACTTCTCGGAAGCCTACCCGGGCGATGCGCTGGCCAAGCTGAACCCGTGGCCGGCCGAGGCCCCGTGGTATGCCGACGTGCGCACCGAGTTCGTGAACCAGTTCAAGAGCGCGTAAGCTGAAAACACGAGACCCGGCCGTCATCGGTTGATGGCCGGGTCTTTTCTTGGCATTCCAAGACCAAGCAATCCCACAACAAGACGCGCCCGCAAAGAGGGCCGCAAGCACATCCTGACGGGGGAAGCATGAGCACCGGCGTTGCAGTCGATCTGGAGAATGTCTGGATCAAATTCGGAGATTTCGTCGCGGTTCGCGAGGCAAACGTGAACATCAAGGGCGGCGATTTCTTCTCCTTCCTCGGCCCGTCCGGCTGCGGCAAGACGACGATTCTGCGGGCGATTTCAGGGTTTCTCGACCCCTCCGAGGGGCATGTGCGTATCGGCGGGCGCGACATGGCCGGGATCGGGCCCAACAAGCGGCCCACGGCGCTGATCTTTCAAAACCTCGCGCTGTTTCCCCTGATGAAGATCTGGGAAAACATCTCCTTTTCCATGGAGGTGCGCGGCGCCTCGGCGGCGGAGCGGCGCAAACGGGCCGACGAGCTGCTCGACATGGTGGCGCTTGGCGGACAGGGCGACAAGCTGCCGAGCGAATTGTCCGGCGGGCAGAAGCAGCGCGTTGCCATCGCCCGCGCCCTGTGCGCCAACCCCGACGTGCTGCTGCTTGACGAGCCGCTCTCCGCGCTCGATCTGAAACTGCGCCAGCACATGCGCACGGAGCTGCGCGAGATTCAGCAGCGCGTCGGCATCACCTTCATCTATATCACCCACGATCAGGGTGAAGCGCTGACGATGTCGGACAACGTCGCGGTCATGAAAGCAGGCGTGATCGACCAGATCGGCAGCGGCAAGGAGATCTATGACGCCCCGGCAACGCCCTTCGTGGCGTCTTTCGTCGGCGAAAACAACGTGTTCCGCGGCAAGATCCGCAGTATCGACGGCACCCGCGCCACCATCGAAACCAATCGCTCGGGCGTGCTGACCGCCGAGATCACCCCGGCGCAGCGCGGCAAGATGGCGGTGGGCGACGCGGCCATGCTGTTTGTGCGCCCCGAGGCGCTGACGCTGGCAGAAGGCGGCACCGACACCGGCAACACGATCTCGGCCAAGGTCGTGAATGAAGAATTCGAAGGCAACACCTTCAGCGTTTTCCTTGAAGGCGACGGGGCGAAGCCGATCAAGATGTCGCTGCCGAATACCGGGCAGACCCGGATTGCCGAACGCGGCAAGCCGCTGACCCTGCATATCAATCCGCAAACCACCGTCATCATGCCGGCGGGCGAGTTGGCCTCGGATTGAAGGGGGCGAGATGAAACGCAAACTGATTTTCGCCGACTTCTTTCGCAACAACGGGGCGCTGATGGGCAGCATCCTGATCGGGCTGGTGGCGTTCTGGCTGATCGTTCTGGTGATCCTGCCGCAAATCTCGATGCTGGACTATTCCTTCCGCTTCAACCTGCCACCGGCCGAGCAAGGCGGGCCGAAAGATGTCTACACCCTGTCCAACTACCAGCACTTGATCTATGGCTCGGATGAAACCCACCAAAGCTTCAACACCATCGACCTGATGGTCTTCCTGCGCACCATCGTCGCGGCGATCATGGTGACCATCTTCGACATCATCCTGTGTTATCCGCTGGCCTATTTCCTCGGCCAGGCGCGGGGCATGGGCATGGCGCGCCTGCTGGTTGTTCTGTTGATCATCCCCTACTGGGTCAACGAGATCCTGCGCGCCTTCGCGCTGCGCATCATCTTTGGCGACGGCGGGCTGATCAACGAGGCCCTGATGCTCTTGCACCTCACCAGCGAGCCGATCGATTTCATCCGTCATGACATCGCGCTCTATGCCGGTCTGGGCTACGCCTATATCCTGTTGATGCTGTTTCCGATGTATAACGTCATCGAAAGCCTCGACCGCAACCAGATCGAGGCGGCGCGCGATCTCGGGGCAAGCTGGACGCGCATTCATCGCCGGATCGTCATCCCGCACGCCAAACCGGGCATCGCCTCGGGCAGCACCATGGTCTTCATGCTGTCGGCCGGTGCGCTGGCCACACCGCAGATCCTCGGCGGGCCGAGCAGCCTGTGGTTTACCCAGCTCGTCTATCAATGGTTCAACAACTCGCTCAACTGGCAGCAGGGGGCGGCCTACGCCATCGTGCTTCTGGTCGCGACCATTACCATCGTGATGACGATCATGAAGATCTTCCGCGTGAACATGGGAGACATTGGCAAATGAAATCGCCAATCGTTTCACGCATCGCGCTCGGCCTCTATTTCATCATCTTTTTCGGCTACCTGATGGGGCCGCTGCTGGTGATGAGTGTCTCGGCCTTCAACTCGCCCTCGTTCCCCTCGGCCTCGCCATGGGAGTGTTTCACCTTCGAGTGGTTCAGCGTGCTTTGGCACGACAGGCACATCCGCGAGGGCATCTATTACAGCGTGATCATCGGGCTCGGCACGGTGATCCTGTCGGTGTCGATGGGGCTGGCGGCCTCGATCGTGCTGACCCAGATCTCGGCACGGCTGCGCTCGGTCTATTACACGATGATCATCGCGCCGATCCTGATCCCCGGCGTCGTCATCGGCATCTCGACGCTGGTCTTCTGGGATCGCGTGGGCCGTTTTCTGGGTGCCGGCGAAGGATCCCTCCTCGATGGGCTGTTCCACAACGGGCTGTTCCTGACCATTCTCGGCCAGTCGTCCTTCATCGCCTCCTACGCGATGCTGGTGTTTGTCGCCCGCCTGCAACGCTTTGATCCGGGCCTGACCGAGGCGGCGCTGGATCTCGGGGCGAGCCATACACAGGCGTTTCGCAAGATCCTGCTGCCGTTTCTGCGCCCGGCCATCGCCTCGGCCTCGGTGCTGGCCTTCCTCGCCTCGTTCGAGAACTACAACACCACCACCTTCACCATCGTCGATTACAAGACCCTGACAACGGTGCTGGCCCAAAAGGTGCGGCTGGGGATCAATCCGTCGATCTCGGCACTCGCCTTCGCCATCATCACGCTGACAATTCTGGTTGCCCTGGCATCCGAGGCCTACCGGCGCGCGGCGCAACGCAAGGAGGCCGTCTGGCAGGGCAAGGTCGCCCGCCCCGCGGCCCGCCTCTGGCCCGCGTGGCTGCGCGGCAACCCGGCGGCGATCCTGTTCGTCCTGCTGTCGTTCACCATCATCGTGGCCTTTGGCGTCGCCCAGCGTTACAGCCCCGCCCAGTGCAAGATCGCGGCGCGTGAAGCCAAGCAGGCGGAAATCCAGCGCAGTATCGAGGAGTTGCGCGCGCGCCGCCAGGAGGAAGCCCCCCAGGCGCCCGCCCCGACCACCGACACGGCCCCGGCCGGCAGCGGCGCGTTCGGCAACGTGTTTGCCCCCGGCAACCTGCCCGGCGCCCCTGCCCCCGAACCAGCCCCGGAGCCAGCCCCCGCTCCGGACGCGCCCGCCAATGGGGCTTTCGGAAATGTCTTCGCCCCGGGGAACCTGACAACCGGCGGCGACAACTGACACCAGCGCACGGCCATGGGAACAGATGATGCTCCTTGCACAGATCAGTGACACCCACATTGCGCTGCCGGGGCAAAATTCCGGCGGCGTGGCCCCGATGGCGCAGAACCTTGCCGCCTGCGTCGACAGCCTCAACCGTCTGACGACCGGCCCCGACCTCGTGGTGGTGTCGGGCGATCTGACCGAGACCGGCACCGCAGGCGAAGTGGCGCATGCCGCGCAGATCCTCTCGCGGCTGGACTGCCCTTGGTATGTCGTGCCCGGCAACCATGATGACCGTCAAACCCTGTGGGACGCGCTCGGCGGCACCGCCTGCCCGACGCGCGAAGACGGGTTCTTGAACTTTGTTCTTGCCGACCTGCCGCTGCGGATCATCGGCCTCGACAGCACCATCCCCGGCGAACCGGGCGGCGCGCTCTGCGCAGCCCGCGCCACGTGGCTGCGGGCCCGGCTGGAGGAGGCCGCCGGCGCGCCGGTGGTGATCGTCCTGCATCACCCGCCGCTCCGCCTCGGGGTGCCGGAAACCGATATCGATGGCTTTGCCAATGCCGCGGATCTGGCTGAAATCGTGACCGATTTTCCCAATATCGAGCGCCTGCTATGCGGCCATATCCACCGCGAGACACATTCGCGCTGGCATGGCAGCGTGGTCACGACCGCCCCCAGCCCCGGCATGCAGCTCACCC
>JANTFS010000242.1 GCA_024763335.1 Paracoccaceae bacterium | reverse complement strand
TGTACAACTATAGTTGCCAACGACGACAACTACGCACTCGCCGCTTAATAACCGGTAGATTGCCATCCGACTGGAGCCGTGCTTGTGCGTCCAGCGGCCTTCGGGCCATCTCGGGTGTCATACCTCACAAGATCGCGATGAAGCACGTCCGGGGCGGATTCGCTAAAACCTTACCGGAACCGCCGTTAGGTATGCCCTGTCTGTCGGGCGGCCTGGCGGTTAAAGAAAATTGACAGTCTAAGCATGTAGAGCCGAAGGCGGAGGATCCGCGGACGCGGGTTCGACTCCCGCCGCCTCCACCAATATTTCCTTATATTTCAGTGTATTATACGCTACTTTTAAGACCATATAGAGTTTCTGTTTTTGCTCGATGTGATTCCCAATCCCGCAATTTCAGTCATCTACCGACTCCATCCCGACAGGTGCTCATCACAGCACCGTAACCCGGCCCATCCCAACGCTGGCTGAATGAGGATGCCCGAGGTCTGTGCCCGGCCTGATACAAATCCTTGTGGCTCACGGCGTATGGGCCGAGGATTCGTACCAGGTGTTGCGAGCAGATATTGGTTTTTGGGTCGGGAACTGGCTCGATGTCGAATGAATCCGATGAGCTGACAAGGTTACGAGCCGAAAACGCGCGCCTGATCGCCCTGCTCGAATCTCATGGCATCGATTGGCGGCACGATCCGGCGCCTGCCACCCCATCGGCACCGCCACCATCCGAGCCATCGAACCTCTCGACAGCGGAAAAGGTAGCGCTGTTTCGGCGCTTGTTCCGGGGACGCACCGATGTGCACCCAGTGCGCTGGGAAAGCGCGACCACTGGCAAGTCAGGATACGCCCCTGCGTGCGCCAACGAATGGCGTCCGGGGATCTGCGAGAAGCCGCGTATCAAGTGTGCTGATTGCGGCAATCGTTCGTTGGTACCGGTATCGGACGCGGTTATTTACAGCCACCTTGCCGGCGAGAAGACGATCGGCGCCTACCCTCTCCTGCCGGACGACACCTGCCACTTCCTCACCGTCGACTTTGACAAGGCCGAATGGTGCGAGGACGCCAAGGCCTTCGTTCAATCCTGTCGTGAACTGGATGTGCCTGTAGCGCTGGAGATATCACGCTCGGGCAACGGCGCGCATGCATGGACTTTCTTCAAGGCAGCAGTGCCGGCGCGCGATGCCAGACGCTTGGGTACGGCCATCATCAGTCATACCTGCAGCCGTACCCGGCAACTCAGCCTGACCTCGTACGACCGGCTTTTTCCGAACCAGGACACTATGTCCAAGGGCGGTTTCGGCAACCTGATTGCCCTGCCCCTGCAGAAGAAGCCCCGCGAAGCCGGGCACAGCGTTTTCGTCGATGATGACCTGAGGGTGTATCCAGACCAATGGGCCTTCTTGGGCTCGATCGAGTCTATGGCACCGCAGGATATCGAATCCGTGATACTGCGAGCCACCGGACCCATCCACCCGCTCGACGTTACGTTCATTGACGAAGAGGACCTCTCAACGCCTTGGAAGCGTCTAGCCCCGAATAAAGGGACGCTTCCCGGACCATTACCAAAGGCCCTCTCGATCACCTTGGCGAACCTCGTCTATTTCGAGAAGGCTCAACTGACTCAATCACTGACCAACCGTCTGATTCGCCTCGCGGCCTTTCAGAACCCGGAGTTTTACCGGGCACAGGCCATGCGCATGTCGGTTTGGGACAAGCCCCGGGTCATCGGCTGTGCTGAAAACTTTCCCCAACACATCGGGCTACCGCGTGGCTGCCTGGACGCCACACAGGAACTGCTTCGTAGCAATGGTATCCGTTGCGAGATACATGACGAACGGATAGACGGGACGCCCATCGACGTCGCGTTCGCCGGAACGCTGCGACCAGATCAGGAAGATGCCGTTGACGCCATGCTGACTCACGACATTGGCGTGCTCCGCGCGCCAACCGCGTTCGGCAAGACGGTCACAGGGGCCGCGATCATCGCCCGTCGTCGAGTCAACACGCTGATTCTGGTGCATCGAACTGAATTGCTTCTGCAATGGCAGGAACGTTTGAACGCGTTTCTCGGCATTGCAAAAGGCGTGGTCGGTACCATCGGCGGTGGTAGGCGCAAACCCACGGGCAAAATCGACATCGCCGTGATGCAGTCGCTTTCGCGCAAAGGCGAGGTTGATCCGCTGGTCGAGGGGTATGGCCAGGTCGTCGTGGACGAATGCCATCATGTCGGCGCAGTCTCGTTCGACGCCATCCTCAAGCGCGTCAAAGCACGCTACGTCCTCGGGCTCACCGCAACACCGATCCGCAGGGACGGCCAACAGCCAATCATTTTCATGCAATGTGGGCCAATTCGACATACCGCGGCACCACCGGCCAACGCGCCGCATGATCTTGAGGTCATTCCGCGAACACTTAGCAAACCAACGCGAATACCTGACGACACCGGGATTCAGGACATATTCCGGACGCTGGCTGAGGATCAAGAACGCACCGCCGCGATTGCCGATGGGGCGCAACGTGCCGTTGAGGACGGTCGCAAGGTACTGGTGCTGACAGAGCGCACCGATCACCTCGACAGCATCAAACGCTCACTGGAGGAACACGATCTGGAACCTTTCGTGCTGCATGGGCGCATGTCGAAAAAGCAGCGTGCGAATCTCGTCGCCGAACTCGAGGCACTGGCGCCCGGCTCGCCGCGGATCCTGCTCGCGACCGGGCGACTCGTCGGGGAAGGCTTTGACCATCCCCCGCTCGATACATTGGTCCTGGCCATGCCGGTCTCCTGGAAAGGCACATTGCAGCAGTACGCCGGCCGCTTGCATCGAGAGCACGCCACCAAGACGGACGTTCGGATCATCGATTTTGTCGATACTGGCCATCCCGCATTACTGCGGATGTGGGAGAAACGCCAACGCGGCTACCGCGCAATGGGCTACCGTATTGCCGAACCCTTGGCTTGATATTATACGCAAGTTGCGTATACTTTTTCGATGAAACTGGTTTTTCTGGAAACCCCGCTGTTCACGCGCCTCCTCGGCGACTATTTGACCGACGAGAGCTATCGGAAATTGCAGCGCGCGTTGATGGAGAACCCGGAAATGGGCGACGTGATGCCCGGCACCGGTGGGTTTCGCAAGGTCCGTTGGGAAGACGCTCGTCGCGGCAAAGGCAAGCGAGGTGGCTTGAGAGTCATCTACTACTACCTGACGGCCGATCGCCAGATTTGGTTTTTCACGATCTACGACAAGGATGAAGCCGCCGATCTGACGGCGGAAGAGAAGAAGGTATTGAAGAAGGCCATCCAGGCCGAACTGGAGGCCAGGAGACGAAGCTCATGAAACAAAAGCGCAAGTTGATCGATGAACTCATGGACGGCGTCGACGCCATGCAGCAACACCGCGAGGGAAAAATCACGCTACGTTCGTATGAAGTCGAGGACCTACCCCCGCTCGAAGTAGACGCGGATCTCATCCGCGACACGCGCGAACGTATGCACGTCTCACGCGCCGTGTTTGCCCGCCGCCTGCGTGTATCGACACGTACCTTGGAGAACTGGGAGCAAGGGCGGGCGCGGCCCAATGCCCAGGCCGCTGCTTTGATTCTGATGGTGAGGAAATTTCCCGATACCCTGGAGAAACTCAGCGAGTTGGGGCACCGGGCGGCTTGAATTTATTGGAAAAAATCAGCCAAGGCGGTTTGGGGGTATCTGTGGGGGCATAATCGGCATTTCGCATCTTAACCCATTGATTAATAAGGCAATGTGATTGTCGCCGCCACCATCGAAAAGGGTCGCCATCTGGCGGCCCTTTTTTGTTTACGGGATCCCGAACAACGTACCATGGAGCGGATTCGAAGAGGCACCGGAAGATGCCGAAGAACGTTGTCGCATTGCGACAACAGCCCGAAGGGTGAGGCCGCAGGCCTAATAATACCGCCGCCCCAACATTTTAAGATTCAACGCCGTCCTAACAGAACTTGCTGGCTGCCTTGCCAGTGAGGCTCATCACCCCCCTTGGGACCAGGCGCAACGATTGCCACCGAACACGAGACCAAGTCAGACGTATGGCTCTCGCAGCAAATAACCCAGTTCGTTATCACCGCTGCCTGTCACGGAATCATTCTGATGCTTAGTTGTAGCCAGCTATTGCTCCCATATTGGGAGGAGTCTACACTAACCCAATGAGAGTGATCGCCAAACGGACCTTGCGTGAGTTTTACCAGCAGGCACGCTACCAGGATGCGAAGGGGCCTTTGGAAGCATGGCATGCCGAAGCGCTCAAGGCCCTGTGGCTGACTCCCCATGACATCAAGGCCCAGATCGGCAGCGCCAGTATCATTTCCGACTCGCTGGTGGTATTCAATATCGCGGGTAACAAGTACCGGCTGGTGGTCGATGTGGACTACACACGACAGGCCATGTTCGTGAAATTTGT
>JANTFS010000241.1 GCA_024763335.1 Paracoccaceae bacterium | reverse complement strand
ACGTCGAGCGCATCGAGGCTTTCCTCGATCAGCGCCTTGGTGGTCTGCCAGCCGAACGGCACCACCTCGACGGGCAGCGGGAAGGCGCCAAGATGTTCGACATGCTTCGACGGATCGGTGATCACCACCATCGTGTCGGAGGCCGTGGCGACGATCTTTTCCTGCAACAGCGCCCCGCCGCCGCCCTTGATCAGGTTCAGATCGTCGTCGAATTCATCGGCGCCGTCGATCGTGAGGTCGAGCCAGCGTGCCTCGTCGAGGCTTACCACCTTGATGCCGACCTGCCCGGCCAGCTCGGCGGTGCGGGTCGAGGTCGGAACCCCGACAATGCTCAGCCCCTCCTCGCGCACCCGCTCGCCCAGTGCCCGCACCATCCAGGCTGCCGTGGAGCCGGTGCCGAGACCGACCCGCATCTTGTCCTCGACAAAGTCGACCGCCCGTTTCGCGGCGACGAACTTGGCCGTGTCGATGGGCGAAAGATTGGCAGCCATATGCGATTCCCTCCGGTTTGCCTTTCCCCGGGTTATAGGCAACCGGCCGGCGCCGCGCGAGGGGGAATTCGGCGCGGTTCGGCAGCCTGCTTCAAAGCGGCCCGTCTGGGGCCACCCTGCGACCCCGGCAGGCGCCCCAGCTCTGCCAAGGTCCTCGCCCGGATTGCGCGCTTGGCAAAGCCGGGCCTTTCCAAGCCAGACCGCTGTCATTATCTTGCGGCCATGCCGATGCCCTGGGCCTACAGACACGCCACCAAAGACTGGCAGGCCTTTCTCGCCGATGCGAAGGAGGGCCTGGGCACCCCCACCGATCACACCACCTATACCGCCGTTCAGGGCGTGCTCCTTGCCTTCCGCAACCGGCTCAGCCCACGCCAGGTGGTGGAGTTTGCCGCGCTTCTGCCCGCCGTTCTGCGTGCGCTGGTGGTGACCGACTGGGACCCGGATGCGCCGCCCCTGCCCTGGGCCGACCGCGACGCGCTCGAAGCCGAAGCGCGCGCCTTGCGCCCCGACCACAATCTCACGCCGGAACACCCGATCGCGCCCGTCGCGCGGGCGCTGTGGCGCTGCGTCCGCCACCCCGACATGCAGCGGGTGCTGGCGCGGATCGGCCCCGAGGCGGAGGCGTTCTGGCATGTTGAGGACGACCCCAAAACGCTGGAGCGGCGCATTGTCTAGCAAAGGGGTCACGCGCCTGTTTTGGCTCGGCTTTGGCTGGGGGATGGTCGGGCTCGGCCTGATCGGCGTTGCCCTGCCGGGCCTGCCGACGACGCCCTTCCTGCTGCTCGCCGCCTTCGCCTTCTCGCGCTCCGCCCCGGGGCTGAAACTCTGGCTGGAAGAGCACCCCACCTTCGGCCCACCGATCCGCGACTGGGAAGAGCGCGGGGCGATCTCGCCCCGGGCCAAGACCCTCGCGGTCTCGATGATGGCCCTGATCCTCGCGATCAGCTTGCTCGTCGGCGTGCCGACATGGGTGCTCGTGGTGCAGATCCTCGGCATGGGCAGCGGCGCGCTGTTCATTCTCACCCGGCCGGACTGACCGGGCAAAAGCCGCCCCAAAGCGTCGTTTTTCGCGTGGCGGAGCGGATCGCGACCGGTCAGGCTGGCCAAAAGATCGGGGCGCCCATGTTTCTGTCCGTTTTCGACATGTTCAAGATCGGCATCGGTCCGTCGTCGTCGCACACGATGGGACCGATGGTCGCCGCCGGCCGCTTTCTCGACCTCCTGCGCGAGCATCGGCTCGTCGCCCATGGGCTGCGCGCGTCCCTGCACGGCTCGCTGGCCTTCACCGGCGTTGGACATGCCACCGACCGGGCGGTGATCCTCGGGCTCGCCGGGTTTTCACCGCAGAGCTATGAGGCGCAGGCCGCCGAGACGGAGCTGGCGCGCATTCTTGCACAGGGCCATGTGACCCCGCCGGGATTGCCCCGCCTTGCCTTTTCGCCGGCGACCGATCTCATTTTCGATCGCGGCGCCCCCCTCGCCGGGCACCCGAACGGGTTGCGGCTCATGGCCACCGACCCGCAAGGCGACGTGATCGTGCAGGAAACCTATTATTCCATCGGCGGCGGCTTCGTCGTCACCGAGGCGGAGCAGGCCGAGGAAGCCGCCCGCGATCACAACGACCAGAAGACCCATCCCTATCCGTTCGAGACCGCCGATCAGATGCTCGCCATGGCGCGCGCCAGTGGCCGCAGCATCGCCGAGATGAAACGCGCCAACGAACGACACCATCGCAGCGAGGCCGAGATTTCCGATGGCATCGACCGGATCTGGGCGGTGATGTCGGATTGCATCGACCGGGGGCTTCGCCACGACGGCACCCTGCCCGGCGGTCTCGGCGTGAAGCGCCGGGCAGCGGCGATCCATGCCCGGCTGAAGGATGAGGCCGGTCTCAACCTCGCCCCGCCGCATATCGCCAACGAGTGGATGTCGGTCTATGCGATGGCGGTGAACGAGGAAAACGCCGCCGGCGGACAGGTGGTGACCGCCCCCACCAACGGCGCGGCGGGTGTCGTCCCGGCGGTGATCCGCTATTGGCTCGACCACATGCCGGGCGCGACCCGCGAACGCCTGCCCGAGTTTCTGCTGACCGCCGCGGCGGTCGGCGGGCTGATCAAGCACAATGCCTCCATCTCCGGCGCCGAGGCGGGCTGCCAGGCCGAGGTGGGATCGGCGGCCGCGATGGCGGCGGCCGGGCTCGCGGCGGTCATGGGCGGCACCCCGGCGCAGATCGAGAACGCCGCAGAGATCGCGCTGGAGCATCACCTTGGCATGACCTGCGATCCGGTGCGCGGCCTGGTCCAGGTGCCCTGCATCGAACGCAACGGGCTTGGCGCGATCAAGGCGGTCTCGGCGGCGGCGCTGGCCATGCGCGGCGATGGCAGCCATTTCGTGCCGCTCGACAATTGCGTGCGGGCGATGTTCGAAACCGGCCGGGACATGAGCGACAGATACAAGGAAACCGCCCTCGGCGGACTGGCGGTCAACGTTCCCAATTGCTGACCGGGCGCCAAAGCGCCGCCGCGCGGCGGCGCGTCACGCGGTCGCGCGACCGCGTCCCGGCGCCTCAGCTCAGCGCCGCGATGGCCGCCCGAAGCGCCGCCCGCGGCAGGATCACCAAAAGCCCCGGCCCCTCGGGCACGATCCCGACCCGTGACGCAACCGCCTCGTTCGAGGTTCCCACCCGGCCCCACGGGGCCAGCTCCAGCCGGTCGAGCGGCCAGGCCAGGCCGTCGGCGCTCACCTTGAGGCGGGCCATCGGAAACAACGACACCCGGGTGCCCGGCACCAGTTCGAGAGACAACGGGCGCGGTGCGTGGAAACAGATGTCATGCTCGCCGACGAGAACGCAGCGCTTGTTGGGGTGGCGCACCAGCGCATTGTAGCACGCCAGTTCATGATCAAGCCGCCCGCCCATGAACCCCGCGGCAAGGATCAGCGGTGCCTCGAGCGTGCGCAGCGCCTTGTCGAAATCGGTGGTATCCTGTTCCGCGATCTCATGCAGGGTAGACGGATCGAGCCGGGCCCGGGTCTGGTCGTCGAGGCTGTCCATGTCGCCGACAACCCGGAGCGGCTCGATGCCAAGCTCAAGGGCCCGCCGCGCCGCACCATCGCAGGCCACCAGATTCGGCGCGATCGTCAAGAGTTCGGAAACGGTCGCCGCAGTAAGCTCCCCTCCGCCGAGAAGCGTGATCATTTCCGAAAAGGGTGAAAATCTCACTGTCATGTGCCTATATGTTTCCAGCTGCGCAACTATCCACATTCCCGCCGTGAAAAAACACCGTGATTTTCGCGGAATTGTGCAATTCTCACGGGGGACTCGTGGTAAACATATTGTTGCTGGCTCGGGGGAGAAAGCGACGAGTTGATGGTGAGCACAAGCAGGATTCTCACGGTATCTTACGGAACCTTCAGCTGCACTCTGGAGGGTTTCGATGATCCGTTTTCGACGATGAAATCGATCGCGGAATACTTCCGCGATCTTGCGGCCGACGACCGCTATTTCGGCGCCGAGCCGCCGACGCCGGACGCCGAGATGCTGCACCGGATCGCGGAGCGCGAGATCCAGCAGCGGGTGGAAGCACGCATCAGCGACAATGGCGTGATCTTGCGCCAGGCCGAGGGCAGCCCGGAAGACGAGGGTGTCGCGGTGCTGGAGGTGAGCCAGGAAGCCGCTGAGGCCAAGGCAGATGCGGCGGCGAAAGCCGAAGAAGAGGCTGCGCGCGAAGCGGCGGAAGCCCAGGCACGCGCGGCGGAAAAGAAAGCCGCCCGCAAGGCCGCCAAGATCCGCGCCGCCGAGGAGAAGGCCGCCCGTGAAGCCGCCGAAGCCGAGGCCCGTGCCGCCGAGGAGAAGGCCGCGCGCGAAGCTGCCGAGGCCGAAGCCCGTGCTGCCGAGGAGAAAGCCGCGCGCGAAGCTGCCGAGGCCGAAGCCCGCGCCGCCGAGGAAAAGGCCGCGCGCGAAG
>JANTFS010000240.1 GCA_024763335.1 Paracoccaceae bacterium | reverse complement strand
TTGCGCTGCGAGCGCATCGTCGAGCACCAGGCACCCGACCGCTTCGAGCCGCGGGCGAAATAGTCGCCGACGAAGACGGCCATGTGGCGCCCGTCCCGCGTCACTTCCCAGGCGCGCGCATCCGGGTGGTATAGCGGCACGTCAAGCGGGGAAAACTCCAGCCCGAAGAGCCGCCCCGCCACGGTGAAGGCGGCCTCGATCATCCGGTCGAGCTGGAGATAGGGCTTGAGCGCGGCCGCATCGAGATCATGTTCGGCCTGGCGACGCTTCTCCGAATAGAAGTGCCAGTCCCACGGCTCCAGCGGGCCCGGGTGCCCGTCATCCCGCAGCATGGCCTCAAGCACCGCCGCGTCCGCCTCTGCAGCATGGCGCGCAGGGTCCCAGACCCGCTTCAGCAGATCTCGCACCGCGCCCGGCGTCTTGGCCATCTCCGGCTCGAGCTTGAAATCGGCGAAACTGTCGAAGCCGAGCAGCCGCGCGCGCTCCTCGCGCAACTTCAAGGTTTCCGTGGCGATGGCACGGTTGTCGGTCGCCCCGCCGTTCGCCCCGCGCGCCACATAAGCCTCGTATGCGCGTTTCCGCAGCGCGCGGTCGGGCGAAAACGTCAAGACCGGCGTGATCAGCGAGCGCGACAGGGTGACCACCGGCCCCGCTGCCCCGCGCTCCTCACCCGCGGCGCGGGCCGCAGCCTGAACAAAGTCGGGCAAATCCGCGAGATCGGATTTGGACAAGTCCATCGCCCATTCGCGCTCGTCCGACAGCAGGTTTTGCGTGAATTGTGTTCCCAGCTCCGCCAGCCGCTGCATGATCGCCTTCAGCCGATCACGGTCGTCACCCTCGAGCAGTGCCCCGGACCGGACGAAGCCGCGCCGGGTCAGCATCAACACGCGATCCTGCTCCTCGGTCAGATCCAGAGCCTCGCGCTGCTGCCACAACGCCTCGATCCGGTCAAACAGCGCGGCGTTCATGGTGATCTCGGCGGAATAGGCGGCGAGCTTGGGCGAAACCTCGCGCTGCAACGCCTCGCGCGCCGGGTTCGCATCGGCGGAGGCGAGGTTGAAGAACACGCCGAGCACCTTCGACAATCTGTCGTCCGCCAACTCCAGCGTCTCGATCGTGTTGGCGAATGTCGGCGCCTCGGGGTCTTGCGCGATCGCGGCAATCGTGTTGCGCGCCTCGTCCAGCGCGGTGTCGATGGCGGGCGCGAAATGCGCATCATCAATCTCGGCGAAGGGCGGCAGGGCAAAGGGGGTGTCCCAGTCAGACAAGAGGGGGTTGGTCATGCGCGTCTCCTTTGCAGGCAAGCTAGGCACCGACCCCGCCTCCGACAAGTCGCCCCTTGCCTCTCTGGCCCGGAAAGACCTTGGGGGGGTGGGAGCAACACCCCCAACATACCAATACTGCGCGCCGCAGGCGCACCGCTTTCTGTCAGCCGCCGCAAACCGGACAATCGGCCCGGCTTTTTGTGCGGATCACCCGGGGCTCGGCGTAGAGCCCGTCCCAGATCAGCATCCGCCCGCGCAGCCCCTCGCCGGCCTGCGTGATTTCCTTGATCACCTCGCCCGCCATGATCGACCCAACCACGCCGGGCAGCGGGCCGATCACCCCCGCTTCGGCGCAGGATGGCGCCAGCCCCGGCGCCGGTGCCTCGGGGAAGACACATTGGTAGCAGGGCGCGCCCGAGCCCGGATCCCAGGTCGCCACCTGCCCTTCCCACTGGCTGATCGCGCCGCCGATCACCGGTATGCCCAGCCCGGCCGCCACGCGGTTCACGAGGTAGCGGGTCTCGAAATTGTCCGACCCTTCGACAATCAGGTCGTAATCGGCAAACAGCTCTGCCGCGATGTCCTCGGTGAGCCGCCGATTGTAGGGCCGCACGGTGATATGCGGGTTCTGGGCCTTCATCGCGGCCTCGGCCGAGAAGACCTTGGGCGCGCCGATGTCGGCATCGCGGTGGATCACCTGGCGTTGCAGGTTGGAATTCGAGACCTTGTCGTCATCGATCACGCCGATCGTGCCAACGCCCGCCGCCGCGAGATAGAGCAGCACAGGGCTGCCGAGCCCCCCGGCCCCGATGACAAGCACCCGGGCGCCTTTCAGCGCCTTCTGCCCCGGCCCGCCGATCTCGCGCAGCACGATGTGGCGGGCGTAGCGGTCCAGCTCGGTGTCGGAAAACGGGCCCTGTTGCGGCGGTTCCGGGTCCGACGCACGGGCCCGCAGCCAGGCGACGCCCTTGGCATAGACCGCCACCAACGCAATCGCCCCCGCCAGCGTGGCCCAGCCGGCAAAACTGCCGCCGATCGCCTGTGGCACCGGATGATCCGGCGGGAGCACGCCGTGGGCCAGCAGGATGACGGCGAAAACGAGCCCGGTGAGCCCCCAGCGCAGCGCCATGCTCATGCCGAGCCAATGACCCAACCCCCAGATCAGGGCGAGCGAAACCAGGAAGGCGATCATTTCCGGCCTGTCGACCCGAAGCCACCGGTGCCTCGTTCGGTCTCGCCCAATGCCTCGACCTGTTGGTAGGAAAACTGCACGATCGGGGCGATCACGGCCTGGGCGATCCGGTCGCCGTGGTGCACCACGTAAGGTTCGGGCCCGAGGTTCACCAGGAGAACCCCAAGCGGCCCGCGGTAGTCGCTGTCGATGGTGCCGGGCGTGTTGGGCAGGGTCACACCATGCTCAAGCGCCAGACCCGACCGCGGCCGGATCTGCATCTCGAATCCAGCCGGGATCTCGACCCGCATCCCTGTCGGGATGATGCGCCGCTCCAAGGGCGCGAGCACGATGCCGAGGTGACGAAGATCGGCAGGAAGGTTGGCCCGCAGATCGGCGCCGGAAGAGCCCGGGGTTTCGTAGGAGGGCACGGGCAAGGACGTGTCGGCACCCTCGTCCCAGATGAAGCGAATGATCGTCATGGCATGTCTCCAAGGGCCTCGGCAATGCGGTTTGCGAGCCTGCGCCCGACCTCCGTCTTCGACATCGGGGGCCAGTCCTCGACACCACCGGCGTGCACAAGGTGCACCGTGTTGTCCGGCCCTCCCATGATGCCTGTCGCAGGGCTCACATCGTTGGCCACGATCCAGTCGCAGCCCTTGCGCGCCCGTTTGCGGGTGGCGTTGGCAACCACGTCATCGGTCTCGGCGGCAAAACCGACGACAAGGCGCGGCCGCCCCTCAACCATCTGGCTCACCGTGGCCAGGATGTCGGGGTTCTCGGCGAAGCTGAGCGCGGGCAGGCTGCCCGAGCCCTCCTTCTTGATCTTGCTGTCCGACGCCGAGGCAACGCGCCAGTCGGCCACCGCGGCGGCGAAAACCGCCGCGTCCGCCGGAAGCGCGCGCTCGACCGCCTCGAGCATGTCGCGCGCGGTTTCGACACGGACAACCCGAACGCCGGCCGGCGGCGGCACATCGGCCGGTCCGGTGACGAAGGTGACGTCGGCCCCCAGGGCAGCCAGCGCCGCGGCGATTGCCGTGCCCTGCGCCCCGGAAGAGCGGTTGGCGATATAGCGCACAGGGTCGATCGGCTCATGCGTGGGCCCCGAGGTGACGAGCACATGGCGCCCCTTGAGCGGCCCGTCAGCCAAAGCGTCCTCGATCGCCGTCGCGATCTCGTCCGCCTCCGCCATTCGCCCGGGCCCGAATTCGCCGCAGGCCATCGGCCCCTCGGTGGGGCCCGCGAAAAGCACGCCATCTGCACGCAGTTGTGCCACGTTGCGGCGGGTTGCCGGATGCTCCCACATGCGCACGTTCATCGCCGGCGCCACCAGCACGCGCTTGTCGGTCGCCATCAGCAGCGTCGAGGCCAGATCGTTGGCCAGCCCGTTGGCCATCTTGCCCAGAAGGTCTGCCGTGGCCGGCGCGACGACCACCAGATCGGCATCGCGCGACAGCTCGATATGGCCCATCTCCGCCTCGTCGGTCAGATCGAACAGCTCGGTATAGACTTTCTCGGCCGCCAGCGCCGAGGCCGAGAGCGGTGTGACAAAGGCCTGCCCGGCCGGCGTGATCACCGGAACGACCGTCGCCCCGCGTTCGCGCAGAAGGCGGATCAGCGTCAGCGCCTTGAAGGCGGCCACGCCGCCTCCGATGATGAGGAGAATCCGTTTCCCCGCGAGCATGCACGCCTCCCGTCCCGTCAACTCTTGTTACGAGGGCTGGCGTGCCTTCGCAATGGGGCAGCGTGACAGCGGGCGCCCAGGGCCCGGCCCCGGCGCACCACGCGCCCCTCTACCGGAACGCCAGACAGGGGTCGGGCCGGTCCACCGCCGGGGCATCGAGAACCAGATCGAACCCGCCGCGCGGGGCGACACCGTCTTCCGATTGGCCGAGGCTGAAGACCGTGACATCCGGCGCCACGCGCGCGAGGTAGCTTGGCACGCCCCAATCCTTGCGGGCGTGGCCGTTGCCCGTGATCACGACAACCGGCCCCCCGGTTTCGGCCAGAGCGTCGAGCGCGAC
>JANTFS010000239.1 GCA_024763335.1 Paracoccaceae bacterium | reverse complement strand
ATCGCCGACCAGTTGCCGATGCTGGGGTTGAGCTTCTACGTTGCCCGCTGGCTGGGCAACCGGATCTTCGGCCAGCCCGGGGCGGATTGGGAGATTTTTCAGATCGCCGGCGGCAGCCATTCCGAGGGGCGTTACGAGGTGGCGACGCTCGGTCTGCTCTACGGCCTGTGGCAATTGCTGGGGCGCCTCGCCGACTACGAGGGCTATGGCGACGCGACCCGCGCGGTGCTGAGCTTCCCGATCGTGCTGTTTGCCGGCTTCCTGATGGTGCGGCTGGGCCAACTCCTGCGCCGATACGCCCGCAGCCGGGCGGCGGCCGCCGAAGACGGGACCGGGTTCATGGCACGCACCACGGGGCTTGCCGGGCTTGCGCTGATCCTGATCGGGGTCGCCGGTCCGCTGGCCGCGGCCGTCGGCTACAGCAAACTCTCCGACAGTTTCGTCTTTCCCGCCATGCTGACCGCCGGGCTGGTTGCCGGGCTGCTGGTGCTGCACCAGTTCCTCATCAGCCTGCATGGGCTGATCTTCAGGGTCGGGATCGATCGGGCGCGCGAGGCCCTTCTGCCGGTGCTTGCCTCGCTCGTCGCCGCGCTGCTCGCGCTGCCGGTGCTGGCGCTGATCTGGGGCGCGCGGGTCACCGACATGACCGAGCTCTGGGCCCGCATCAGCCAGGGGGTGGTGGTTGGCGGCACCACGATCTCGCCCTCCGATCTGCTGACCTTCGCGATCGTATTCGCGATCGGCTACGGCGCCACGCGCCTTGTTCAGGGGACATTGAAGACGACGGTGCTGCCCAAGACCAACATCGACATCGGCGGCCAGACGGCCATCGTCTCGGGGCTTGGCTATCTCGGGATCTTCCTCGCCGCCGTCATCGCGATCACCGCGGCGGGGATCAACCTGTCGTCTCTGGCCATCGTCGCCGGCGCGCTCTCGGTGGGTATCGGCTTTGGCCTGCAGAATATCGTGTCGAATTTCGTCTCCGGCATCATCCTCTTGATTGAGCGTCCGATCAGCGAGGGCGACTGGATCGAGGTCGGCGGGCAGATGGGCTATGTGCGCGACATCTCGGTGCGCTCGACCCGGATCGAGACCTTCGACCGGACAGATGTCATCCTGCCCAATTCCGACCTGATCTCCGGGGTGGTCACCAACTACACCCGGGGCAACCAGATCGGCCGGGTGAAAGTGCCGGTCGGCGTGGCCTATGGCACCGATACCAAGCGCGTCGAGGCGATCCTGCGCGAGATTGCCGAAGCCCACCCCATCGTGGCGCTGAACCCGCCGCCCTCGGTGTTCTTCATGGGGTTCGGGGCCGACAGCCTCGATTTCGAGATCCGCGCGATCCTGAAAGACGTCAACTACGTGCTGTCGGTGCGCAGCGATCTCAACCACGAGATCGCGAGGCGCTTCAACGCAGAGGGGATCGAGATCCCCTTCGCCCAGCGTGACATCTGGCTGCGCAACCCCGAAGTCCTCGGTGGCAGCGCGCGGCAGCAGGATACGGGCCCGGCGTTTGGCACGGCCGCGAGCGCCGCGCCGGGGACGGCACGCAAGGACGATCTGCCCATGGAAACGGGCCACGAACAGGAGGATGGGGATGACTGAACCCTTGTTTCGCGCCGACGCCTACCGGGTGCGCGCCCCCGCGACCGTGACCGCGCAGACCGGGCGCGGCGGGGTGGTGCTCGATGCCAGCCTGTTCTATCCGACCGGCGGTGGCCAGCCGGGCGACCGCGGCCGTCTGGTCTGGCCCGGCGGCGAGATGGCGGTGGCGACCACGGTCAAGGGCGAGGGCGACGAGATCGTTCTTGTGCCCGCCGAGGGGGCCGAGATGCCGCCGGTGGGCAGCGCTGTCGAGCAGGAGATCGACTGGGAATTGCGGCACCGCCACATGCGGATGCACACGGCATTGCACCTGCTCTCGGTGGCGCTGCCCTTTCCGGTGACCGGCGGGGCGATCGGCGCCGAGAAAAGTCGGCTCGATTTCGCCATGGAGGCGCCGATCGAAGACAAACCCGGGCTCGAGGCGGCGCTGAACGCGCTGATCGGGCGCGATCTGGAGGTGAGCGAGGACTGGATCACCGATGCCGAGCTCGAGGCCAATCCGGGCCTTGTCAAAACCATGTCGGTTCAGCCGCCGAAGGGGGCCGGACGTGTCCGGCTGGTGCGCATCGGCACGCCCGAAGAGCAGGTCGATCTGCAACCCTGCGGCGGCACCCATGTTGCACGCACGGGCGAGATCGGTCGGGTGCGCATCGGCAAGCTGGAGAAGAAGGGCCGGCTCAACCGGCGCGTCAATCTCCACCTCGAAGACTGAGCCATGACGCGGCGGAGGCATCGGTGAGTGCGGCCAAGACCCCACCGGAAGATTGGCGCGAGGCCAACCGCGCAACCTGGGACGAGCGGGTGGCGATCCATCTCGAAGCGCAGGCCTATGATCTCGCCGCGCTGCGGGCGGGGCAGGGACGTCTGCACCCGGTCGAGGCGGCTGAACTGGGCGATGTCCGCGGGCTGAACATCGCGCATCTGCAATGCCATTTCGGCCGCGACAGCCTGACCTTGGCGCAGCAGGGCGCGCAGGTGACCGGGCTTGATTTTTCGCCGGCGGCCATCGCCGCGGCGCGCGGGCTGGCCGAGGAGCTTGGCCTGTCGGACCGCGCCCGGTTCGTCGAGGCCGATCTGTTCGATGCCCCGCAGGCCCTCGCCGCCGAGGCGCCGTTCGATCTTGTCTTCGTCAGCTGGGGCGCGATCGGCTGGCTGCCGGACATCGGGAAATGGGCCCGCGTCGTCGCGGCGCTGCTGCGCCCGGGCGGGCGGCTCTACCTTGCCGAGGGGCATCCCTTCGCGATGGTCTTCGAGACCGACCAAACCGCGCCCGATGCCGAGGGGCGCCCCGGCTGGTTCATGCCCTACATGGATTTCGGCCTGTTCAAGGACGAGGCCCCGGCCGACTACACCGGCGACTTTCCCGCCCTTGAGGCCGGGCACGAATATTGGTGGGACCACAAGTTCGGCGATATCCTCACTGCGATCGCCGCCGCCGGGCTGCGGCTCGACTGGGTTCATGAACATGACCAGGTGCCGTGGCCGATGTTTTCCTCCCTCGTTCCCGCCCCCGGGGGCATGTTCACCTGGCCCGAAAAGAGCTGGCTGCCGCTGGCGATGTCGATCTCTGCCCGCAAGGGTTGACGTGGCGTCCGGTTGAGCTGCGTCACGGCGCGCCGCGCCCGGCGGGGGTAGACTGCGCTTGTCGCTGCGGGCGCAGGTGCAAGATGCGGCAATGTGAAATGGGGCGGCCTGCGCGCGCGAAAGTTGGAGGTTACGATGCGTTCAGGTCGATTTTTGCTTGTGGCGGTGCTGGTCGCAGGCGCGCAGCCGCTTCTGGCCGACACTGGCGTGATGGGAGGCTGGGCCGCCGATCCCGCTGATTGCAGCTATGTCAGCGACCGCAACGGGGTCACGCAGAATGTCACCGCCGGGATCATCACGCCCGACAACGTCTTCTACTATGACGGCGAATGCTACTTCACCGGCATCTTTCCGGGGCCCGATGGACGCATGACCTTCAAGGGCGTGTGCGATGATGGCGACGGGCCATATGACGCGATGCTCGACACCTACCAGACCGGCCCCAACCAGATGCGCGCGACCTGGGGGGACGGTGGCTGGACGACCTATCACCGGTGCTGGGATCTGCCGGCAGATTGGCGGGCGCGCGTGGATGCGGCGCACAACTGATCCGCAAGGCGCGCAGGATGCCCGGAAAGGTGAGAGCCGACCCGGTGGGCCGGCGATGACGGTGCCGGAAAGGCCGATTTTCGGCGCCGGTCGTTTTTTGCCGCGCCCCCTTGTCAGCCGGTGTGGCAGGAGGATAGATAGCGCGCAACGGAGAGGTGGCCGAGTGGTCGAAGGCGCACGCCTGGAACGCGTGTAGGCGGGAAACCGTCTCCAGGGTTCGAATCCCTGTCTCTCCGCCACTTGCCCTCGCGAAAGCATTCTCCCGATCCGCCTGCGGCCGGAGTTTTCCGTTGTTTTCGAGGGTTATGCGGACGGGGCTATTCACCAACCTCTCAAACAGGAAAGCCTGAAGTGTTCTCTCCCTGCCGATATTCTCTCAACCTGTTGCCTACAGTGATTTGGTGAATTTTCTGCAAGCCTATGGAATATAAGGGCTTTGACAGCTGGGCGGCTATGCACTTCGACGCCGGTCACGTTCGTAAGATAGGCCTCAGATCCAACCGTAGCGTTTAAGTTCCAGTGACTTCCCAGCGCTTCTTTGGATTCAATCCCCTCACATTCTTGGGAGGGTGGGTTGAACACAGTCAATGACAGCGCCTCAGGTTCAGCCGCGACTAGAAGCCGAACTGTGAAGTGGTCCCACCTTTTCGGACAGGTTTGCAGCAATTCTAAGGTGTATCGTGTTTAGGTTTCATGCTGCGTGTCGTTGCTCCAAGCCTGCCC
>JANTFS010000238.1 GCA_024763335.1 Paracoccaceae bacterium | reverse complement strand
TACCGCGCCGGCGAGCTGCATCCTTCGCGGGTGTTCAATCACTGAAGGCCTGCACCGCAAGAGTTGCAACATTGCCGTTTCGCGGGGGGTGAAACTTGCAAAGTCCGGTTTTGTTCACGTGGAAAGAGTTTAATCTTTTCCCCCGGCGATGATCTCGATCACCGGCGCCCCCACCTCCGGCTTTTCGCCGATCCGGTAGGCTGTGCGCAGCCCGGCCTCGGCACGCGCCGCCGCCGCCTCGCTCGCGGCATGAACCACCCCGATCGGCGTATCCGCCTCCACCGCATCGCCAAGGCCCGCAAGCCCGGTGAGCCCGACCGCCGGGTCGACATCGTCGCTCGCCTTGCGCCGCCCACCGCCAAGCTCGACCACCACCAGACCGACATCGCGGGTCTCGATGCCGTTCACATGGCCGCTTTCGCCTGCGGTAACGACCCGCGTGACCGGCGCTTTCGGCAGGTAAACCTCTGCTTTTTCGACAAAATCATTCGGACCGCCAAGTGCCGCAACCATCCGGCCAAAGCGCTCGGCGGCCTGCCCGCCGGTCAGCGCCGCCCGCGCCTTCTCGACCCCTTCTTCCCGCGTTTCGGCGAGGCCCGTAAGCGCGAGCATCTCGCCGCACAGGGCGAGCGTGACTTCTTCCAGCCTCGGATCGCGATGCTCGAGGGTGAGGAAATCGCGCGCATTCTTCACCTCCACCGCATTGCCCGCAGCCGAGGCCAGCGGCTGGTTCATGTCGGTCAGGAGCGCATGGCAGGGCAAGCCGGCTTCGCCCGCGACGCGCGTCAGGCTGTGAGCAAGTTCTCTCGCTTTATCAAGGTCTTGCATGAAGGCGCCATTGCCGCATTTGACATCCATCACCAGTGCTTCGAGCCCGGCTGCCAGCTTCTTCGACAGGATCGAAGCAGTGATCAGCGGCACGCTTTCGACCGTCGCGGTCACATCGCGGATGGCATAGAAGCGCTTGTCGGCGGGGGCGAGGTTGCCGGTCTGCCCTATGATCGCGCAGCCCACCTCACGCACCGCCTTGCGAAAAAGGTCGTTGTCGGGCTGCACATCGTAGCCCGGGATCGCATCCATCTTGTCGAGCGTGCCGCCGGTATGACCCAGCCCCCGGCCGGAAATCATCGGCACATAGCCGCCGCAGGAAGCCACGATCGGCGCCAGCATGAGCGAGACATTGTCGCCCACGCCGCCGGTCGAATGCTTGTCGACAACCGGCCCCGGCAGGTCCCAGGTGAAGACATCGCCCGAAGAGCGCATGGCCAGGGTGAGGATGGCCGCCTCGGCCGGCGTCATGCCGCGAAAAATCACCGCCATGGCAAAGGCGGCAATCTGCCCTTCGGTCGCGCTTCCATCGGTGATGCCATCGACAAGTGCTTGAATTTCTTGTGGTTCAAGCTCCAGCCCGTCGCGTTTATGGCGGATGATCTCGGATATGAGCATGGTGCTGCCTCCCTTGCAGGCAGTTTGACCGACCGGGCAAAAATCGCAAGCTTGTCTTTCGCCGAAAGTCGCGGGACAAGAGCACATGATCACCCGCGAACACATCAAGGGCGATGCCCCGTCCACCGCGATCTATTCCGATTGCGAAACCTTCCGTTACCAGCTCACGCGGGTCTGGTCGCCCGAAGGGCGCCGGGCTCTGTTCATCATGCTCAACCCTTCAACCGCCACCGAGATACAGAACGACCCGACCGTCGAACGCTGCGAACGCCGCGCCCGCGCGCTCGGCTTCGGGGCGTTTCGGGTGGTCAATATCTTCGCCTTCCGCGCCACCGACCCGCGCGTCATGCGCGCGGCCGACGATCCCGTCGGTCCGGAAAACGATACCGCGATTCTTCAAAGCCTCGACTGGGCCGATCAGATCATCTGCGCATGGGGCGCCCATGGCGCCCACCTGGCCCGCGGTCAGGAGGTCGAAGACCTCCTGCGCGCCTCCGGCAAGCCGCTCCATCACCTGGGCCTGACGAAGGAAGGCCACCCGAAGCACCCGCTCTACATCGCCTATTCCCGGCAGCCAGAACCCTGGCTGCCCTGACCCGCGCGCGCAGCGCGCGCCCTGAAAACCCCCGGGGCGAAGCCCCGGCCCGGTCGCCGGCGAAGCCGGCGAAATCCCTTTTTCAAGTCAGATCAGACGTTGAACGTGGGCGGAATATCCACATAGATATCACCCAATGATATATCCGGCGTGCCGGTGAGCACGGCGACGACTTCTCCATTGATCGTCACCACGCCATCCTCACCATTCGCCGAAGCCGAAACTTCCACGAGCGGATCGTCGCGGATCACTTCCGGGTTCAGGCTGATGCGCAGGAAATCCTCGCCTCTGGTGAAATCGGTGATCTCGGCATGATCGATATTCTGGGCATGATCGTGATAAAGCCAGAAGGTGTCATTGCCCGCGCCGCCGGTTGCCGTATCGGTCTGGTCGAAGATCAGCAGGTCATCGCCCGCCCCGCCGTCGAGTGTGTCGGCCCCGTCATCGATATGCCAGGCGAAATCGTGGTGCTCGACCCCGTCGCGTTCCTCGGTGCGGCCATGGTGGTCGATCACGTCATTCCCATCGCCGCCCCTCAGATCGTCATCTCCGAAGCCGCCGCGGATCGTGTCATCTCCCGCGCCGCCATCGAGCGTGTCGTTCCCGGGGGCTGAGCCGTCGTCATGCTCGCCGCCTTCGAGATATTCATGCCCGTCGCCGCCAAGGATGTGGTCATCCCCGGCGCCGCCATCGAGGAAGGCAGAGGCACCGCCATCTGCATCCACGCGATCTGTTCCGGTGATCATATCGCTGCCGGATCCGCCGAAAAGTGCCGTTGCGCCGTCTCCGGCCGAAAGCGAATCGTCACCCGCGCCGCCGAAGGCGTACCCGGCTTCGTCGCCCATGGTGATGGCATCGTCGCCGTCGCCTCCCGAGACCACGCCCAACTCGCCATCGGTCGAGATTTCCGGTGTTCCGAAGGCAAGCTCGAGGCTGCCCTCGCCGCCGCCGGGCCCGTCATCGAGCACCAGCGTATCATCTCCCGCACTCAGTTCGAGATCGGCACTTTCGTCGATCTGCGTGCCCAGAAAGCCGGTGCCGACGGCGCTATCGGTCTGGTCGATCAGCAGGCTCTGCAACAAGCTGCCGTCTCCATCGATGAAGTACTCGTCGGACGGGTCGGTGATGGGCTCGAGCACGGTTCCGCCTTCGCCCGTATCGGTGATGCCACTGCCCCCGGTCCCGTTGCCGGAATCGTCCGGTGCCTCTTCGGCGAAGACGTCCGCCATGAACATCATCGGGGCCAGCCCCAGCATCAGAAGAAAGAAACCCATCAAACCCGCTCACGAAATTTCCCGTCCCAATTCTTTAGCATAGCGATGTTACCGGGGGCTCGAGATATAAAATAAAACTTATGATTAACGGCGCGGAAAATAGTTCGAATTCTATCTGTCTCTACCGGAACGGCAGAAGCGGGCAGAGCGCTGTTTCAATGACCGCCGGAAGCGCTTATCAATGCAGGATGGATTTGGAAGAGGACGGCAGCGGGCAGGCCGATGAGGCGGGCGCTACGCGGGCGGAACTGATCGCTCAGATTTCGGCCCTGCGCAAGGAGATTGCCGCGCTGCGCGAGGCGGCCTTCCTGCGCCAGTACGAACGTCCCTGGCGGCTTGGCGCATACGGCCTGCTGTATGGCCTCGCCTTCGGCCTCGGCTCGGCGCTCGGCGCTTCCTTGCTGGTGGCGCTGGTGGTGCGGTTTCTCGGGTCGATCGATTTCATCCCCATCCTTGGCGACTGGGCACAGCAGATCATCGAGCAGATACAGTTGCCGCCGCGCTGACGGGGTCGCGGATTGGGCCTTCCCTTCGGCCCCGGTTTCCCCTATATGCCCTCATCCGCCGGCCAAGCCGGCACTCCACGGGCCTGTGCTGGACGACATCCCGGCCTGCGCCATGAACCCGAACCTCTGGAAAGGAGACCCCGATGTCGATCACTGCCGAAGAAAAGCAGCGCCTGATGAAGGAATATGCCACCAAGGAAGGCGATACCGGTTCGCCCGAGGTCCAGGTGGCCATCCTCACCTCGCGCATCTCGACGCTGACCGAGCACTTCAAGACCCACAAGAAGGACAACCACTCGCGCCGTGGCCTTCTGATGATGGTCGCCCAGCGCCGCAAGCTGCTCGACTACCTCAAGGGCAAGGACGAGGGCCGCTATCAGGACCTCATCAAGCGCCTCGGCATCCGCCGCTGAGTCGCAGGCCGAAGCCAAGGAATTCGAAAACGCCCGTTCGGTTGAGCGGGCGTTTTCCTTTGTTCGAGGGCTCTGTCAGCCAAACTTAACGAACAATACCGAATAGGGCTTTTTGACGGCAGCCACCGAAGCTTTCACCGCTTCCGGATCGCCAGAGCGGGCGGCGTCGAGAAGGCTCTTGACCGAGGCCTCGAAGTCAGCCGAGAGCTTGGCATATTCCGGGTTGTCCTTCGCTTCGGCAGGCGGATG
>JANTFS010000237.1 GCA_024763335.1 Paracoccaceae bacterium | reverse complement strand
AGGCTGACGGTGGCGGTATCGGTGCCGCCGTTGCCGTCGCTTACCGTGTAGGTGAAGCTGTCGGTGCCGTGGAAGTCTTCGTCGGGGGTGTAGCTGTAGGCGCCGTCGCTGCCGATCACCAGCGTGCCGTTGGTAGGATCGGTGTTGGCGGTGACGGTGAGCGCGTCGCCGTCGATGTCGCTGTCATTGCCCAGCACGTTGCCGGTGATCTCGCCGTCCTCGGCGGTGCTGCCGCTGTCATCGGCCGCATCCGGGGCGTCGTTCACCGGGGTCACTGTCAGGCTGACGGTGGCGGTATCGGTGCCGCCGTTGCCGTCGCTGACGGTGTAGCTGAAGCTGTCGGTGCCGTGGAAATTGGCCACCGGGGTGTAACTGTAGGCGCCGGTTTCGGTGAGCACGAGGGCGCCGTGTTCGGGATCGGTGAACTCCGTGACCGCGAGGGTATCGCCGTCGATGTCGGTGTCGTTGGCCGTGAGGCTGCCAACGGCGGTGGTATCTTCGGCCACCGTCACGGCGTCATCGAGTGCCTCCGGGGGTTCGTTGGCGCCGCGGGTTTCCTCGCCGAACCCCGACCCGTCGCCCGGTGTGCCGCCGGAACCATCGCCGGCCGGCGGCGGGGGGGCGTCGCCCTCGGCGGGGTCGTCGCCGGGCGGTGGCGGTGGCGGGTCGCCTTCAGCCGCGTCGCCGTCGGGCGGTTCCACGTCATTGCTGCCGGCGGAGAGTTGCACGAAGGTGCCGCCCGCCTCGACCCGCTCGGCCGCTGTCGCCCAGGCGCGGGCGGCGTCGAGCAGGATGCCCTGATCGTCGGCGAGTTCTTCGGGCGATCGCGGTACCTCACGGGTTTCGCCGTCCACCGGCGAGACGATCCACTTGGTCTCGGTCGAGGAAATCGTGGCGATCAGGTTGCCGTTCAGGTCCTTCAGCTCGATGCTGCCGATGCCGCCGTCGGGATCGACGTTGAGCGACACTTCGACGGTGGTCACCCCGCTCTCGGTGGTGATGTCGACAAGCACCGTCGTGCCGCGGATGCCCATCGTGGCGGTGGGCGTCTCCACATCCATGCCACCGGTCTTGGCGACCTCGCCGGCGATGAACACGAACCCGCCCTCGATCAGCGAAAAGGCGCCCGAATTGCCGCTCGACGCCCCGGCGTCGTAGACGAATTCGTCGAGCACCATGCGCGAGGCGGCGGCGAGGGTGAAGATCGTGCCATCGGCGAAGGTGATCGAGGCGGTGGCGCCATCCTCGGTGAAGACCACGTCGTTCTGGTAGACCTTGGTGCCGATCTGAAGCTGGACCCGGGTTCCGTCGGCGCGTTGTGCCCAGGCCGTGCCCGCCAGCGTTTCGACCTGACCGATCGGCTCGCTGCCGGCAAATCCCGCGCCGGCCTGCGCGTATTGACCGGCGAAGGCCGGCCCGGCCAGTCGCGCCACGAGATCGCCGCGCAAAACCGCCGCATTCGCGGCCACGAGGTCCGCCGGCGGGGCGTCGAAATAGCCTTCGATCCGAAAAATCTCGGCGGATCCGTCGGTCAGGATGAGATCATGGCCAATGCGGGCATAGTCGGCGGTGAAAACCGGCACCGTGTCGGGCACCCGAATCGGTGCCCCGTGGGATGCAGATACGGTTTCGCCGGCCACGGGGCCGGACGGCCCTTTGAATTCAAAATCACGCATGAGAACAGAACTGGAAGATGTCTTTGTGCAAAAATCCCGGCAAGCCTAGCCGATTCGCTCCGGCCAGCCTAATTTTTCATGGGGACAGCCCCATGGCCCGGCAGATCGCGCGCAAGGCACGGCAAGACATCGGCGGCCCGGTTTTTCGTTGACCCGGCTGGCCGCGCACACTTTCCTTGCGGGGGCGTGGCACGGGGTCGCGCGGAATGAACCGCGGGCGGAGGCCATGAAGGCAGCAGGACTGGGCAAGGTCGGGCGATGGATCGGGGTCAACCGGACGCTGGGGTTTGCCCTGTTGTTCGTCCTGCTCGCGGTCCGGGTCGTTGATCCCGGGCCGGTTGCGGCCTTGCGATCGGCCGCCTTCGATCTGTTCCAGCAGATCAAGCCGCGCGCCTACCAGCCGCTTCCGGTGGCGGTGGTCGACATCGACGACGCCTCTCTGGCCGAGCTCGGCCAGTGGCCATGGCCGCGCAACATGCTGGCCGATCTTGTCGATGCGGCGATGGCGCAGGGGGCGGCGGGGCTCGCCTTCGACATCCTCTTTGCCGAACCCGACCGGCTGTCGCCCGACCGGCTCGCGGCAGGGCGCGCGCTGCCGGCGCAGCTGCGGGCTGAGATCGCCGCGCTGCCGTCGACCGACACGCTGCTGGCCGAGGCGATTGCGCGGGGCCGGGTGGTGGTCGGGCAATCGAGCGTGCGCGGGGCCGGGGCGGAGCGTGGCGAGGCGGCCGCCCGCGAACTTGCCGATACACCCCATGCGCTGATCGGGGACGATCCGCTTCCGTTCCTGCCGCGATACCCGCAGCTCATTGAAAACATACCAGAAATCGAGGCAGCCGCCGCGGGGCACGGGGTCTTTGCAACGCGGCCCGATCCCGATGGCGTTTACCGCCGCGTGCCCCTCGTGCTGTTAGTCGAGGGGGTCTTGCGGCTCGGGCTGGCACCGGAGCTCTTGCGGGTGGCCACCGGCGGCGACGCCTTCGCGATCCGCACCAACGCCGCCGGGATCGAGGGGCTGGTGCTCGCCCGCCAGTTCATCCCGACCGCCGCCGATGGCTCGGTCTGGCCGTGGCTCACGCCATCGGTGCCGCAGCGCTACATTTCGGCGGCCGACCTCCTTGAGGGCCGGGTGCCCGCCGGGCGGCTGGCCGGGCATCTGGTGCTGGTTGGCACCTCCGCCATCGGGCTTGAGGATTTCCGCCCGACAGCGCTTGGCGTGCCGATGGCCGGGGTCGAGATCCATGCGCAGGTGCTTGAAAACATCCTTGCCGGCAGCCTTCTGCTGCGCCCCAACTACGCGGTGGCGGTGGAACTGGTCGCGGCGCTGGGGTTGATGATGATCGTGATCGGCCTTGTCCCGATCTTCCGCGCGAGCTGGGTCTTGGTGCTCTCGGGCGTGCTGATTGCGGGCTATGGCGCGGCATCGGGCTGGGCCTTTCATGCCAACCGGGCGCTGATCGACCCGACTTTCCCGATCCTCTCGGCCGGGCTGATGCTGATGCTGATGTCGTCGCTCAACTACCTGCGCGAAGAGCGGATGCGCCGCCATATCCGCTCGGCGTTCGGGCAATACGTTTCGCCCGACCTCGTCGCTCAACTGGCCGAGAAGCGCGAGGCGCTGACGCTGGGCGGCGAACGGCGCGATCTCACGGTGCTGTTTTCCGACGTGCGCGGCTTCACCGGGCTTGCGGAGAGTTATCGCGATGATCCGGCCGGGCTCACCCGGCTGATGAACCGGCTGCTCACCGCGCTGTCGGAGGCGATCCTTGAAGAGAAAGGCACGATCGACAAGTTCATGGGCGACGCGGTGATGGCGTTCTGGAACGCCCCGCTCGATGTGCCCTATCACGCCCACGCCGGCTGCCGCGCGGCGCTCGGCATGGTGGCCCGGGTCGCGGCCCTGAACGCCGCGCGCGCCGAGGAAGAGCCCGGCTGCGTGCCGGTCAACATCGGCATCGGCCTCAACACCGGGCCTTGCGTCGTCGGCAACATGGGCTCCGAGATGCGCTTCGACTACACCGCGCTCGGCGACACGGTGAACCTCGCCTCGCGGCTCGAAGGCCAGTCGAAGCCCTATGGCGTGCAGATCGTGCTCGGCGCGGCGGTGGCCGAGGCGGTGGGCAAGGATTTCGCCCTGTTCGAGCTCGATCTGGTGCGGGTGAAGGGCAAGCGCCTGCCGGCCCGGATTTTCGGCTGTTTCGGCGATGCGGAGATGGCGGCGGGCGCGGAGTTTGCCGCCGTGGCCGCGGCCAATGGCGAGATGCGCGCGGCCTATCTGGCGCAGGACTGGGCCGGGGCGCGCGCCGCGCTGGACCGGCTGGTGCAGGCAGGGCAGGCGATGGGGCTTGACCTTGCCGGCTATGCGGCGCTCTACCGCGCGCGGATCGACGGGTTCGAAGCCGCGCCGCCGGGTCCGGACTGGGATGGCGTCTTCGTGGCCACCAGCAAGTAGGCCGGGCCTCAGCGCTCGCGCAGGGCCTCGCGCCGGGCCCTGAGGAACGGGTTCAACAGATAGTCGAGCACCGTCTTTCGGCCGGTCTGGATATCGACCTGCGCCACCATGCCGGGCGAGATCGGCAGGCTCTCGTCGCGCCCCAGCTTGGTGGTCGCGGTGCGGATCGTCACCTGGAACCAGGCGTTGCCGGTTTCATCCTCGATCGCGTCGGCCCCGACCCGGTCAACCGCGCCGTCGAGCGCACCATAGACCACGTAGTCATAGGCGGTGATCTTCACCGAGGCCGGGTCGCCCGGTTTCACGAAGGCCACGTCGCGCGGCGAAATGCGCGCCTCGACACGCAGCGATTCATC
>JANTFS010000236.1 GCA_024763335.1 Paracoccaceae bacterium | reverse complement strand
GGCAGCACTTGGCGGATCAAGAACCTAGGCCCGATCTATGACCGTGCCCTGCATGCCGACAGCCGGGTGTTCATGGACATCAAGAAGGGCTCCGGCGCCTTCCCGTTCCTGAAGAAATACGGCACCAACGCGCCGGTCGCGACCCGCGAGGAAGACGGCAAGGCCGTCACCCGGGTGATGGTCACCCCGATGCCGCCCGAGGCGGAGGGCGACGAGGATTGGGACCGGATCGCCACGCGGCTCGCGGGCGCGGAGGGCTTCTACCGCGCGGGGCCGGAGGGGCATTCGTTCCTCTACATGCCGCGCAGCGACGACACGCTGGTGGTGACCTTCGACAACCTCGACATCACCATGAACAAGCGCGATGACCGGCGGCCATGGGGCTACAAGTTCATCGAGACGCAGGGCTGGTCGATGCTGGGTGTGCTCGCGGGTGGCTGGACGTGGTATCGCAACCCATGGGTCTCCGAGCAGTTCGACGAGCTGCGCGACAGCGGTTTTTTCAAGCGTTTCAAGCGGGTGGTGTTCTACGGCGCCTCGATGGGCGGCTACGCGGCCTGCGCCTTCTCCTCCGCTTCCCCGGGGGCGGACGTGGTGGCGATCAGCCCGCAGACCACGCTCGACAAGACCCTCGTGCCTTGGGAGACGCGTTACAAGGTGGCCTGGGGGCGCGACTTCACCGGGCCCTACGGCGACGCGGCGCTGGTTTCTGACACCGCGCGCAAGGTCTATATCCTCTACGACCCCTACGAGCCGCTCGATGCGGGCCATGTGAAGCGGTTCGAGCATGACAATGTCGAGCGGCTGCGCGCACCGCTTCTGGGCCACCGGCTCGGCTCGTCGCTGCACCAGATGGGCATTCTCTCACCGATCATCCTCGGCGCGCTCTCGGGCACGTTGACGGCGCAGGACTATTACCAGATGCTGCGCAGCCGCAAGGGCTTCCCGCGCTACCAGCGCGAGCTGTTCGCCCGCGCCGTCAAAAAGGGCCACCGCAAGCTCGCCCGCCAGCTCGGCGACTACATCCTCGCGCGGGGCGACAACCGCAAGGTGCGGCTGGGGATGAAGGAGCTTTAGCGGCGGCGTGCGCCGGGGCGGCTATTGCCCCAAATTTATCACGAAATTTATCCAATCTTTGCAAGATCTGTGGGCAGAACGGCGGTCGACCCAAACCAGCGGCCTGACCAGATGTTGCTATCCCCCCAAGATTTTGCCGGGCGCACACCCGAGCCAATCGACGGCCCTGCCCCGCTTGCGATGTCGTATCTGCCCGGCGCGGGCGATACGCTTGTCATCAGCCTTGCCGGGGTTGGCACCCAAAGGGGGGTTCAGCCCCCGCCGGAGTTTTTCAAGATCAGCGCAGGCGGCGGTGAGAACCACGTTTTGTTCGTCTCCGACGCCTCGCGCAGCTGGCTCAACGGGCCCGGGATCGCCGCGCGGATCGTGGCGGAGGTTGAGCGGTGTGCGGCCGAGATCAAGCCCGCGCGCATCGTGGCACTTGGCAACTCGATGGGCGGCTCGATGGCGCTGCTGCTTGCGGGGCTGACGCGGATCGACACCGTGATCGCCGTGGTGCCGCAGTTTTCCGCCAAGCTATCGCGCGTGCCCGAGGAAAAGCGCTGGGCGTTCTTCCGCAAGAAGATTGCCGACTGGCCCTTCGAGGCGATCGACCGGCTGCCGACCGACCGCAGCGAGGTCTACATCTTCCACGGCGACACGCCCGACGAAGCCATCCACCGCGACCGCTTCCCGAGCGATCCGAAGGCCAAGCATTTCGTCTTTCCGGGGATGGACCACAACCTCGCCAAGACCCTGCGGCGGCAGGACCACCTCGGGGAGATCATGGCCTTGGCGATCCGGGGCAAGCCATGGCAGGCGCGGCGCGCCATCGCGCGCGCGGGCGGCGTGGCGCGGGCTGACTACGACCGGATGCAGCGCGCGGCCTGATCGCGCCCACGCTCAGTGCTCGGCCTCGCCGCTGTGCTCGACGGTGAAGAAAAAGCCCCGCGGGAGGTCGCGTTCGTGCAGATCGTCGGGGATCACGCCGGGTCCGGCGTTGAACACGTTGGCGCCGAAGACATGCAGCATCCGCGACAGCGTCTCGAAGCGTTCACTGGTAAGCTCGCGGTAGAAGTTCTCGTAATTTTCCGTGGCCCGCAGCTCAACGATCTTGGCCCGGTGCGCCGCCACGGAATGCTCATGCGCCGCGCGGATCTCCGGGTCGTCCATCAGCGCTTTGACCTCGGCATCGAGCTCCGGGAGCATCCGCAGGATCGACCGCTCTTCCTCGGCGTTGTGGTTCATCCGGAACCAGTAGTTACGCCCTTGGTCGCGGTCGACATGGTTGACCCGGCCCCGGTCGCGCTTGACGAGGAAGCTCTCGGCCGACCGCACGGCATAATGGTTCAATTGCACCCAGTCGTAGCCGTAGGTCTCGATGGTCGACCGCCAGCCGTTGCGGAACATCTCGCGCGGCATCGGCCTGCCCGAGCCGTTGAGCCATTTCACCTGGTCCCACAGGTCGGGGATCAGTCCCTTGGGCCGGTGCACCCCGAGCTTCTTGTAAAGGTCGATATTGCGAAACAGGGTCTTGAACCCCCAAGCCTGGTGCGGCTTGCGGGCGATCTCGGGCGCCGCGCGGGTGAATTGTTCAATGATGTAGCGGTCGTCGTAGCCATGCACGTCATTGTTGCCGAACAACCGCCACGTCAGCGAGATCATGTTGGCCTCGCCCATCGCCGCATAGAGCGATTTGAGCGTGCCGTCGCCAATCTTGATATTGATGAACTCGTCGACATCCATGCAGATCACCCAGCCGGCATTCTGGATCACCGCTTCGTTCTCGGCGGCCTGCAACGCGGCGTGCTGGGGCTTGAGTTCGCCCCCCGGCTTCCACGGATTGATCCGGTGCTGGACGATGCCCTTGGCGGTCAGGGTCTCGAGCATCGTGTCGGTGCCGTCGGTGCAATCGTTGGTGTAGATCAGGAAATCGTCCACCCCGATCGCACGGTGATAGGCGATCCATTCCATGATGAAAGGACCCTCGTTCTTCATCGTCGTCACAATCGCGGTGCGTCCGGCCTCGGCGGCCTTCTTCGGCGCGGATCTGGTCTTCGATACCGGCGGGCGGATCGGCTTGTGGCCCCAGTGGTTGCGGGCCAGATCGAGCAGGCCTGGGTCTTCGACCAGCGATGTTTTCGGCGCCAGCTCGGCGGCGTTGCGCCCCGGCACCCGCAGCGCCATTGCCCGCCAGAACGGGAAGACCGTGTCGGGATCGGGCTTGGCATAGGCGACGCGGACCATGCGCCATGTGGCATCGAGCCCTGCCTTCTCGGGCGCGCAGCCCCACTTGGCGATGCCGCGGCGCGCATCGAATTGGCGGCAGATATGGTCGGCGAAGCGCTCGGGTTGGCCTTCGCGCACCCGCCACGGGTAGATCCGCCGCCCCACCAGCAGCACCACGCCGGACATGGCGCGCAGGCAGGCGTCAAACGCCGTGCCGGCCTCGCCGGGGGGCGCGAGCAGATCGGTGACGTCGAGGGTGACGACCGCGCGGGCGCGCGCGAGGAAGCGCCACTTTGCGATCTCGAAGAGGATGCCCTGCCCCAAGGGTGCGCGCCACGGGTCGGGGTCGGGCACGTCCATGCGGTCTTTGCCCGGCGCGTCGGGGGCGAGGAAGGGATGGCTCTCGGGGCCGATGCCGGGCTTGCCGAGCGGCAGCGCGCTTTCAACGAGGGCCACCGTCATGTCGAGCCCGCGCGCCTCCAGCCCCTCCTGAAGCGCGGTGTCGAAATCCTCGCCGCAGGCGGCGGGGCTGTCGGGCGGGCAGCGGTCAAGGATGACCGCGCCGTCGGCGCCGTGCATCTCGCGGTGCCACGCGAGCCAGTCGAGCACCGTGTCCGCGCTCTCCTCAAGGCGCTGGCCGAAGAGACAGTTGAGGCCTTCGAAACTGTCGAGGTCCGGTTCGGCGGGGGTGAAACTCAGGGGCTGGGGCTCGGGCGCATCGGCGTCGGGATAGACGTCGAGCGTCACCTCCCCCGCCTCGCCGGTGCGTGCATAGACCAGCGCACAGCCCGACACGTCGCGCCGCTCGACGATCTCCACCCCGCTGGCAGGCGTCTCGGCGATCTGGGCGGCCGTGGAGGGGTTGGCGAAGAAGGCACGCACTTGCCGGATCGGCCCGGCCTCGCCCGTCTCCTCCCAGGCCACCGCATCGAGCAGGCGCGGCCCCTCCGCCTCGCCCGTTGCACTGAGCAACTGCCGCCTGAAAACCACCGCCATGGACCTGTTACCTGCTCAAACCCGTTTTGCGCGAGTTTACACGGGGGGGTCCCGGCGCGAAAGGGGCGGAAACTCAAACACGTCATTGCGCGCGCGGACAACATCGCTCAGGGTTCGGGCCAGACCTTTCGCGCCACCCCGGAGAGATGCCCTTGCGCGCAACCGCCATCCTGACCGTTCGCAACGAGGGCGCCTTCCTGCTCGAATGGCTGGCCCATCACAAGGG
>JANTFS010000235.1 GCA_024763335.1 Paracoccaceae bacterium | reverse complement strand
CGCGACAGGCGCCCGAGCGGGCATGTCTTGGCGAGCCTGTCGATTTGCGCCACAGTCCAGCGCGGCACAGCCGCACCGTTTGAAATCACCCCGCCGGAGCCGCCATGGATCACGACGATCTCGCCTATTGGTCGAAACGCGCTGCCGACTGGGCGCGCGACTACCACGCCGGGCTGCGCGAGCGCCCGGTGCGCCCCGATCTCCAACCCGGCGATTTCCGCAAGCTGATCGAGGCCCCCGCCCCCGAAGCGCCCGAGCCGATCGAGACCATCTTCGACGACATCACGCGGCTCGTGCCCGACGCCATGACCCATTGGCAGCACCCCCGCTTCTTCGCCTATTTCCCCGCCAACGCCGCCCCCGCCTCGATGCTCGCCGAACAGATCGCCAACGCCATGGCCGCGCAGGCGATGCTCTGGCAAACCGCCCCCGCCGCCAACGAGATGGAGGCGCTGGTGATCGACTGGCTGCGCGACGCGCTCGGCCTGCCCGGCGTGTTCACCGGCACGATCCACGACACCGCCACCACCGCCACGCTCACCGCCGTGCTCACCATGCGCGAGCGCGCGCTGGATTATGCAGGCCTCACACAAGGCCTCTCCGCCCAGCCCCGCCTGCGCCTCTACGCCTCGGCCCAAACCCACTCATCCGTCGACAAGGCCGCGCGCCTCTCCGGCATCGGGCAGGACAACCTCGTCAAGGTGCCGACCCGGCCAAACGATCCACTCTACTCGATGGACCCGGAGGCGCTTGATGCCGCGATCCGCGCCGACCTCGCCGCAGGCCACCGGCCCGCGGGCGTCATCCTCGCCACCGGCGGCACCGCCATCGGCGCCTGCGACGACCTCGCGCCCTGTATCGCGGTCGCCAAGGCCTACGGTCTGCCCACCCATGTCGATGCCGCCTGGGCCGGCTCGGCGATGATCGCGCCGGAGTTCCGCGCGCTATGGGCGGGCGTCGAAGAGGCCGACAGCATCGTCTTCAACCCGCACAAATGGCTCGGCGCGCAGTTCGATGCCTCGGTGCAGTTCATCCGCGATCCCGGGCCACAGATCCGCACCATGGGTCTGCGCCCCGACTACCTGAAGACCCAGGGCACAGGCGACGTGGTGAACTACAACGAGTGGACGGTGCCCCTCGGCCGACGCTTCCGGGCGCTGAAAATCTGGGTCCTGATCCGCGCCGAGGGGCTCTCGGGGCTGCGCGCCCGCATCCGCAACCACGTCGCCTGGGCCCGCGAGGCGCGTGACGCCATCGCCGCCCTGCCCGGCTTCGAGATCGTCACCGAGCCGATCCTGTCGCTCTTCACATTCCGACTTCGCGACGACGCCACCACCGCCCGCTTGCTCGACGCGGTCAACCGCGACGGGCGCATCTACCTCACCCAGACCAGCCACGAGGGCCGTTTCGTGATCCGCATGCAGGTTGGCCAGTTCGATTGCACGCGCGACGACGTGATGTTGGCCCCGGCGGTTCTGGAAGAGATCGCCGGCACGGTTTGAAGCTTGGCGCACGGGTGATGATCATGCTATCATCTTCCTGTTTTCGCCCGGTTTTTGCGGCTTCGGAGGAATGCCATGAAACGTTTGATCGCAGGTGTCTTCGCGCTCATCCTGCCCTTGGCCGCCTTGGCCGAGAGCTGGCCGGTCTACCAGAACACCTATGTCAATGACTACGCGAATGTCATCGAGGAAGGGGCCGAGGGCCGGATTACCACGGCGCTGAAATCGCTGCGGCAGGAAACCGGGATCGAGGCCACGGTGCTGACGATCTACACCCGCTGGGGCTATGAAAACACCGGCAGCCTCGAGAGCTTCGCCACCGGGCTGTTCAACCACTGGGGCATCGGCAATGCCGAAACCAATGACGGCATCCTCGTGCTGGTGATCCCCGAAGACCGCGAAATGCGCGTCGAGCTCGGCTCGGGCTATGGCGATGCCTTCAACCGCGAAGCGCAGGATATCGTCGATCGCATCTTCCTGCCCGCCTTCCGCGAGGGCCGGTATTCGCAAGGGATCGAAGACGGCACCGCCGCGGTGATCGAGCGCATTGCCTGGGTGCATTACGCGGGGGGCGAGCCCGAGGCCAGCGGCGGCAGCGGTGGCGGCGCCGGCGTTGCCGGGGCGGTGGTCGGCGCAATCCTCGCGCTGATGGCGGCGGCGGCGCTGTTCTGGCGCCGGATCATGGACCGGTTCACGCGCTGCCCCGAATGTGGCGCCCGCGGCATCCACACCAAACGACAGGTGCTCGACCGCGCCACCCGCAGCAGCACCGGACGCGGCGAGAAGATCACCGACTGCCCGCATTGCGGCTACCACGCGGTGACGACATTCACGATCCCGCGCATCACCCGCTCGTCATCCTCCTCCTCCGGCGGCTCCTTTGGCGGCGGCTCCTCCTCCGGTGGCGGCGCCTCGGGCCGCTGGTAGGCAATCCCCCGCCGGCACCGGCGGGCGACGCGAGGTCAGGCGTGCGCGGCCCGGCTTGCCCCGGTATGGTCAGAGGCCGAAGGGAGCCGCGATGCAGCGCTACGAACTCGATCACAGCCTTGCCGAACACGTCGCCGACGGGGTGATGCATGCGCTCGGCGTCGCCGCCGCGATCGCCGGGGCGACGGCGCTCTTGGTCTGGGCGGCGCTGGCCATCCCGGCCGAACGGATCTGGCCGCTGGTGCCCTACGCCATCGGCCTCATCGCCACCTTCGCGCTGTCGGCCGCCTACAACATGACCCTGCACCGCAAGATCCGCGCCGTGCTGCGCCGCTTCGACCACGCGGCGATCTACCTGATGATCGCCGGTACCTACACACCGATGGCGATCATCGGCATCGGTGGCGGGCGCGGACTGGCGCTGGCCGTCGCCGCCTGGGGTCTCGCCGCCTTCGGCATGACCCTCAAGCTCGCCTTCTTCCACCGCTGGCAGAAACTGGGCTTCGCCCTCTACCTCGCCCAGGGCTGGCTTGGCGTCCTCGCCGCCTGGCCGCTGATGCAGGCCCTGCCGCCGGCCGCCCTGATCCTGCTGCTCGTCGGCGGGGTGACCTATACCCTGGGCACGATCTTCCACCACGCCACCTGGCCCTACGCCCGGGCGATCTGGCACGGCCACGTCCTCGCCGCCGCCGCCACCCATTACGCCGCGATCCTGATGGTCGCAGGCCTCGACTGACCACCCTGCCCTTCATCTTTCCATAAATATCCCGGGGGTGCGGGGGCAGCGCCCCCGCCGGTCGCCGCGCCCCCGGCGCGGCGAAACCGTTCAGACCCCGGCGCCGCGCAGATGGTCCACGAGCTGCGCCGTCGAGCCGTCCTTGTCCTGCGTCCCGGCCGCCCCGGCGAGGATCGGCTCCAGGGCCATCGCCAGCTCCTTGCCGAGCTCCACCCCCCACTGGTCGAAGGAATTGATCCCGAGAATCACCCCCTCGACAAACACCCGGTGCTCGTACAGCGCCACGATCTGGCCGAGCACGCGGGGCGTGAGCTGCGGATAGACCAGCACCGTCGACGGACGGTTGCCGGGAAACACCCGGTGGCGGGCCTGGCGCTCAAGCTCGGCCCCCTCGAAGCCCGCCGCCGCCATCCTCTCGCGCGCCGTCTCCAGCCCCCGGCCCTTCATCAGCGCCTCCGCTTGCGCGAGGCAATTGGCGACCAGAAGCCGGTGCTGGTGCGCCAGATCCGGCTCGTGCCCCTTGGCGCCGACCATGAACTCGCAGGGCACCACCTGCGTTCCCTGATGGATGAGCTGGTAGAAGGCGTGCTGGCCGTTGGTGCCGGGCTCGCCCCAGACCACCGGGCCCGAGGGCTCCTCGAGCGGGTCGCCATCCATCGACACCCGCTTGCCGTTGCTCTCCATCTCCAGCTGCTGCAGATAGGCCGGCAGGCGTGCCAGCCGCTGCTCGTAGGGCAGCACCGCCCGGGTGGGATAGCCGCAGATCTGGTGATGCCAGATGCCGACGAGCGCCAGCATCAGCGGCATGTTGTCCGTCCCCTCGGCCTGGCGGAAATGCACGTCCATCGCATGCCCGCCGGCCAGCATCTCGCGAAACCGCCGCCCGCCCACGGCGATCATCAGGCCCAGCCCGATCGGGCCCCACATCGAGTAGCGCCCACCAACCCAGTCCTCGAAGCCGAACACCCGCGACGGGTCGATGCCCCAGTCGGAGGTCTTGTCGGTCGCGGTCGAGACCGCGGCGAAATGCGGGCCGGTGTGATCGCTCCCCAGCCCCCGCGCCAGCCAGTCGCGCGCGGTGGCGGCATTGGTCATGGTCTCGATCGTGGTGAAGGTCTTCGACGCCACAAGCACCAGCGTCGTCGCCGGCTCGAGCCCGGCCAGAACGTCGTGAATATGGGCCCCGTCGACGTTTGACACGTAGTGCAGCCGCGGCCCGTCATGGTAGGGCGCCAGCGCGAGCGTGGCCATCACCGGGCCAAGGTCGGAGCCGCCGATGCCGATGTTCACCACGTCGGTGAAGCGCCCGCCGCCCGGCGCCCGGACCCGGCCCGACCGCACCCCCTCGGCGAAATCCTCCATCCGGTCGAGCGTGGCGTGCACGCCCGGCAG
>JANTFS010000234.1 GCA_024763335.1 Paracoccaceae bacterium | reverse complement strand
AATCCTTGCCCCGGCCCCCGCGATGGCATCCGTGCTTGAAGTGGTTCAGGCCGCCGCCGAAGCGACGACGGGGGCCGCAGATGCAGAAGCAGCCGCAGCGCCCGCGCCGCGCCGCAGCGCCGGCGCGGTTCCGGCGAACGTGCCGGGGGTGGTGCGCAGCCCGAGACCGGCACCGCGCCCCGAGGATGTGGTGGCCCGCGCGGCGGCATCGCCGGTCGAGATCGCGCTGGCCTCCGCCAGCGTGGCCGCGGCGCCTGCCGTGCGTGAGGTTGCCGCCGGGCAGGTGCCGGTGGGCACGCGCCTGGTGCAGCTGGGCGCCTATGACAGTGTCGAGGTTGCACGGGCGGCGTGGACCGAACTGTCCAGCCGGTTCGAGGAGATCCTCGAAGGCAAGGACCGGGTGATCGAAAAGGCGCAATCGGGCGGCAAGACCTTCTACCGCCTGCGGGCCATGGGCTTTGCCGATCTCTCCGATGCCCGACGTTTTTGCTCGGCCCTCGCCGCGGGGCAAGCCGCCTGCATCCCGGTTGTGACACGGTGACGGCGCAGGGGGCCTGCATACTTGGCTGTGCCGGACCCCGCCTGACGCGCCGCGAGCGCGATTTCTTCCGTGCCGCCGACCCTTGGGGGTTCATCCTCTTCGAGCGCAATGTGGAAGATCCCGACCAGCTGCGCTGGCTCACGACGGAACTGCGCGCGGCGGTCGGCCGCGAGGCGCCGATCTTCGTCGACCAGGAGGGCGGTCGAGTCGCCCGGCTGCGGCCGCCCCATTGGCGCGACTGGCTACCCCCGCTCGATCAGGTGGCGCAGAACCGCAAACAGGCGGCGCGCGCGATGCAGATCCGCTACCGGATCATCGCCGAGGAACTGCGCGCCGTCGGCCTCGATGGCAATTGCGCGCCGGTGGTCGATCTGGTTCAGCCCGATACCCACCCGGTCCTGCGCAACCGGTGCTATGGCGATGATGTCGTGCACGTGGCCGAGATCGCCGCCGCCGCGGCCGAGGGGCTGATCACCGGCGGGGTGTTGCCGGTGATCAAGCACATTCCCGGCCACGGCCGCGCAACGGTGGATTCCCATCTCGATCTGCCCCGGGTCACGGCTTCGAAAAAGGTGCTCCGGGTGTCCGATTTCCTCGCCTTCGAGGCGGTTTCGGGGCTGCCGATCGCGATGACGGCGCATGTCGTCTACGAAGCGCTCGACCCGGAAAATCCGGCGACCCTGTCGCCCACGGTTATCGCGCTGATCCGCGACCAGATCGGGTTTCACGGCCTGTTGATGACCGATGACATCTCGATGCAGGCCCTTTCGGGGCCGCTCGAGAGCCGCGCCCGGGCGGCGCGAGACGCGGGCTGCGACGTGGTGCTGCACTGCAACGGCGACATGGACGAGATGGAGGCCCTCGCGGCCACGCTGGGCGAGATGACGCCGGCGGCGCAGGCCCGGGCCGATGCCGCGCTGGGCTGGCGGCGTGCGCCCGAGCCCGTTGACATTGCCGCGCTCGAAGACGAGTTTGAGGCCCTGATGACCGGAGCGGTGTAGGGGCCTGCCCATTGGCTGAACAACAGGACGAGTTTCAGGCGGATGCGCTCAGCGTGTCGGAGCGCCTTGCCGCCGAGGCCCTGATCGTCGACGTCGACGGCTACGAAGGCCCGCTCGATCTGCTGCTGACCATGGCGCGCACGCAGAAGGTCGATCTGCGCAAGGTTTCGGTGCTGGGGCTGGCCGAGCAATACCTCGGTTTCGTCGAAAAGGCGCGCCACCTGCGCATCGAGCTGGCGGCCGACTATCTGGTGATGGCGGCTTGGCTCGCGTTTCTGAAATCGCGGCTGCTGCTGCCGCCCGACCCGGCCGACGAGGGCCCGTCGGGCGAGGACCTGGCCGCACACCTGGCCTTCCAGCTGGAACGGTTGCAGGCGATGCGCGACGCCGCCGCGCGGCTGATGGCACGCGATCAGCTGGGGCGTGACTTCTTCGTGCGCGGCATTCCCGAAAACGTCGCGCGGACCCGGCGGGTCAGCTACAGTGCCACCTTGATGGACCTGATGCAGGCCTATGCGCGGCTGCGCACCCGGGACGAGTTTCGCCCCTTCGTGCTGGACCGCGACGCGGTGATGACGATGGAGGAAGCGCTCGACCGGCTGCGCGGGCTGATCGGACATGCCGGCGACTGGACCGACCTTGTGAGCTATCTTCCCGCCGGCTGGGAGATCGACCCGGCCCGGCGCCGCTCGGCGACCGCCGCCAATTTCGCCGCCACGCTGCAACTGGCCAAGGAAGGCGATCTCGAGATCCGCCAGGGCGACACCTTCGCGCCGATCCAGATACGGAAGAAGATCCATGGCTGATGAAGAGCAGACCCCGGCGCAGGAAGACAGCCTGTTCGAGGCCCCGCCCATGGGCGAGCAGGAACGCATGGTCGAGGCCATCCTGTTTGCCTCGGCCGAGCCGGTCAGCGTGGCCGAGCTGGCGGCGCGGATGCCGCATGGCTCCGATCCGGCCGAGGCGCTCGTGCACCTGCGCAAGCGCTACGAGGGGCGCGGGGTGCGGGTGATGAAGGTGGGCGATGCCTGGGCGATCCGCACCGCCCCCGATCTCGGCTTCCTGATGCACAAGGAAACGGTCGAGACCCGCAAGCTCAGCCGTGCCGCGATCGAGACGCTGGCGATCATCGCCTATCACCAGCCCGCCACCCGGGCCGAGATCGAGGACATCCGCGGCGTGAGCGTGTCGCGCGGCACGATCGACCAGTTGCTCGAGCTGGAATGGATCCGTTTCGGGCGGCGCCGGATGACGCCGGGCCGACCGGTGACCTTCGTCGTCACCCAGGCCTTTCTCGATCACTTCGGGCTGGAAAGCGCCCGCGATCTGCCGGGGCTGAAAGAGCTGCGCGCGGCGGGGCTGCTCGACAACCGCCCGCCGCCGGGGGCCGGGCTCGCGGGGGCCGAGGACGAGGACGAAGACCTCGACGAGGCCGACGGGCAGCCCGAGCTGTTCGAGGAATAGGCGCGGGCCGGCGCGCTCACGCGGCCGTGGCTTGGGTTGTGCGCCGATTTCTGCTACGCTTGCGAAAAATCGCGAGGCAGGCATGAATTTCGATCGCATCATCACAATGATCATCCGTCAGGTGACGCGGCGGTTGGTCAACCGCGGCGTCGATGCCGGCATCGGCATGGCCACCGGCAAGGGGCGCGGGCGCCAGACCGACGGGGCGGCGGCGCCGACCCCGGAGGAACAGCAAAGCGCCCGGGCCGCAAAGCAGGCCGCGCGGCGCGCACGGCAGGCCGCGAAGATCACCCGGCGCCTGCGCTAGCCGCTCTGGCCCGAAGGCGGGGCCGCACGGCCCTGTGCATCGATCGGTTTGAAGTGCTTTGACAGCTTCAAGCCCTGGCCTTGGTAATTTGACTTGATACCGGCGCCGTAGAGTGTCTGCGGCACCTCTGCCATGCGCTCGTAGACGAGCCGGCCGACCACTTGCCCGTGTTCGAGCGCGAAGGGAGCTTCGTGGCAACGCACTTCGAGCACCCCGCGCGAGCCGGCGCCGCCCGCCGGGGCATGGCCGAAGCCCGGGTCGAAGAACCCGGCGTAGTGCACCCGGAATTCCCCCACCATCGCCAGGTAGGGCGCCATCTCGGCGGCGCAGTCGGGCGGGATGTGCACCGCTTCGCGGCTGACCAGAATGTAGAAGGCGCCGGGATCGAGGATGATCCGCCCCTCGGTGGTGCGGATCGGTTCCCAGTATTCGGACGGGTCGTAATAGCCGATCCGGTCGAGGTCGATCACCCCGGTGTGCGGCTTGGCCCGGAACCCGACCAGATCGCCGCCCTGCGGCTTCAGATCGACCGAGAAGGCGAGCCCGTGGTCGATCACCGCGGTGCCATCGACCAGCCTTTCGGCTGCGTGGCGCGCGCGCAGCTCGTCATCGGAGAGCACCGCCTTGCCGGCGCGAAACCGCAGCTGGTTGAGACGCATCCCCGGGCGCACCAGAACCGAGAAACTCTGCGGGCAGATCTCGGCATAGAGCGGCCCGTGGTAGCCCGGCGCGATCCGGTCGAATTCGGTGCCATGGTCGGTGATCAGCCGGGTCAGCAGATCGAGCCGCCCGGTGGAACTCTTGGCATTGGCCACCGCCTCGATCCCCTCGGGCAGGGCGAGGCTTTCCATCAGCGGCACCACGTAGACGGCACCTTTTTCGAGCACCGCACCGCCGGACAGCTCGATCCGGTGCATCTCGAATTCGCCCAGCCGGTCGGCCAGCCGGGCCCCGGCGCCGGCGAGGAAGGAGGCGCGCACCCGGTAGGCCACCGTCCCCAGACGCAGATCAAGCGAGGCCGGCTGCACCTGGTCGTCGAGCACGTCCGGGGCGGCCGCGATCACCCCGTCCGTGATCATGCCGCGCAGGGTTTGCGAGGGAAGAACGCCGGTGCCGAAAGTCATCTGCGCCTCGCGGGAGCGGCGGAGTTTGCGGGGAAAATTTTGGTCGGGCTAGCAGGACTTGAACCTGCGACCTTCCGTCCCCCAGACGGACGCGCTACCAGACTGCGCCATAGCCCGACGTGACGCTCTACATA
>JANTFS010000233.1 GCA_024763335.1 Paracoccaceae bacterium | reverse complement strand
GGCTGTGGCTGTCGGGGCAAGGCGGACCGCGGCCGCGACGCGCCTCTACCCCAGCTACGCCTGCGCCCGGGCATGGAAGATGAACCCCAGCGTATTGAGCAACAGCTGGGCTGCGAGGATCTGGGTCGATTGCGACGGATCGTAATCCGGCGCCACCTCGACAAGGTCGAGCCCCACCACCTCATGGGCCTTCGCCACGCCCTGCAGCAGCTCGAGCACCTCGTAGTAGAGAAAACCGCCATGGCTCGGGGTGCCGGTGCCGGGCGCGATCGAGGGGCAGAAGCCGTCGATGTCGATGGTGATGTAGAGCCGCGCGCCTGCGGGGATGCGGGAGAGCACGGCCTCGGTTCCCAGCGCGCGGACCTGGCGCACCGAGAGAATGTCGGACCCCATCGCGCGGGCGGCGTCATACCCTTCCTTGGCGGTGGAGGAGACATTGCGGATGCCCAGCTGGGTGAGCCCGGTGACGTAGTCCTTCTCCGCCGCGCGGCGCATCGGGTTGCCGTGGCCACGGGTGACGCCGTGGCGTTCGTCGACGAAATCGAGATGGGCGTCGATTTGCAGGATGTGAATGTCGCCCTGACCTTCGAAGGCCTCGATACAGGGGATGTTGACCGAGTGGTCGCCGCCCAGCACCACCGGCAGCGCGCCCGCGTCGAGGGCGGCGCGCAAGCCCTTGCGGATGTTGTCGTGGCTCGCAATCGTGTCGGTGTGGACGATGTCGGCGTCGCCCATGTCGGCGATGCGCACCTCGGGGCCGAGGTAGGTGGCGTCGTCTTCGTGATCGTAAGCCCCGGCGTGGCCGAAGGAAAACAGCGTCGAGGCCTCGCGGATCGCGCGCGGGCCGAAGCGGGCGCCGGGACGGAACTGGGTGCCGGCGTCGAAGGGGGCGCCGAGCACCGCGACATCGGCATCGAGCGTGCGCCAGTCTGCCACGTAGGGCGCCTTGGCGAAGGTGGGGATCCCGACGAAGGGCAGGTTCAACCGCCCGCTTTCGTAGCCATGACCTGACATCCGTGCAACTCCCGTGTTCGTCGCGCGACGATGGCCCAGCTGGGCGGTGCAGGCAAGCCCGCGACCGACAGGCGCATTTGATTTCCACCGCCGGCTCGGCCTATGAAGGCGGCGATCGCACAGGAGACACCCGATGGCCCAGCAACCGCCCGCCTTCAAGGCGCAACAGAAGAAGGCCGCGCCGCGTTGGCGCCGCACGCCGCCTGCGATCTTTCCTCCGACGCTCGGGCTTTGGGGGCTCACCTTCGCCTGGAGCCGCAGTGCAGATACCTTCGCCATGCCGGCCGCCATCGGGCAGCTGCTCCTGGGGGCGATGGCGCTGCTGTTTCTCTATCTGCTGGGCAATTACCTCGCCAAGGTCGCCGCGCGTCCCGGCGTGGTTGCCGACGAGCTGAAAACCCTGCCCGGCCGCGAGGGGCTGGCGGCGATGACGATGTCGACGATGTATCTCGCGGTGGCGCTGATCCCCTTCGCGCCCGCCCTGGCCAAGGCGATCCTCGTGCTCGCGCTCGGCGCCCATGCGGTTGTCCTTGCGATCGTCATCAAGGCCATGCTCAGCGGCCCCGGCGCGGCGCGCAGTGTGACACCGGTGTTTCATCTCACGTTCGCGGGCTTCCTCGTGAGCCCGATCGCCGCGCTGCAGTTCGGCTGGACTGGGCTTGCAGCCGCGTTGTTCTGGGCGATGCTTGCTGTCGCGGTGCTGATCTGGGCGGCCTCGGCGCTTCAATTCGCCCGCCAGAATGTGCCGGCCCCGCTGCGCCCGCTTCTCGCCCTCCACCTCGTGCCGGCGAGCCTGCTTGGCATCGTGGCGATGCTGCTTGGAAACGGCCCGCTTGGGCTGGGCTTCGGCATTTTGTCGATCGCCCTGCTCGCGACCCTGCTTGTCTTTGGCCGATGGGTCACGGCGGCCGGGTTCTCACCGTTCTGGGGGGCTTTCACCTTTCCCCTCGCGGCCTTTTCGTCGCTGATGATGATCCTCGCCTCGGCCGGCTACGGCGAGGCCTTCCGCATCCTGGGCGGCGTGGGGCTGGTCGCGGCGACCTTCTTCATCCCCTGGGTGGCAATGAAGATCTATCAGCTCTGGCTCAAGGGCGTGCTGGCGCAAAGCACCAACGCCGCGACCGCCTGAACGCCGCCACGGTCGAAATCCGCAGCGGATTTCGTGCCGGTTTCCGATGCGGAAACCGGAGCGTTTTCCGTATAGGAAAACGTGCCCGCCCCCGGTGCTCCGGGGCGCGGACGCTCCGTTGTTTTGCGCGGTGCCTTGGCAGCGTCCCCCAAGGCTGCTATCACCGCGCCATGAACGTGACGTGCAACACCATTGACTGCATTACCTGCTGACATCCGTCAGGCGGGCCGTTCTTCTGTTTCCACTCCGATCCGAAGTTGCTAAGCCCGCCGCGGACAACCCCGTGCGCGAGGACCCCATGGTCGAGATCAAGCTCTACAACACCGCGACCCGCTCGAAGGAAGTGTTCGTGCCGTTGGACCCCGGCAACGTGCGCATGTATGTCTGCGGCCCCACCGTCTATGACCGGGCGCATCTGGGCAATGCCCGGCCTGTCGTGGTGTTCGACGTGCTCTACCGGCTTTTGCGCCATGTCTATGGCCCCGAGCACGTGACCTACGTGCGCAATTTCACCGATGTGGACGACAAGATCATCGCCCGCGCCGAGGAGAGCGGCGTGCCGATCGACGAGATCACCTCGACGACGATGCAGTGGTATCTCGACGACATGCATGCACTGGGCGCGCTGGACCCTGACGAGATGCCACGGGCCACCCAGCATATCGGCGACATGATCGAGATGATCGAGGAGCTGATCGCGGGCGGGCATGCCTATGTGGCCGAGGGGCACGTGCTGTTCGCGGTCGACAGCTACGCCGATTATGGCAAGCTCTCCGGCCGGTCTGTCGATGACATGATCGCCGGCGCCCGGGTCGAGGTGGCGCCCTACAAGAAGAACCCGATGGACTTCGTGCTGTGGAAGCCGTCCAAGCCCGGCGAGCCGGGATGGGACAGCCCCTGGGGCCGGGGGCGGCCGGGCTGGCATATCGAGTGCTCGGCGATGAGCTACGAATTGCTGGGCGAGACCTTCGACATTCACGGCGGCGGCAACGACTTGCAGTTTCCCCACCACGAGAACGAGATCGCGCAATCGAAATGCGCCCATCCGGGGGCGGGCTTCGCCCGTTACTGGCTGCACAACGAGATGTTGCAGGTGGAGGGCAAGAAGATGTCGAAGTCCTTGGGCAACTTCTTCACCGTGCATGATTTGCTCGCGGGCCACGATGGCGAGCCGCCGGTGCCGGGTGAGGTGATCCGCTTCGTCTTCATGGGCACGCATTACCGCAAGCCGATGGACTGGACGGCGAAGAAGCGGCAGGAAGCGGAGGCGGTGTTGCGCAAGTGGCATGCCTTGGTGGACGGCGTTGGGCCGGGCGAGGTTTCGCCAGCGGTGGTCGCGGCGCTGGCCGACGATCTCAACACCCCCGGCGCGGTGGCGGAGTTGCACCGGCTGGCGAGCACGGGGGATGCGGCGGGGCTGAAGGCCTCGGCGCAGCTTCTCGGCCTGCTGACCGAGGAGCTTGGCGGCTGGGCCGACGCCGTGGACCTCACGGCGCTCGCCGAGAAGCTCGCCGGGGCGCGCGCCGAGGCGATGGCGAGCAAGGATTTCTCGGCCGTTGACGCGATGAAAGCGGCGCTGGTGGCCGCCGGCGTCGAGGTTCGGATGTCGAAAGACGGGGTTGAGCTGGTGCCGGGCGCCGGGTTCGATCCGGCGAAGTTGGAAGGTCTGTGAAGGGGGAAGGCCGGGGGGCCAGCCCCCCGGACCCCCCGGGATATTTCTGGAAAGATGAAAGAAGTGTTCGATGGTTGAGCGGCTTTACATCTATGACACGACCTTGCGCGACGGGCAGCAGACGCAAGGCGTGCAGTTTTCTGTGTCCGAGAAGATCGCGATTGCCGAGGCGCTCGACGCGCTTGGGGTCGACCATATCGAGGGCGGCTGGCCGGGCGCGAACCCGACCGACAGCGACTTTTTTCATGCGCGCCCCGAGACCCGGGCCACTTTCACCGCCTTTGGCATGACCAAGCGGGCGGGGCAGTCGGCGGCGAACGATCCGGTGCTCGCGGAGGTGATGAACGCAGGGACCCCGGCGGTCTGCCTCGTTGGCAAGACGCATGATTTCCACGTGCGCACGGCGCTTGGGATCACGCTTGACGAGAATGTCGAGAATATCCGCGCCTCGGTGGCCCATGCGGTGGCCGAGGGGCGCGAGGCGCTGTTTGACGCCGAGCATTTCTTCGATGGCTTCAAGGCCAACGCGCCCTATGCGCTCGAAACCCTGCTGGCGGCCCATGAGGCGGGCGCGCGCTGGGTGGTGCTGTGCGACACCAACGGCGGCACCTTGCCGGGCGAGATCCATGACATCACCCGCGCGGTGATCGAGGCGGGCATCCCGGGCGATCACATCGGCATCCATTGCCATGACGACACCGGCAACGCGGTGGCGGGCAGCCTTGCCGCGATCGACGCGGGCGCGCGGCAGGTGCAGGGCACGCT
>JANTFS010000232.1 GCA_024763335.1 Paracoccaceae bacterium | reverse complement strand
GGCAGCAGGCTGTCCATCGAGGCTTTCGCGTCACCGTAGAACATCCGCGTGTTGTCCTTGAAGAACAGCGGGTTCTCGATGCCCGAATAGCCCGTGCCCTTGCCGCGCTTCGAGACGATCACGTGCTTGGCCTTCCACACCTCGAGCACCGGCATGCCGGCGATCGGGCTGTTGGGGTCTTCCTGCGCGGCGGGGTTCACGATGTCATTCGCGCCGATGACGATAACCACGTCGGTGTTGGGGAAATCGTCGTTGATCTCATCCATCTCCATGACGATATCATAGGGCACCTTGGCCTCGGCCAGGAGCACGTTCATGTGCCCCGGCAGACGGCCCGCGACGGGGTGAATGCCGAAGCGGACATTCTTGCCCTGGGCGCGCAGCTTGCGGGTGAGCTCGGCCACCGAGTTCTGCGCCTGCGCCACCGCCATGCCGTAGCCCGGCACGATGATGACTTCCTGTGCATCATTCAAGAGCCCCGCCACGCCCTCGGCGTCGATCGCGATCATCTCGCCCTCGATTGCCATCTGTTCGCCCTGCGGGCCGCCGAAGCCGCCGAGGATGACGGAGATGAACGAACGGTTCATCGCCACGCACATGATATAGGACAGGATCGCGCCCGAGGAGCCCACCAGCGCCCCGACGACGATGAGCAGGTCGTTGCCCAACGAAAAACCGATCGCCGCGGCCGCCCAGCCCGAGTAGGAGTTCAGCATCGACACCACCACCGGCATGTCGGCGCCGCCGATGCCCATGATCAGGTGATAGCCGATGAAGAAGGCCAGCAGCGTCATCAGCACCAGCGTCCACAGTCCGGCGCCGTTGAGGAACATCAACAGGAGCACCAGCGAGCCGAGGGCTGCGGAGGCGTTCAGCACATGCCCGCCGGGCAGCTTCTTGGCCGCCGAGGTCACCTTGCCGGCAAGCTTGCCGAAAGCGACCACCGAGCCGGTGAAGGTGACGGCCCCGATGAAGACGCCGAGGAACAGCTCGACCCGCAGGATCGACAGCTCCACCGCCGTCTTGTGGGCGACGACGGCGGCAAACCCGGTGAGCGCCTCGCGGGCATGGGCATCCATCGCGCCCACCCGCACCATCTCGAAATAGGCGTTGTAGCCGACGAAGACGGCCGCCAGACCGACCAGCGAGTGCATCGCGGCGACAAGCTGCGGCATCTCGGTCATCTGCACCCGCATGGCAACATACCAGCCGATCACGCCGCCCGCGGCAATCAGGATGACCGACAGGAGCCACAGCCCGGAGCCCGGGCCGATCAGCGTGGCGAAAACCGCCAGCGCCATGCCGACGATGCCATACCAGACCGCGCGCTTGGCGCTTTCCTGGCCCGAAAGCCCGCCCAGCGAGAGGATGAAGAGAACAGCCGCGACGATGTAGGCGGCGGTGGTGAATCCGTATTCCATTCCCTGACCCTCCCTTTCACGATTTCTGGAACATGGCGAGCATGCGCCGGGTGACGAGGAAGCCGCCGAAGATGTTGATCCCGGCCATGAAGACCGAGACGGCGGCGAGGAGGATCACGAGCCACGAGCCCGAGCCGATCTGCAACAGCGCGCCGACGATGATGATCGACGAGATCGCGTTGGTCACGGCCATCAGCGGCGTGTGCAGCGCGTGGGAGACGTTCCAGATCACCTGGAAGCCGATGAACACCGCGAGCACGAAGACGATGAAATGCTGCATGAAGCTCGGCGGCGCGTAGATCCCGGCCAGGAGCAGGAGCCCCGCGCCGACGCCGATCAGCGTGGCCTGACGCTTGGTCTGGGCCTTGAACTCGGCGATCTCCTTGGCGCGCTTTTCTTCCGGCGTCAGCTCGACGACGGCAGTCGGCTTCGGCTTGGCCGCGATCGCCTGCACCTTCGGCGGCGGCGGCGGGAAGGTGATCTCGCCCTCGTAGGTCACCGTCGCCCCGCGGATCACGTCATCCTCCATGTCGTGCACGATCTGACCGTCCTTGTTCGGGGTCAGGTCGGAGATCATGTGGCGGATGTTGTTGGCGTAGAGCGTCGAGGCCTGGGTGGCCATCCGGGACGCGAAATCGGTGTAGCCGATCACGGTCACGCCGCCCGGGGTGACGATCTTTTCATCCTTCTTGGTGTAGTCGCAATTGCCGCCCTGCTCGGCCGCGAGGTCGACCACGACCGAACCCGGCTTCATTGCATCGACCATGTCCTTGAGCCAGAGTTTGGGTGCCGGGCGGTTGGGGATCAGCGCGGTGGTGATGACGATGTCCATCTCCGGCGCGATCTCGCGGAACTTGGCAAGCTGGGCCTGGCGGAATTCCTCCGACTGCACCGAGGCATAGCCGCCCGTCGACGAGCCGTCCTGCACCTCGTCTTCGAAGTCGAGGAAAACGAACTCGGCGCCCATCGATTCGACCTGTTCGGCCACCTCGGGGCGCACGTCGAAGGCGTAGGTGATCGCGCCGAGGCTGACGGAGGTGCCGATTGCAGCAAGGCCGGCGACGCCGGCGCCGACGACCAGCACCTTGGCGGGCGGCACCTTGCCGGCGGCCGTGACCTGCCCGGTGAAGAAGCGGCCGAAGTTGTTGCCGGCCTCGATCACCGCGCGGTAGCCGGCGATATTGGCCATCGAGCTGAGCGCGTCCATCTTCTGGGCGCGCGAGATCCGCGGCACCATCTCCATCGCGATGACGTTGGCGCCCTTCTCCCTGGCGAGTTCGAGACCTTCCTCGTTGCCGCCGGGATTGAAGAACGAAATCAGCGTCTTGCCCTTACTCAGACGCTTCAGCTCGGTCTCCGTGGGCACCCGCACCTTGGCGATGATGTCGGCTTCCTTCCACAGCGCCGCGGCGGTCTTGATGATCTTGACGCCGGCCGCCTCGTAGGCGGCATCCGAAAACCCGGCCGCCTTGCCTGCACCCGATTGGATCAGGCATTCGTAGCCAAGCTTTTGCAGGTAGCCCGCAGACTCCGGCGTCATCGCAACCCGGTTTTCACCGGCAATTGTTTCCTTCGGAACCCCGATTTTCACGATGTCTTCCTTCCTTCTGAGCCGGGGCGGAGAATCTCCGCCGCGACGATTTCAATGTCCTTTACGCGAAGCCCAATGGAATTTCGACCGAATCCGCGCTTTTGCGACCATTTTTCGCCGCGCCCGTCAGATCCAGCGCCGCACGGAACCAAACCAGGCCCGTGCCTCGTCGCCAAAGCGCGCCACGAGCCCGTCTTCCTCGCCGAGGATGAACCGGCGGGTTATGAACCAGCCGAAAGCGGGCACGAGGGCGAGCGCGGGCCACACATCCCAGCTCAGCGCCGCCCCCGCGAGCACCAGCGCGTCGCCGAGATAGATCGGGTTTCGCGAAAGCCGATAGATGCCGTGGCGGACGAAATTGGTTGGAACCCGTCGCGGGATGAAGGTGGTATGGTGGCGCACGAGTTCCCAAGCGCCCAGCGCCATCGTCACCAACCCGGCCAGAACCAGCGCATTGCCCAGCCATTCGAGCCAGGCGATCCCCGTCGCAAGAGACGGAAACAGCCGGTCGAGCCCCCAGGTCAGGGCTAACGCCGCCACGAGCCAGCTCGGCGGAATGTCGATCCATTTGAGCATGCAACACCCTTCGCGCAAGACTGTTTCTCACCCCGCGGTTTACCGTGAAGCGCCGGCGCAAGGCAATCCCCGCCGCCCGCGCCCGGGCTGGCCCCGGGCAGCACGGTCTGCTACCAACGGGAGGCGCGTTTTCCGCTGCGGAAAACGCCACGTTTTCTTCAAAGAAAACGGGACGAAATCCGCATCGGATTTCGTCCCCCTTGCGGAGGTGGTGATGGATTTCTCGACGACGCGGCGCCTGTTCGATCTGCCCCGGGGGCTGGTTTATCTCGACGGCAATTCACTCGGGCCCTTGCCGCACGGCGCGGCGCGGCGGGTAGCCGAGACGCTCGAGCAGGAATGGGGCGAAATGCTGATTACCGCGTGGAACCGGGCGGGCTGGATGGATCAGCCGCGTCGGCTGGGCGACCGGATCGGGCGGCTGATCGGTGCCGAACCGGGCAGCGTGGTGGTGGGCGACACCTTGTCGATCAAGGTTTACCAGGCGCTTGCCGCGGCACTCGAGCTGCGGCCCGACCGGCGCAAGATTCTCAGTGATCGCGGCAACTTCCCCACCGATCTTTACATGGCGGAGGGTCTCATCGAGAGCCTTGGCCGTGGCCATGAGCTGGTCACCGTCGCGCCCGAGGACGTAGCCGGGCATATCGACGCCGACACCGCCGCGGTCATGCTCACCGAGGTCGATTACCGCACCGGCCGACGCCACGACATGGCGGCGCTGACCCGGGCTGCACATGCCGCGGGGGCGATGGTGATCTGGGATCTGGCCCATTCGGCGGGCGCCTTTCCGGTCGATCTCGCCGGCGTCGGCGCCGATTTCGCCGCCGGCTGCACCTACAAATATCTCAACGGCGGACCCGGCGCCCCGGCCTTCATCTATGTCGCTCCACACCTTGCCGACCGGGTGCGCCCGGCGCTTTCCGGCTGGCTTGGCCACGCCGCACCCTTCGCTTTCGACCCGGGCTATCGCCCCGGCGCCGGCATCGAGCGGATGCGCGTGGGCACGCCGCCGGTCTTGCAGATGGCCGCGCT
>JANTFS010000231.1 GCA_024763335.1 Paracoccaceae bacterium | reverse complement strand
GTCGCCGACCCGGATCTCGGGGGTCTCCAGCCGGTCGCCATAGACGGCGATCGACGAGGCGAAGACGAGGAAGGCATCCGGGGCCCGCGCCTCCAGCGCCGCCACCAGAACCTCGGTTCCGCCGAGGTTGACCTTCTCGGCAAGGTCCGGCTCGGCATCGGCCAGCGGCGGGATCACCGCCGCGAGGTGCACCACCGCATCGACCCCGGTGCAGGCGCGCCCGACGCTTTCGGCGCTGGTGATGTCGCCAAACAGCAGGCTGGCGCGTGCGGAAAACGGCCCCAGGGCGCGTCGCGCCGCCGGGGTATCGCGGTCGAACGCAACGATCTCGGGCCGGTCCTCCCGGCCTGCGAGGGCGGCGATCACCGCCCGCCCGATCGTGCCGGCCGCGCCGGTTACCAAGATGCGCTCTGCCATGCCATGTGCCTCCCCGTCGCCCATATGCCTGATCCACAGATAAGCACGGCGCGGGGGGTTTCGTAGATGTCGCAGGGCGCGGGATTGCCTTTGCCGGCGAATTCCCGCATCAGCAGCAAAACGGCCGCGGAGACAGCATGAACCCCTCGTTTGGCATCCTCCTCAAACTCGGTGCGGTCATCACCTTCGTGGTGATGCAGGCCCTGATCAAGGCGACAGAGGGCCGGGTGCCGCCGGGCGAAGTGGTGTTCTTCCGCTCGTTCTTCGCCTTCCCGGTGATCCTCGGCTGGCTGGCGATCCGCCGCGAACTGCGGGTCGGGCTGCAAACCGCGCGCCCGATGAGCCATGTCTGGCGCGGCGTGATTGGAACCTCGGCGATGGGGCTGAGCTTTGCCGGGCTGATGCTTCTGCCCCTGCCGGAAGTCACCGCGCTGTCCTATGCCGCGCCGATCCTGACGGTGGTCTTTGCCGCGATGTTCCTTGGCGAGCAGGTGCGCGCCTTCCGGCTGTTTGCCGTCGGGCTGGGGATGACCGGGGTGCTGATCGTGCTCGCCCCGCAGCTCACCGCCGTTTCCGAAGGCCATCTCGGCACGCGGCAGGCGCTCGGGGCGGTGCTCGTGCTGATGTCGGCGACGCTGGCGGCGCTGGCGCAGATCTTCCTGCGCAAGATGGTGGCAACCGAACGGGCGGCGACGGTGGTGTTCTACTTCACCGTGTCGTCGACGCTGTTTTCGCTGTTCACCATCCCCTTCGGCTGGATTGTGCCCGCGCCGCGCGATGCCGCGCTTTTGGTGCTTGCCGGGGTGCTGGGGGGCATGGGGCAGGGGTTTCTGACCTCGGCCTACCGCTTTGCCCATGCCTCGGTGGTGGCGCCGTTCGACTATGCCTCGATGCTCTTCGCCGTCGCCATCGGCTATTTCATCTTCCATGAAGTGCCGACGGGGGCGACCCTCACGGGCGCGGCGCTGATCGTTGCGGCGGGCTTCCTGATCATCTGGCGCGAGCGTCGGCTCGGGCTTGAACGCGACCGGGCGCGCAAGGCGATGACCCCGCAGGGCTGAAGCGGGGCCGGGGCGCGCGCCTCAGCCCGCCTCGTCGAACAACAGCGCCTCGGCTTCGGCCGCGCTTGTCTTTTCGATCTCGCACAGCGCCTCGGCAAGGCTCTGGCCGGTTTCCATCGCGTGCTTGGCCACGCGCGCGGCGCGTTCGTAGCCGATCTTGTTGACGAGCCGCGTGGCCAGCACGAGGCTGCCCGCAAGCTGCTCGGCGCAGCGTGCCTCGTTGGCGCGGATGCCCACGACACAGCGCTCGGCAAGGTGCTCGAAGGCCTGTGCCAGCATCCGTTCCGATTGCAGAAGGTTCAGCGCCGCAACCGGCTCCATGGCGTTGAGCTGGAGCTGCCCGGCCTCGGCGGCGAGGGTCACGGTGAGGTCGTTGCCGATGACCTGAAACGCGACCTGGTTGACCACCTCGGGGATCACCGGGTTGACCTTGCCGGGCATGATCGAGGAGCCCGCCTGCATCGGCGGCAGGGTGATCTCGCCAAGTCCGGCGCGCGGCCCCGAAGACAACAGCCGCAGATCATTGGCCATTTTCGAGATCTTCACGGCGATGCGCTTGAGCGTGCCGGAAAACATCACCAGCGCGCCAAGATCGGACGAGGCTTCGATCAGGTTGTCGGCAAGGCTGAGACGGCGCCCGGTTATGCGCGACAGCTCCGCCACGGCCAGATCGGTGTAGCCCTCCGGGGTATTGGTGCGGGTGCCGATGGCGGTGCCGCCGAGGTTGATCTCGTGCAGGAGCGCGGCGATCTCGTCGATGCGCTTGGTGTCTTCCTCGAAGGTGGCGGCAAAGGCGCCGAATTCATCCCCCAGCGAGATCGGCACGGCATCCTGCAACTGGGTGCGCCCCACCTTCATGATCGGGCGGAACTCTTCGGCCTTGGCCTTCAGCGCCCGCACCAGCCCGTCGATCGCCGCCTTCAGCGGCTGCGCCCCGGCAATCAGCGCGAGGCGAAGCGCGGTGGGGTAGACGTCGTTGGTCGATTGCGAGCGGTTGACGTGATCGTTGGGGTGCAGGTGGTGGTAGTCGCCGCGGGCATGGCCCATTCGTTCGAGGCCGAGATTGGCGATGACCTCGTTGGCGTTCATGTTGGTCGAGGTGCCGGCGCCGCCCTGAAGCATGTCGACAACAAAATGCGCGTGGTGCTGGCCGGCGATGATCTCGTCGCAGACCGCGACGATCACCCGGGCGCGGGCCGGATCAAGCACGCCAAGGGCGCGGTTGGCGATGGCGGCGGCCTTCTTCACTTGCGCCAGCGCAATCACGAGATCGGGGAAATCCGACAGCTTGAGCGCGGTGAAACGGAAATTCTCCAGCGCCCGGGCGGTGTGAATCCCGTAATACGCCTCTGCCGGCAGCTGCATCTCGCCCAGTGAATCCCGTTCTGTTCTGAGGGGCGTGGTCATGGCGGGCCTTTCTGCGATGGACGGCCCGCGCGCGGCGGCGCGCGTCGGCCGGATGGATGGCGCCGGTGTAGCACTCTGGGCAGGGCGCGCATCCTTTTTTTACCGGCTGGTCCACCGTCGCCGGGGCGTTCGGCGCGCCCTTCCCGAACAATCCCCGAACAATCACTGGCACGCGCGGGCGCAATTGGTTAGACTGGGGTCAGACCCGGGGGAAAACCCGGGCGCACAGAGGCAGTATTCGGGCAGGTTCCATGACCGAGATGGTATATGGCGCCGCTCCCCGGCAGGAAGGTGATCCTATCCTGCCCCGGTGGTGGCGCACGATCGACAAGTGGTCGGTGTCATCCATTCTTCTCCTTTTCGCGATCGGGATCCTGCTGGGTCTCGCCGCCTCGCCGCCGCTGGCCGAGCGCAACGGTCTTGATCCCTTTCACTATGTCGAGCGGCAGGTGGTGTTCGGCGCGATGGCGCTCGCGGTGATGCTGGTCACCACGATGATGAGCCCGCAGTTGGTGCGCCGGCTCGGGGTGATCGGCTTCTTCGCCGCCTTCGTCGCGCTGATCCTGCTGCCGGTCTTCGGCACCGATTTCGGCAAGGGCGCGGTGCGCTGGTATTCGCTGGGCTTTGCCTCGCTGCAACCGTCGGAATTCCTCAAGCCGGTGTTTGTCATCACCGTGGCCTGGCTGATGGCAGCCAGTCAGGAGATCGGCGGCCCGCCCGGCAAGTCGATGTCGCTCCTGCTGACGCTGGTGGTGGTCGGCTTTCTCGCCATGCAGCCTGATTTCGGCCAGTCGGCGCTGATCCTGTTTGGCTGGGGCGTGATGTATTTCGTTGCCGGCGCGCCGTATACGCTGATCGTGGCGGCGGCGGCTGTGGTGATGATCGGGGGCATGGCCGCCTACGAGAATTCCGAGCATTTCGCCCGCCGGATCGACGGCTTTCTGACCCCCGATGTCGACCCCACGACCCAGCTCGGCTACGCCACCAACGCGATCCGCGAGGGCGGATTTTTCGGTGTTGGCGTCGGTGAGGGACAGGTGAAATGGTCGCTGCCCGATGCGCATACCGATTTCATCGTCGCGGTCGCGGCCGAGGAATACGGGCTGGTGCTCGTGCTGCTGCTCATCGCGCTCTATACCATGGTGGTGGTGCGCAGCTTTGTCCGGCTGGTGCGCGAACGCGACCCGTTCACGCGGCTCGCGGGCACCGGCCTCGCGGCGATGTTCGGGGTGCAGGCGCTGATCAACATGGGCGTGGCGGTGCGGCTCCTGCCGGCCAAGGGCATGACGCTTCCCTTCGTCAGCTACGGCGGCTCGTCGCTGATCGCCACCGGCCTTGCCGTTGGCATGCTGCTGGCCTTCACCCGGACCCGGCCGCAGGGCGCGATCGACGACATTCTCGCCGCCGGACGGCCAAGATGAGCGCGCGCCTGCCGCTTCTGGTGATCGCCGCCGGAGGGACCGGCGGGCACATGTTCCCCGCCCAGTCGCTGGCCGAGGCGATGCTGGCGCGCGGCTGGCGGGTGAAGCTCTCGACCGATGCACGCGGCGCGCGTTATGCGGGCGGCTTTCCCGCGCAGGTCGAGGTGGACGAGGTCTCGTCGGCCACCTTCACGCGCGGCGGCGTTCTGGCCCGCGCGCTGGTGCCACTGCGCATCGTTGCCGGGGTGGCGGGCGCCGTCGCCGGCTTTCTGCGCGACCGGCCAGATGTGGTGGTGGGCTTCGGCGGTTATCCCTCGATCCCGGCTCT
>JANTFS010000230.1 GCA_024763335.1 Paracoccaceae bacterium | reverse complement strand
TCCGCGCGCATGAACGCCTCTTTTCTGGTTGTCACGCAGGCATGTATCGCCCCCGGCCGCGCGGTTCAAGCAAAGCACCGCCCTTCCCCCTTCATCTTTCCGCAAATATCCCGGGGGGTCCGGGGGGCTGGCCCCCCGGCGGGTCGCCCCGGGCAAGGCCCGGGGGGAAACCGGACCCACCTCACCGCGTGCGCAGCGACAGGCCCTTGTAGAACACCTGCACCTTGTCGGGGCTCGCCGTCAGCCGGACCACCCTGCCCCGCAGATCGTCATGAATTCCCGGCAGCTTGGCAATCAACGGCTCGCTCTCATGCTCGGCCTTGAAGTAGAGGATGGTCACCTCGCCGAGCGCCTCGATATAGTCGACGGTGCCGTCGACCAGAACCGTCTCGCCCTCCCCGGCAATGCGCAGATCCTCCGGCCGCACGCCGACATTGACCTCCCAGCCCTTCTCGGCGGCGTCGGTCTCCACGTCGGCCAGCGCCCGGCCCTCATGTTCGAGGTCGATCTCGGTCATTTCGCCGGTCTTGACGATCTTGCCGGGGATGAGGTTCATCGCCGGCGACCCGATGAATTGCGCCACGAATTCGTTCTGCGGCCGTTCATAGAGATCGAGCGGCGAGCCCATCTGGGCGATGCCCTTGTTGGCCAGCACCACGATCCGGTCCGCCAGGGTCATCGCCTCGACCTGGTCGTGGGTGACGTAGATCATCGTGCTGTCGGGCATCGCTTCCTTCAGCTCCGCGATCTGGATCCGGGTGGCCACGCGCAGCGCGGCGTCGAGGTTGGAGAGCGGCTCGTCGAAGAGGTAGACCTTGGGGTCGCGCACGATGGCGCGCCCGATGGCGACGCGCTGGCGCTGCCCGCCCGAAAGCGCCTTGGGCAGCCGGTCGAGGTAGTCTTCCAGCTGGAGGGTCCGGGCCGCCTTGCGCACCGCCTCGTCGATCTCGGCCTTGGATTTGCGGGCGATCTTCAGCGCGAAGGCCATGTTGTCATAGACCGTCATGTGCGGATAGAGCGCATAGGACTGGAACACCATGGCGATGCCGCGCTGCGACGGCGGCACCTCGTTGATCACCACCCCGTCGATCTCGATCGTGCCGGCGGTGATCTTCTCCAGCCCGGCGATCATCCGCAGCAGCGTGGACTTGCCGCAGCCCGAGGGTCCGACGAAAACGATGAGCTCGCCGGTCTTGATATCCATGTTGATGCCCTTGAGCACCTCGACCTTGCCGCCGTAGGTCTTGCCGACATCCCTCAGTTTCAGCTCTGCCATGGATCCCTCCCTTACGCCTCGTCGCGGTTGCGCAGCAGGATGCAGGGCTGCCAATGCGCAAGATGCAGATTGCCGTCGATGCCCGGATGGGCGCTGTTCAATTCGAGCCCGCTGGGGTGCCACGCGCCTGCGGGCGGCGCGATGGTGGCCGGCTCCTCGCCCATGTTGAGGGCGAAAAAGATCTCCTCCCCGGCATCGCGCCGGATGAAACTGAGCACCTGGCCCTGCACCCGCATGTCGACCATCTCGCCCGCGCGCAGCGCCGCATGAGCGTGGCGATAGGCGATGGCGCGGCGGTAATGGTGCAGAAGCGCGCCGGGATCGGCCTCGGCGGCCTCGACCGCGAGGCCAAGGTGTTCGCTGGCCACCGGCAGCCAGGTGCTGTTGGCCGACGAAAAGCCGCCCTGGCGGGTGTCGCTGTCCCACACCATCGGGGTGCGGCAGCCGTCGCGGCCCTTGAACTCGGGCCAGAACTCGATGCCATAGGGGTCTTGCAGATCGTCGAAGGCGACATCGGCCTCGGGCAGCCCCAGCTCTTCGCCCTGGTAGATGCAGGCCGAACCGCGCAGAAACATCATCAGCGTGGTGAACCCCTTCAGCGCCGGGAGCGACAGCTGCCAGCGGGTCGCGTGGCGCACCACGTCGTGGTTGGAATAGGCCCAGCAGGCCCAGCCCTCGGCGGCCACCGCGTCGACCCGGGCCATGATCTGCGCCACATCCGCCGCCGTCGGCCGCGTGCCCGAGAGCAGCTCGAAGGCGTAGCACATCTGCATCAGATCATCGCCGGCGGTGTATTCCCCCATGATCTCGAGGCCACGCTGCGCGTCGCCCACCTCGCCCACCGCGGCGGCGTTGTAGGGCGCCATGACGGCGCGCAATTTGCGCAGGAAATCAAGGTTTTCCGGGCGGTTCTTGTCGTAGATGTGGTCTTGCCAATTATAGGGGTTCACCGCCGGTGCGATGGTGGCGTTGCGGGCCTCTGGCGGCAGCGCGGGATTGTCGCGCAAGTCCTTGTCGCAGAAGTAGAAATTGATCGTGTCGAGGCGAAACCCGTCAACCCCGCGTTCGAGCCAGAAGCGCGCGACATCGAGCAGCGCGGCCTGCACGTCGGGCTCGTGGAAATTGAGATCGGGCTGCGAGGTGAGGAAATTGTGCATGTAATACTGCATCCGCCGCGGATCCCAGTGCCAGGCCGAGCCGCCGAAGATCGACAGCCAGTTGTTCGGCGGCGTGCCATCGGGTTTCGCGTCGGCCCAGACATACCAGTTGGCCTTCGGATTGTCCGCCGAGGCGCGGCTTTCGCGAAACCACGGGTGCTGGTCGGAAGTATGGCTGAGCACAAGATCGATCATCACCTTGAGCCCGAGGGTATGGGCCATTTCGATCACCGCGTCGAAATCGGCCAGCGTGCCGAACATCGGGTCGACGTCGCAGTAATCCGCCACGTCGTAGCCGAAATCCTTCATCGGCGAGGTGAAGAAGGGCGAGATCCAGATCGCATCGACCCCGAGCGAGGCGACATAGGGCAGCCGGCGGACGATCCCCAGCAGATCCCCCACCCCGTCGCCGTTCGAATCCTGGAACGAACGGGGGTAGATCTGGTAGATCACCGCGCCGCGCCACCAATCGGCCGCCTTGCTGAGGTGGGTCATGGCAAGCCTGTCGTCCTGCGCCGTCATCGACCCCTCCCTATTTCACCGACCCGGCCAGAAGGCCGCGCACGAGGTAGCGCTGCATCACGAAGAACACCGTGAGCGGCACCGCGATCGAGACGAAGGCGGCGGTTGCGAGAATCTCCCAGTTGCCGCCACGGGTGCCGAGCAGTTCAACGATCTGCTGGGTCATCACCGTGGTTTCGCCGGTGGCGTCGATCAGGAACACCTTGGCGACCAGCAGGTCGTTCCAGACCCACAGGAACTGGAAGATCGAGAAGCTGGCCAGCGCCGGGAACGACAGCGGCAGGATGATCTTGGTGAAGATCTGGAAATCGGTGGCGCCGTCGACTTTCGCGTTCTCGATGATGTCGCGCGGCAGGCCGGCCATGTAATTGCGCAGAAGATAGATCGCCAGCGGCAGGCCGAAACCGGTGTGCGCCAGCCATGTTCCGAGATAGCCCTTGCCGATCCCGATATCGAGATGCAGCTTCAGGAGCGGGATCAGCGCCAGCTGCAGCGGCACCACCAGCAGCGCCACGATCAGGGCGATGAGCAGCCCGCGGCCGGGGAAATCCATCCAGGCGAGCGCATAGGCGGCGAAGGCCGCGAAGGCGATCGGGATGATCGTCGCCGGGATCGTCACCGTCAGCGTGTTGAAAAACGCCTTTGCCATCGAGTCGGTCGTCGATCCGCTGAACAGCACGGTCTTGTAGTTCTCGATGGTGAATTCCGGCGGCGTGGTCGCGGTGACAAACACCCGTTGTCCGCGCCCCGAAATCTGGTCGGCATTGCCCGACCAGAGATAATCGCCATTGGCCTGCACGGTCATCGTCTCGCCATCGCCCAGATCGGCGGTGTCGCCCGGCGCATAGATGTCGATCGCCCGCGAAGACGTGCCCCAGGCGCTGATCGTGGCGCCCGATTTGTCTCCGAACAGATTGCCGCTGACCACATAGACCCCGTCCTTCAGCACCCGGTTTTCATCGGGGGCGGCGGCGCGCAGGACAAGGTTCTGCTGCGAGGGAAACAGCGCTTTCCACCAGCCCGATGTGGCGATCTGGTCGGCGGTGCGGAACGAGCTGACGAGGAGCCCGACCGTGGGAAACAGCCACAGCACCACCAGCGCGATAACCGAGAGGTTGACCGCCCAGGACAGCGTGGATTTCGTGCCGGCGATATTGTCCATGGGTCCCCCTCCTCAGCGCATTTCCTTGCGCGCATTGCGCACGTTCCACACCAGGATCGGTGTCACCAGCAGCATGATGACAATCGCCGAGGCCGAGCCGACCCCCCAGTCCGAGGCCCGGAACAGCTTGTCATACATGTAGTTGGCGAGCACCTGCGTCTCCCACTGGCCGTTGGTCATCGCGAAGACGATATCGAAGATCTTCAGCACGGTCAGGGTGATCGTCGTCCAGACCACGAGGATCGTTCCGGCGATCTGGGGCACCTTGATCTTGAAGAAGATCTGCAGCGGGTTGGCACCGTCGACGATGGCGGCCTCGATGGTTTCCTCGGGGATGCCGCGCAGGGCGGCCGACAGGATCACCATCGCGAAGCCGGTCTGAATCCAGATCAAGACCACCATCAGCAGGAAGTTGTTCCACGGGATGAAGGTCAACCAGGTCTGCGGATGGCCGCCGAGGGCGACGACGATGGCATTGAGAACACCGATCTGCTCACTGCCCTCGGGACGGAAATCGTAGA
>JANTFS010000229.1 GCA_024763335.1 Paracoccaceae bacterium | reverse complement strand
CGCACGACGCGGCCTGTCATTCGATCTGCAGCTTACGCCCGAGTTGATGGGACGCACAGCCCAAGTGCTCGCCAAGGCGCCCGACACGCGCGTGGCTCTGTGCCATGCCGGCTCTCCACATGACCGCACGCCGGCGGGTCTGGCCAGATGGGCGGCAGATCTGAAGAACCTCTCGGCGCTCGGGCAAGTCACCTGCAAGCTCTCCGGTCTCGGAATGTTCGACCATCTCTGGACGGTTGAGACAATCCGGCCGATCGTCGAAACCCTGCTCGAACAATTCGGCCCCTCGCGCTGCATGTTTGGCTCCAATTTCCCCGTCGACAGCCTTTATTCCGACTACGCCAGCCTTGTGCACGCCTATGAAGCCCTCGTGCCGCAGCCCGACTGGCCCGCCATCTTTCACGAAACCGCGGCCCGGTTTTACGCCTTGCCCTGATCGTCACCGTCCCCTGCAAGACCGAAGCGACATGCCTGTTTGGACCTGCGGCAGGCAGAGTTTTCCAGCGTCGTCGAGACAACGCTTTCACGAGGGAAAGTGGCGGAGGGGACGGGACTGGGGGCGAACCTTCTCTGACCTATCCGTGTCATGTATTGGAGAATTGGAACGGCAACACATGCTTCTTTGCGCCAAGGGTGGAGCGTTCACCGTTCACCCTACGCATCCTGAAGTCGTGCGATTAATCGCCAACCAGGCCCATCTAGTGGTGTCGGCGGCAAGCAAGTTCCACGAGGAGACGACCCGTCCGAACCAGCTCTGGCAGACCGGCTTTTCCCGTCTGAAGGTCATCGGCTGGGCTGGTTCTATCTCTTGACGATCCTGAACGATGACAGCCGCTACATCTTCGCATGGAAGCTCTGCACAAAGAAGTGGACGGCCTTTGGATGTCCGTCCCCGAGCAGGACCTTGGCAAGACTCACACGTGAAGTCCGGCGGGTGGAGCCCGCCCGGCATGGCCGCATGGCTGGCGATGCCGCGCCTTGCCATATGCGCGGCCGCGTGCGCGACCTGGGCCGGGGTCAGGGGAGCCGCGGCGCGTGCTCAATCGCCTCCGAAGATGTCGCGCGTGAAGACCTTGTCGGTGACATCCGAGAGCTCGGCGGTCAGGCGGTTGGCAATGATGACATCTGCCGCATCCTTGAACGCCGCGAGGTCGTTGATCACCTCGGACCCGAGAAAGCTGGGCGTCTTCAGCGACGGTTCGTGGACGATCATCGTGATCCCCTTGGCCCGGAGCCGCGACATGAGCCCCAGGATCGCCGATTGCCGGAAATTGTCGGATCCGGCCTTCATCGCCAGCCTGTAGATGCCCACGACCTTGGGATTGCCGGCCATGATCCGATCAGCAAGGAAATCCTCGCGCGTTTCGTTGGACTGGACGATCGCGGAAATCAGGTTTTGCGGCACAAGAGAATAGTTCGCCAGCAACTGCTTGGTGTCCTTGGGCAGGCAATACCCACCGTAGCCGAAAGACGGGTTGTTGTAATGGCTGCCGATGCGCGGATCCAGGCACACGCCCTCGATGATTTGCCGCGGGTCGAGGTCACGGGCGAGGGCATAGCTGTCGAGCTCGTTGAAATAGGCGACGCGCATCGCAAGGTAGGTGTTTGCGAAAAGCTTGATCGCCTCGGCCTCGGAGGGGTCGGTGAACAGAATGGGAATATCCGTCTTTTCCGCCCCCTGCGCCAGCAAGGCCGCGAACTCGTGCGCGCGCTCGGACCGGCCGCCGACCACGATCCGGCTGGGATAGAGGTTATCGTAAAGGGCACGCCCTTCGCGCAGGAACTCGGGACTGAACAGGATATTGGGGTTCCCGGTGCGCTCACGCAGGCCCTCGACGAAGCCGACCGGGATGGTCGACTTGATGACGATCGTGGCCTTTGGCGCATGTTGCGTCACCTCGGCCGCCACTGCCTCGACCGAGGACGTGTCGAAATGGTGTGCTTCGGGGTCATAGTTGGTAGGCGTTGCGATGATCACGAATTCCGCCCCGTCCAGCGCGGCGACAAGATCGGTCGTGGCATCGAGCGTGAGGTCGCGATGGGCAAAGAACTCCTCGAGTTCGGCATCGGCGATCGGGCTCTGGCGCGCATTCACCATGCGAACCCGCTCGGCCGAGACATCCACACCCGTGACCTTGTTATGCTGTGCCAGCAGCACGGCATTTGACATGCCGACATAGCCCATGCCGACAACAACGATACGCCTTGGTGTGACAGGGCTCATCTGTGGACCTTTCCTGAACGATTGACGGGTTTTGCCCGACGCCTGCGCCAAGGCGACGTTTCACGTGCGGCGGGGCGGCCGAAGTCGCGAGGCCTATTCCAGATCCGCGAGGTTGAGCTGGCGCACCATGCGCGAGAAGGCGTCCTCGATCTGATTGCCGGGAGAGAACGACGCGAAACTGAAGGGGAACCAGGGGCCGTCGAGGCCATCGGCCGCGGACCACATCTGACCATCCGGTCCGGTGCGGAAGCGGCGGCAGGTGGTGGTTGTTTCGCCGGTATGGGTGCCGAAATCCTGGCGCCAACGCCAATTCCCTTCGGAACAGACCCGGCTTTCGGTGGTGACATACCAGCGACCCAGGCCGAGGCTCTGCTCCGTGGTGTTGACGGCGCGCCAAGTTCCGTCGGGCGCATAATAGATGCCCGAACCCTGCCCCCAATTGTCGGTGTGGTTCGCGAACTGGCGCGCAAAAGCGCGCGGCTCCGGTTTCTTCGCCTCAACCGGGGTCCGCGAGACATCCTACATCGTCACACAGGCCGAAAGAAGCGCGCAGAGTGCCGACACCGCCACGACTGCGCGCGCCCTCCGGCCTCGCCCGTTACGCCGGTACGGATACATGTCCGTTGCGGTGAATTGCCCCGACATCCAACGCCCTTCCCTTGTTCTCGGCGGGACCGGACCCGGCTCTCTGATGCCCGATGCCCGAAATAACAATAATTAATGCACTTACCCTGCTTGCGCGCGCAAAGCGCCTTCCATGTACCCACCATAATCACACTTCCCAAAGAGCGAATTGATGCATATCAAGGGCTTGGCAATTGCTGGCTCGATAGCCAGCACGGCAGGAGTTCCGGGCGAAGCCGGAAACTCCTTGCAAGGGATGCCGATGCTGCGCGTAGTGTGAACGCCATGCGCAGGGGCCAAAATGCTGCAATCACGGGTGAAAGTTCGGTCGATCGAGCGGCGTGCAAAAAAGAAGGCCAATACCGCCCCAAAAAAGACCAAAAATGCATATATATCTTCACTCGCAAACAGTTCTAACATTGACCGAAGGACACTCTGTCGAGAGCACCAATGGAAAGTTTCAGCGGTCAACATTCAGCCAGAAGAAAGCACTCAGATCATGCTTGAAAAGCTGAACGGAAAAACGAGGACCCGGACAAACGCCGCTGCAGACAGGCGACTGGCTAACCGGACCGTTCTCATCACCGGGGGCGCCGGTTTCCTCGGATCGCATCTGTGCCGCGCGAACCTTGCCCTAGGCGCGCGCGTGATCTGCGTCGACAACCTCGCGACCGGGCGGATGAGCAACATTCGCGCGCTTCTCGACGACCCCGCTTTCGTGTTCATCAACCACGACGTCAGGGAACCCTTCGATCCGGGCGAGCCCGTTCATTACCTGTTCAACCTGGCCAGCCCGGCCTCGCCCCCGAAATACGAACTGGACCCGGTCGCAACTTTTGAGACCAACGTGATCGGGTCGGAGAACGCGTTGAAACTGGCTGGGGCGAAAGGCGCGCGCATCCTTCAGGCCTCGACCTCGGAAGTCTATGGCGATCCGGTGGTGACGCCGCAGAAAGAAATCTATCGCGGCAATGTCCAGACCATGGGCCCCCGGGCCTGCTACGACGAGGGCAAGCGCGCGGCCGAGACCCTGTTTTACCTGTTTCACGAACGCGACGGGGTCGACATCCGGGTGGCACGGATCTTCAACACCTATGGCCCGATGATGGACCCCGAAGACGGGCGCGTGGTGTCGAATTTCATCGTGCAGGCCCTGACCGGCGCTGACCTCACGATCTATGGCGACGGTCATCAAACCCGCTCGTTCTGCTATGTCGACGACCTCGTGGCGGGGCTCATGAGCCTGATGTATCACGAGGGCGACATCTCCAAACCGGTCAACCTCGGCAACCCGGACGAATTCACCATCCGCGAACTTGCGCAGATCGTGCTCGACCTGACCCACAGCCGCTCGGGGTTGGTGTTCCGTGATCTGCCCACCGACGACCCGATGCAGCGCCGGCCCGACATCGAGCACGCCAGGGCGATTCTGGGCTGGGAACCCCGGATCCCGCTGCGCGAAGGTCTGACCCGGACGATCCCGTATTTCGCCGCGGAACTGGCACGAAACAGCTATCAGGCGGCGGTGGAAACGTGACCGCTCGCGCCATCATCGTGACCGGTGGGGCCGGTTTCGTCGGAAGCCATGCGTGCAAGGCCCTTGCCCGGGCGGGATATCTGCCGGTCACGGTCGACAATCTCAGCACAGGCCATGCGGATGCCGTGAAATGGGGCCCACTCGAGCAGGTGGATGTGCGCGACCGTGCGGCCCTGAGCGAGGTGTTCCGCCGCCACGACGCCAGCGCCGTGATGCATTTTGCGGCCTTTGCCGTGATCGCCGATTCCTTCGCCCGGCCCGACGAATACTACGACAACA
>JANTFS010000228.1 GCA_024763335.1 Paracoccaceae bacterium | reverse complement strand
GCCATGCGCAGCCCGTTGAAGCTGCGCTCGGTGCCATAGGGCGGGTCGTTCAGAAGGATCAGGTGCTTCATCGTCGGTCCTCAGTTCGGGGTGCGCGTTTCGAGATCTGCGAGATACGCCTCAATGCGCCGAGCATTGGCGCCGCGGTCGATCTGACCGAGGCGCGAGCGCGAGCGCATGTCGATGCGGGTGCCGGTATCGGTTTCGCTGAAACGGATCGCCACCTCGTCCTCGAAGCCGAACACACGGCTCGTGGCGATGGCCTCGATCTGGCTCTCCGCGGGGTCGGCCGAGAGCACCTCCCAGCCACGCTCTTCAACGAGCGCGAGCGCTGCCGCGAAAGCCTCGTCTGCGGAGACCGGCGTCTCCAGCGGGCGCACATCCGGATAGGCAGCACGCTGCGGCTCGGCGTTCTGCGCCGGGTAATCGCTGGGCGTTGCGGTGAACCAAAAGACCGGCGGATCTTCGGTGTCAGTCGAGATGTCGTTGATCGGCGGCGTGGTGAGTGTGGCATACTGCCAGGCGCCGGCCGCGATCAGGACCGGCAGCGACAGCACGAGGCCGAGCACAGCGATGCCACCGCCGCTCCGCCCGCGAGCGAGCCCGAGGCCCAACGCCGCCATTGCCAGCGCTGCGCCCGCAATGGCGGCCCAAGCGCCCCAGCTCGCCACGTCCAGCGCCCGCAGTACGGGCCACCAGTCCTGTCGGTAGCCGAGCGCGGAGGCCGCGAGCAGCAGGATCGAAGCCAGCCCGAAGAGAACTGCACCCCATCCGAGGCGGGCGACGGACGTGTCACGCATGGGCAGTCTCCGGCTGTACGGCGGAATTAAGCGGTGGGAGGGTTTCCTCACCGAGCCAGAAGAGCACGGCGCCGGAGACGAACATGGAGATCGCGACGAACCAGAAGGCGGCCTCTGCTGCGCCGGTCAGGCTGGCGGCAAGGCCGAGGCCAAGAGCGCCGATGGCATAGCCAAGGTCGCGCCAGAAGCGGTAGATGCCAATGGCAGAGCCGCGCCAGGCGGGCGGCGTGATGTCGGCCACGGCGGCCGACAGGTTGGGATAGAGCAGCGCCATGCCGAACCCCGCGACCCCGGCCGAGACCGACCACCACAGCGCACCGGACCCCATGACCACCATCGCGACCCCCGCGCCCGAGATCCACATGCCCAGCACATTGGGCCAGAACCGTCCCACATGGTCCGAAAGCCGCCCGGTAAAGAGCTGCGAACCACCCCAGACAAAGCCATAGGTGCCCACGATCCAGCCAAGCTCGGTCAGAGTCGCGCCGCGTTGGACGAGGAACACGGGAAACAGCGCCCAGACCAACGCATCGACGAATTTCTCCACCAGCCCGGCCTGACTGATTGCGAAAAGCCGCCTGTCGCGCCAACTCATCAGCGCAAACACCTCGCCCGTGCCGGGATGCTGCGAGACACCCTTCGGGTAGCGCGGCATGAAGCTGGGCGGTGCGGCCTTGTGCGCGGCCGTCTCGGCCCGCGCCCAGGGGAGCGTATCCTGGACCCAGACCACGGTCAGCACCAACGCCAGAACAACCACGGTCATGCCGAAGACAAGGAGCCCGGTCCGCGCGCCCAGCCATTCCGCGGCATAGGCCGTCAGGACACCTGCGAGCGCGACGCCCACATAGCCCGAGAATTCGTTCAGCCCCATGGTCAGCCCGCGCTCCTCGGCTCTGGTGATGTCGAGCTTGGCGGTCTGGGTCATCGACCAGCAAAGCCCCTGGTTGATGCCCAGAAGCACAGTCGCGGCGATGATCCAGTTCCAGTCTGGCGCAGCCCAGATCAGCACCGGGATCGGCAGTGCCGCGATCCAGCCCCAGATCAGCACCCGCTTGCGCCCGGTCCTCTCGGACCAGCGCCCGGCAACGAAATTCATCGCCGCTTTCACTACCCCGAAGGCCACCACGAAAGACGCAAGCAGCAGAAATGAGCCGCGCGCCAGACCGAACTCGGTCTCAGCGAGCGCCGGCACCACGGTGCGGGTCATGCCGATGGCAAAACCTACCAGCAACACCTGGATCAGTTGGTGGACGACCTGTGCTCGGTTGGCGGACAGACCATGCTGCAAATCGTTCGGGGTCATTCATCAGTTTCCCTGGAGATGTGTTTCGGGTCTCGAGGACGGGGCGCGGCGTTCCTTGCGGTCCCGGCGCGCCGGGAAGCCCCGGTCCGCAACCCTGGACGCGCTTCAAGCCACGCAAATACAGCTCCCGATTTCTCCCTGTTCATGCCACTTGCTCGATAAGGTTCGTCACCAGACCGCGCGCGTTCCAATCAACCATCCCGCCCCTGAGGACCTTGACATCCGCAAGGCCAGCCCCCTGCAGGAGGCGGGCAGCACTGGCCGATCGCCGGTCGGTCCGGCAAATGGTGATCACTTCCCCTTTGAGGTCGGCCGCAACCTCGTCGACCCGCTGTTCGAGTTCCTCCAGCGGGATATTCACGGCGCCGGGGATGTGCCCATGCGGACCGGTGAACTCGTCGGCCCCTCGCACGTCGAAGATGGTGGGCGGTGCAGCGTCAGCCAGTCGCGTCAATGTTGACGGAGCGTCGATCCACGCGACATCCCCGCCGCGCATGCGTTTGATGATCCGGGGCAGAAATGCGATGGCCGCCAGCAGCCCGAGCGCCAGAAGGCCATAACGAATGGCCGAGGCATTGCCCTCCAGCGCCTCGCGCCCCGCATGGCCGAGCCATGTATAGGCCAGCGCGCCGGGAGTCATGGTGATGAAGGATGTCACGACATAAACAACCAATGGGATGCGGGTCAGGCCGAACGCAAAATTGCTGAGGTTGAACGGAAACACCGGAACCAACCGCACGAAGGCAACAAATCGCCAGCCTTCGTTGTCGACACCGGCAATCATGCGCTTTAACCGCCCGCCGGCCTTCCGCGCCACCCAGTCGCCCGCCAGATAGCGGGCGATCAGAAAGGCGATGCTGGCCCCAATGGTGGCGCCGGTGAGGTTCAGCAGCGTGCCCAGCACCGGGCCGAACATGGCACCGCCTGCCAGGGCAAAGAGCGAGCCCGGGGCAAAGACCACGGTGCCGAGCGCGTAAAGACCGACATAGACCACCGGCGCCCAGAGGCCAAAGCCGGACAGCCATGCGTCAAGGAGGGCCGGGTCGAGCTTGTCGCGGTTCAGGGTAACGAGGGCAATCGCCGCCGCCACCGCGACCAGCAGAGCCAGACGCGGGAAAGTCGATCTATTGAGCATCTTCGGCATCCTTCCGGTCGCGCGGGTCCGGGCCGCTGGCGGGGCCGCGAAACGGTTGTGTCAGCATCTTGTCGAGCCATTGCTCGCGCACGCGGCGGAACTGTTCGAACCCGATTGTCATGCCCTCATGGCCCTTTTCGGGCTGGGCGATATAGGTGCCAAGCAGGCGGTCCCACCACGGCAGGTTGAAGCCATAATTGCTGTCGGTCTCGCGCTGGATCACCGAGTGATGCACGCGGTGCATGTCGGGCGTGACCACAAAAAGCCGCAGCACCCTGTCCACCCCTTCGGGAAGGCGAATGTTGGAATGGTTGAACATCGCGGTGGCGTTCAGCAGCACCTCGAAGATCAGCACGGCGACGGCGGGCGGGCCGAGCGCCAGAACGGCGGCCAGCTTGATCAACATCGACAGCAAGATTTCGATGGGGTGGAACCGCAGCCCGGTGGTCACGTCAAACGCCTGGTCGGCGTGATGCATCCGGTGCAACCGCCACAGGGCGGGCACCGCGTGAAACAGCACATGCTGGAGGTAGATCACGAAGTCCAGGACCACGACGGACACCACGACGGCGACCCATCCCGGCGCCTGGACGATATTGAACAGGCCCCAGCCGTTTTCCTGCGCCAGCAGGGCGAGGCCCACGGCGACAATCGGAAAGGTCAGGCGCACAAGGATGGTGTCGATGACAACGACACCCAGATTGTTGGTCCAGCGGATGACGCGCGGGATCTCTATCCGGCGACGGGGTGCGGCAACCTCCCAGACCGCCATGGCGATCAGGATGCCGAGGAATATCGCCAGACGTATGGCACCTTCATTTGTCAAAAGCAGGTCTGTCATGTCTACATCCCTTGCTGATCGTGTGTATCAGCATTACATTCTAGTAATCGCTGGAATGATATAATGATGGAGCCAAGGCATGTCAATCAGTCCGAAACTGAAGCTTTATGAAGCCTTTGCAGGCATCGGTCGGGCGCTGGGCCATGCGCACCGCCTTGATATCCTTGAACATCTCGCGCAAGGCGAGCGCGGGGTCGAGGCCCTTGCCGCGAAGGTCGGACTGACCACCGGAAACACCTCGCAGCATCTGCAATTGTTGAAACATGCCGGACTGGTGGAATCACGCCGGGACGGAAAATTCATCCTGTACCGTCTGAGCGGCGACAGGGTGCTCGGCCTCATTGCCGCCCTGTTCGATGTCGGAGAGCACAATCTTGCCGAAGTGGACAAGGTGCTGCGCGGTTATTTCCATGAACGCGACGCGATGGAACCGGTTTCGCACGAGGACCTGATCGCGCGGTCGCGCGACGGTCTGGTCACGGTGCTGGACGTGCGTCCCGAAGACGAGTTTCGGGCCGGGCATCTGCCCGGCGCGGTCAACATGCAGCTCGATGAACTGGAAAGCCGCCTGGCGGAATTCGATCCCGGCAAAGAAGTGA
>JANTFS010000227.1 GCA_024763335.1 Paracoccaceae bacterium | reverse complement strand
CCTTTCATCTTTCCCCAAAATATCCCGGGGGGTCCGGGGGGCTGGCCCCCGGGCCTGTCAGTTGCCCGAAGACTTGGCAAAGATCCCCGCGGTCTCGGCAGCCCTGCGGATCGCTTTCGACTTGTTCACGGTTTCCTGAAACTCGGCGTCCGGATCGCTGTCGTAGACGACGCCGCCGCCGGCCTGGATATAGAGCTTGCGGTCCTTCACCACCGCGGTGCGCAGGGCAATGCACATGTCCATGTCGCCGCCGGCGGAGAAATAGCCCACCCCGCCACCGTAGACCCCGCGCTTTTCGGGCTCCAGCTCGTCGATGATCTCCATCGCGCGTACCTTCGGCGCGCCGGAGACGGTGCCGGCGGGCAGGCCCGCGAGCAGGGCGGAAAGCGCGTCGTGCTCTTCCGACAGCTCCCCCACCACGTTCGAGACGATGTGCATCACGTGGCTGTAGCGCTCGATGACGAATTCCTCGGTGGGATGCACGGTGCCGATCTTCGCCACCCGGCCGACGTCGTTGCGCCCCAGATCGAGCAGCATCAGGTGTTCGGCCAGTTCTTTCTCGTCCGAGAGCAGATCGGCCTCCAGCGCCTTGTCTTCCTCTGGCGTCGCGCCCCTTGGCCGGGTGCCCGCGATCGGGCGGATCGTTACCTCGCGGCCAAAGACCCGCACGAGGATTTCCGGGCTGGCGCCGACGATCTGGAAGCCGCCGAAGTTGAAGTAGAACAGGAAGGGCGAGGGGTTGGTGCGCCGCAAGCTCCGGTAGAGCGCAAAGGGCGGCAGGGGGAAATCCTGCGTCCAGCGCTGCGACGGCACCACCTGGAAGATGTCGCCCGCACGGATATAGTCCTTCGCCTTCTCGACGGCGGCGAGGTAGTCGGGCCTGGCGAAGTTCGAGACCGGCTCGGCGGTTTCGGTCAGCTCGCCGAGATCATGGGTGGTGGGCGGCTGGCGCTCGAGATCGCGCAGGGCGTCCATCACCCGTTCGGCGGCCTGCGCATAGGCGGCCTTGGCCGACAGCCCCGAGCCTTGAAAGGCGGGGGAGACGAGGATGACCTCGCCCTTCACCCCGTCGAGCACCGCCACCACCGAGGGGCGCATCATCATCGCGTCGGGCAGGCCGAGCGGGTCGGGGTTCACATCCGGCAGGTGTTCGACGAGGCGGATCATGTCGTAGCCGAGGTAGCCGAAGAGCCCGGCGGAGGCGGCGGGCAGATCGTCGGGCAGCTCGATCCGGCTCTCGGCCAGCACCTCGCGCAGCGCCGTGAGCGGATCGGCCGCCATCTCTTCCCAGGCGTCGGGGTCGAACCGGGCCTGACGGTTCACCCGCGACGTGGTGCCCCGGCATTCCCAGATCAGGTCGGGCTTCATGCCCACGATCGAGTAGCGCCCGCGCACCTCGCCGCCGGTGACGCTTTCCAGCATGAAGCTGTCTTTCTTCGCCTCGGCGAGCTTCAGCATCAGCGAGACGGGCGTGTCGAGGTCGGCGGCGAGCCGGGTGTAGACCACCTGGTTCCGGCCTGCCTCCCAGGCTTTCTCGAAGGCATCGAAGGACGGCGTCAGGGCCACGGGATCACCTCACTGGAACGATGTGTTGACCGCGTTGATCATCGCGCGGTCGAGGCTGATCCCGGCCTCGGCCTCGATCGCGGCGGAAAAGGCGGCCTCGATATCGAGCGCAAGAGCCTGCGCCGATCCGGCGAGGAAATTGGCCTTCACCGCGCGGGCCTCGTCGCTGTTCTGGTCGGCCGGGGTGATCGCATCGAGCCGCAACAGCACCGCGCCGGCGTCGTCCTCGACCACGGCCCAGTCCCCCGGGCTCATCTCGAAGGCGCGCGAGACGAGCGCCGGCGGGGCGCCGTCGATGAAGCCGTCGCGGGCATGGCCGGTTTCCACCACCTCGGTCAGCCCGAGGCTGGCCGGGCTCTCGCCGGCGGCGATCTGGTCGATCATCTCGGCCGCACGGGCGGCGATCCGGCGCGCGGTTTCTTCCGCCTGCCAGCCGGCGATCGCTTCGGCGCGCACCTCGTCGAGCGGCTGCAGCCGGGGCGGGATGACGGCATCGAGGCGCAGGGCGAAGAGCCCGCCATCGGAGAGGATCTCCATCGCCGGGTAGTCCCCTTCGACGGCCGCCTCGGCGGCTTTGCGGAATTCCTCGTAGGCGGCGATGCCGTCGGTCTCGGTGCCGGTCCAGTCGATCTTGCCGCTGCGCAGCCCGTGTGCCTCGGCCAGTTCTTCGAGGGTCGAGCCGGCGGCCAGTTCGTCTTCGAGATCGACCATCCTGTCCTGCAGCAGACGGCGCGCGGCATCGGCGGCAAACTCGTCGCGCAGCTCGGCGCGGGCCTCTTCGAAGCTGGTTTCGCGCGCTGGCAGGATGGCATTGAGCCGGTAGAGCGCGGGGCCGAGATCGGTCGCCACCGGGCCGGTCACGCCGGGGGCATCCATGGCAAAGACCGCGGCGCCGGCCGGGCCGAGATCGAGCATGGTCACGTCGCCGAGGTCGACATCGGCCAATGTCAGCCCGCGCGATGCGACGAGGTCTTCGAAGGTGGCCGTGCCGTCGGCGATCTGCTTGGCGGCAACCTCAGCCTCGACCTCGGAGCCGAAGATGAGCCGTTCCACCAGCCGCCGCTCCGGCACCTGGAATTCGTCGATGCGCGCCTCGTACAGCGCGAGCAGGTCGTCGTCACTCACCTCGACCTGGTCGGTCACATCCTCCGGGGCGAGCCAGACATAGGTGATCTGGCGGGTCTCGGGCAGGGTGAAGGGCGCGGGGTTGGCCTCGTAATAGGCGGTGAGCGTGGCGTCGTCGGGTTCGCCCACCGGCGCGTCGAGCACCTCGGGGCCGAGCCGCGCCCAGGTGAAATCGCGGGTTTCGCGGGCCCAGCCAAACAGGGTGTCGGCCAGCACCGGGGGCACTGCGACGCCGTTGGTCACGGCCGCCTGCAGGATCATGCGCGCCACTTCCGAGCGCAGGCTCTGTTCGAACCCGCTGGCGGTCAGGCCCGATTGTTCCAGCACGAAATCGTAGCTCGCCCGGTCGAACTGGCCGTCGAGGCCCTTGAATGCTTCGATGTCACGGATCCGCGCGGCCAGCTCTTCATCGCCCACCGAGATGCCCAGCCGGGCGGTTTCGTTTTCCAGCGCCACCTGGTTGATCACCGTGTCGAGCGCGGCCTGATCGAGGCCGATCGCCTGCGCCTCGGCAAAGGAAAGCCGCTGGCCGAACTGCGCCTGGAAGGCATTGATCTGGGCGTTGACCTCGCGAAAGTAACGGTCGGCCGGGATCTCCGTCGTGCCGACCTTGCCGATCGCCGTCACGTTGCCGCCGAAATTGAACGAGCCAAAGCCGATCAGGCCCACCATGACGAGGCCCATGATGATCCAGACGAGCATCCGGCTGATCTTGTTTTTTGCCATCGACATGTTTGCACGGCCCCTGGTTTCGATCACCCGGTTCTAGGATGTGTCCGCGCGATTGCCAACAGCCGATTGGGGGGTATCAGCCCGCCAGCGCGGCAAGCCGCTCGAAGAGCGCGGCGATGCCTGTCCGGTCGAGATTGGCGAAGGCGATGCGCAGTTCGCGCGCGCCGGCCGGGTCGGCCGCGGGGCGGAACATCGTGCCGGGCAGGGCAAGCACGCCGATTTCGTCCACCATGCGCTGGCAGAGCGCGTCGGACGCGGTGTCGAACGAGTGGCGGACATAGGCGAAATAAGCGCCCGCGCCGAGCAGGTGCCAGCCGGGCAGATCGGCAAAGCCCTCTTCCATCGCGGCGCGGCGCGCGAGGATCTCGGCACGCTCCCCGGCCAGCCATTGCGAGAGGTTCTGCATCCCCCACAGCGCGGCGCGCTGGCCGAGCTGGCTGGGGCAGATCGTCACCGTGTCGAGAAACTTCTCCACCTGCGCGAGGCGCCCGGGGCTGGCCACCATCGCGCCGACCCGGTGGCCGGTGAGCCGGTAGGCCTTGGAGAAGGAATAGAGATGGATCAGCGTGTCGTCCCAGCGCGGGTCTTCGAAGAGCGGATGGGGCGGGGTCGGACGGCTGTCGAAGTCGCGGTAAGTCTCATCGACGATCAGGGCGAGGCCCCGGGCGCGGGCAAGGGCGAAGAACGCCGCGACGAGATCGGCGGGGTATTCGACCCCGCCGGGGTTGTTCGGGGAGACCAGCACGATGGCGCGGGTGGCCGGCGTGATGAGCCGTTCCGCCTGGGCAACGGTGGGCAGGAGCTCTTCGCCGGTCGCCAGCGGCACGGCGGCGATGCCGTTCATGTCGAGCCACATCTTGTGATTGAAATACCATGGCACCGGCAGGATCACCTCGTCGCCGGGGGCGGCGAGGGTGGCGATGGCGGCGGCGAAGGCCTCGTTGCAGCCCGAGGTGATCGCCACCTGACCGGGGGTGACGGCGCCGCCGTAGAGCGCCGAGATCTGGTGGGCCACCTCCTCGCGCAGGGCGGGCAGGCCGAGCACCGGACCGTAGAGATGGGCGGCGTCGTCGGTCAGCGCCGCCGCGGCGATGGCCTCGCGCAGGGCCGGGGGCGGCGGGTCGACCGGCGCGGCCTGGCTGACGTTGATCAGCGGCCGGTCGGGCGGGAAGGTGACCCCCTCGATCCAGCGCCGGGCTTCCATGACGGGCGGCGGGGATGTGCGGGCCATGTTGGGGTTCAGGATCATCTTCTGCCTTTCGTTTTCTGCGCCGGCGGACGCGGTCGCGCGACCGCG
>JANTFS010000226.1 GCA_024763335.1 Paracoccaceae bacterium | reverse complement strand
GCGCCACAATGGCCTGGGTGATCGACCAGAGCCTGATCCTGCTGCACCCCTTCATGCCCTTCATCACCGAGGAGCTTTGGGGCCAGATCGCCGCGCGCGACACGCTCCTCGCCCATGCCGACTGGCCGGATTACGGCAACGCCCTGCTCGATGCGGAGGCCGACCGCGAGATGAACTGGGTGATCGCTTTGATTGAACAAATCCGATCTGTCCGGGCGCAGATGCATGTTCCTGCGGGGCTGAAGATTCCACTTATCCAACAATCGCTCGATGAGGCTGGCCGCGCGGCCTGGGCCAACAACGCCACCCTCATCATGCGCATGGCCCGTATCGACAGCCTCGCGGAACTGGCCGAACTGCCCAAGGGCTGCGCCACGATCCCAGTCGAGGGCGGCACCTTTGCGCTGCCGCTGGCCGAGATCATCGACGTGGGCGAGGAAAAGGCGCGGCTCGAGAAAAGCCTCGGTAAACTGGAAAAGGAGATCGGCGGGCTCAAGGGCCGGCTGAACAACCCCAAGTTCGCGCAGAACGCTCCCGAGGAGGTCGTCGCCGAGGCGCAGGACAACCTCGCCCAGCGCGAAGACGAGGCCGGCAAACTGCGCGAAGCCCTCGACCGGCTGGCCGAGATCGGCTGACCCTTCACCTTGGGTCAAATACTCAAACCTGAGGCCCCGTCCGCAAGGACGGGGGCGAGGTCAACCTGAGCGCCGCAGGCGCACATTGTTGGAAAACCCGCCGCGCGCGCCCATATCGAAAACAGGAGGTGCGGCATGATCAAGAGCTGGCAACGCCTGAGCGAACAGCAGATCAGGAAGGCCGAGCTTGAAGGCAAGTTGCGCGGGCTCGAAGGCGAGGGAAAGCCCCTGCCCGAGCGTCCGGGTGATGCCTTCATCGACGCGGGCGATGCCGTCGGTCACCGGATCATGGCCGAGGCCGGCGCCCTGCCGGAAGAACTTCGCCTCAAGGCCGCGCTCGAAGACGCCCGCCGCGCCTGGTCGGCCGCCACCGACCCCGATGAGAAGAAACGGCGCATGGCCGCGATTGCCGAGCTTGAGCTCAAATACCAGATCGCGCGCGAAGCCCGGGTGAAATTCCTGCGGCCTTGAGCCACGCGCGCCGGCTCAGCGCGACGACCACGTCGGCACGGCGAAACGGTAGCTGACCCCGAGCCCCACGGAAGTGCTCTGGAACCGGTTGGGGTTGCTCGAGCCAAGAAACTGGCCCACCGAAAAGGTTTTCCCGACCTGCCCGTAGATGGCGTATTGATCGGTGAGATTGTAGCTGAGCCCAACCGCGGGCGCGATCAAGATCCCCGGATTCGCGATCGTGTCGTTGAGCCCGGCGAGCACCTGCCCATAGCCCTGCAGCCGGCCGTCGAAGAACGGGTCGCTCTCCCAGCCCAGTCCGGCCAAGCCCTCGACATATCCCGCGAACCCATTGTAATCGTTCACGGCCGGCGCGATCTGCAGTGCGGCATACCAATTGGGGGCGAACTTGTAGTCCGCCTGCACCACCGCCATGTAGAGATCGTCGATCGGACCAGCGACGTCGGCGACATCGAAAGCCGCCCGCCCGAAAAGGTTGAAACGCAAGCCGTGGAGGGCAACGGCGCCCGCCTGCCCGTCTTCGCCCATCGCCTGACGCGCCGAGGGGTTGTGCAAGTTCACGCCGCCGCCAACGGTCCAGTTGTTGGACGTGCCGAAGGGAGCCGTCAGATAGCCCGCGGAGGCAAACAGCCCGATCGTGTTGTTGACCATGTATTCGGCTTTGACCTTGGGGTAGATCACGAAGCCCGGGCCGGTGTCGATCGTATCGGTCACCCAGCCACCCGAGCCAACCCCGACTTGGGCGTAAAGGTTGATGTCGTCGGTGAGCGAGAAGCGCCGCCCCAGACCGATCTGGGCCTGATTGTACCAGACCAGCCCTGACGTGCCGAGATCGAGCCCGAGAAAGACGTAGTTGTTCTCATCGAAAAACTGGGTCAGGTGCGGCGAGATCAATCCGACGTTCCCGCCGAAGCTGCCGGTCGGGTTGATCTGCGTCATGTTGCTGTACTCGAACCCGAGGATGGTCTCGTTGCCGAGCCGTCCGAAATCGGCCGGGTCAACCAGTCTGCCGGTATCGCCGTAGAGCCCGGCGGAATAGGACAGGTTCTTGTGGACAAAGAAACTGAGGACGGAATCGTTGATCGGGGAATTGGCGACCCGAATATTGGCGTAGTTCACGCCGAGGCTGAAACCGCCGAAATCATACCCGCCCCCGACATAGGTCTTGAGAAAGGTGCCGTCGCCGGAAAGATCCATGATCCCCGAGACGCTGTCACCGCCGGCCGCGGCGCCGAAGCCGACACCGGCGTCGAGGAAGAAATCCCCAAAGACCTTCTTTTGCGCGTGGAGCCTGAAATCGGCCGAGAAAAAGCCGCCATAGTCACCTTGGAACATCGGGGCTGAAACCCCGAGCCCGCCATAGAGCCAGTCATTGATCTGGTGCAGGTAATGAATTCCGTGCAAGTCGAATTTGCCGCCGGTGGTCAGATCAAGGCTCTGATAATCCAGCACCAACATGCCCGAGGCGTCGTGAAGACGGCTGCCGTCCGGCACGGTTTGGCCAAGGGCGGCATGGGTGCCGCAGATCAGGCAAAGGGCGGCGGCGTAGCACTTCGACACAGCTGCTTCTCTCCGGGGTCTCTTGCCGTTCTCGCCACGCCCTTCGCCGTCAGAATACACCCAAACACGCGGTGACGGCAGGCAAGGCCCGGCATTGCGCAATCTTTCCGCCACCATAGCCGGGCGCTGATTCGCACCGCAAGCGACGTCCCCCGGGGCCATCGAGGTTTGGCGTCGCCGTGACAAAATGGCCGCGCCTCGCGCGGGGCCTCCTAGTTCACCCTCAGCGTATATTGGCGGCCGGCCGGCACGTAGATGTCGTTGAAATCGGCCCAGGCATAGCCCGTCGACCACCCGTAGCCCGCCTGCACGTCATAGCAACCGGCCGAAACGGTGAAGGGATAGCTGTCGCCGGGGCGAAGCTGCACGCCGCTTGGCAGGCGGTTGAAGCCATGGCTCATCGCATCGCATGTCGAGACGGTGACGGCCGTCAAGGTCGACGAGGAAGCGTTGATCAAGAGTATCTGCCCCGTGGGCACGCCATCGCGCACGAGCTGCCCGCCATCGATGCCGCATCCTGCAAGGAAAAGGGTGGCCCCGGCGACCAGGGCAAGGAAAAGCTTTTTCATCTGTCTCTCCAAATTGGATTTTGCCAATACGGACCTCTCAAATACGCCGAAAGGATAGCAACGGCGGGATCTCCGTCAAGATGCCGCCCCCCCCTTGCCCCTTGCGCGGGTTTCGGGCCAAGTGGCGCCATGACACATGGACCCCGTTTCACCCCGCTCGCCGACAGCCTGCCCGCCTCGGTGCCCTTCGTGGGCCCCGAGGCCCTCGAACGCGCGCGGGGGCGCCCGTTCAAGGCCCGCCTCGGCGCGAATGAAAGCGTGTTCGGACCCTCGCCGCGCGCGGTGGCCGCGATGCAGGCGGCGGCGGCCGAAACGTGGAAATACGCCGATCCCGAGAGCCATGATCTCAAGGCTGCGCTCGCCACCGGGCTTGGGGTGGACACCACGCATGTTGCGGTCGGGGAAGGGATCGACGGGATGCTCGGCAACCTCGTGCGTCTCACCGTGGGGCCCGGCGACCCGGTGGTGACCTCGCTCGGCGCCTATCCCACCTTCAACTACCACGTTGCCGGGTTTGGCGGCACGCTTGTCACCGTGCCCTACAGGAACGATCACGAGGATCCGCAGGCTCTGATCGCCAAGGCCGCCGAGACCGGGGCGAAACTCGTCTACATCGCCAATCCCGACAATCCCATGGGCACGTGGCACGACGCCGGCACGATCGCCGCGATGATCGAGGCGGTGCCGGACGGCACGCTGATGGTGCTCGACGAGGCCTATATCGAGTTCGCCCCGCAGGGCACGGCCCCCGAGATTGATCCCGACGATCCCCGGGTGATCCGGCTGCGCACGTTCTCCAAGGCCTACGGCATGGCGGGCGCGCGGGTGGCCTACGCCGTCGGCGCGGCGCCTCTCATCGCCGCCTTCGACAAGGTGCGCAATCATTTCGGAATCGCCAGGATCAGCCAGGTTGGCGCGCTGGCGGCGTTCGAGGATACGGCGTATCTCGCCCAGGTGCAGGCAGCCGTCTCGGTGGCGCGCGGGCGGATACGGGAAATCGCCGCGGCGAACGGCTTGAAGGCGCTGCCCTCGGCGACCAATTTCGTGGCCGTCGACTGCGGGCGCGACGGCGCCTTTGCCCGCCGGGTGCTCGAGGAACTGGCGGCGCGCGACGTTTTCGTGCGGATGCCGGGCGTGGCGCCGCTCGACCGCTGCATCCGCATTTCCGCCGGCACCCCGGCGGATCTCGATCTGTTGGAAGAGGTGCTTCCCGCCGCGCTGGAGGCGGCCCGAAAGTCCGATTAATGGAAGAATTCTCGGCGGTTTCGGGAAGCTATCGTTCTTTTTTGTTCGAAAACTGAACTTCTTGCCGGCTCACCAGATGACCGTTTCGGCCCGCGCAGGGCGCGGGCCGACCCGCCGGGGAGCCAGCCCCCCGGACCCCCCGGAGTATTTTCGCCAAGATGAAGGGGGGCGGCAGGGCCTTGTTGGCCGGTGTTTGGGGGTCTTGCCGGAACGGCGCCATTGTCTGCCCGCGGCCCGGCAACTGGGGCCAGATGCCG
>JANTFS010000225.1 GCA_024763335.1 Paracoccaceae bacterium | reverse complement strand
TGCCAAAACCTGCACCAATGACACAGCAAATCACACTTGACACGAGCTGGGTGCGGGGCCGCTTCCCGGCCTTCGCCGAACCGTCCCTCGCGGGCCATGCCTTCTTCGAAAACGCCGGCGGCAGCTACGCGGCGGGGCCGGTGATCGACCGGCTGACGCGCTATTACCGGGCGCGCAAGGTGCAGCCCTATGCGCCCTACGAGGCCAGCCGTCTGGCCGGCGCGGAGATGGACGAGGCACGCGTCCGGCTTGCCGCGATGCTGGGGGTGGAAACCGACGAGCTGTCCTTCGGGCCCTCGACCACGCAAAACACCTACGTGCTCGCGCAGGCCTTCCGGCAGATGTTGCAGCCCGGCGAGGCGATCGTGGTCACCAATCAGGACCACGAGGCGAATTCCGGCCCGTGGCGCCGCCTCGCCGAGGACGGCATCGAGATCCGCGAATGGCAGATCGACCCGCAGACCGGGCATCTCGACCCGGCCGCGCTTGACGCGCTGCTCGACGAAAGCGTGCGGCTGGTGGTCTTCCCGCATGTCTCCAACGTGGTGGGCGAGATCAACGACGTGGTGGCGATCACCGCGCTGGCCCATGCGGCGGGGGCCTTCGTCTGCGTTGACGGGGTGAGCTATGCGCCGCACGGGCTGCCTGACGTGGGGCTGATGGGGCCCGACATCTACCTGTTTTCGTCCTACAAGACCTACGGGCCGCATCAGGGGCTCATGGTGATCCGCCGGGCGCTCGGTGAGCTTCTGCCCAATCAGGCGCATGTCTTCAACGCCGATGTGCTCTACAAGCGCTTCACCCCGGCCGGGCCGGACCATGCCCAGATCGCCGCCAGCGCCGGCATGGCCGATTACCTCGAGGCGCTCTCGGCCCATCACGGCGGCCCGGGTGAGGGCGCGGCGGCCGCGCGCCATGCCCATGACCTCATGCGCGCCCATGAGACGGCGCTCTTGCAGCCGCTGCTCGACTATCTGGCCGCGCGCAACGATGTCCGCCTGCTTGGCCCCGCCGATGCCGCGCGGCGCGCTCCGACCGTGGCGGTGGAGCTTGCCGGCCCCGGCGAGGCCGCGGCCGCGGCGCTCGCGGCGGAGGGGATCATGGCCGGTGGCGGGGATTTCTACGCCGTGCGCCCGCTCGAGGCGATGGGGGTGGACCTTGGCAAGGGGGTGCTGCGGCTGTCCTTCGTGCACTACACCGAGCGGGCCGAAATCGACCGGCTGATCGGCGCGCTCGACAAGACCCTGTGATCACGCCATCACCGGCCTGCAAGATCAGCCGATCGGCTGGCCGGCGGCAACTTCACGCTTGCGCGCACCGCCTCCGGGGCTGAGAATGCCCGAAAGCCCGACGCGGGCCGAGGCGCAGTGAAGGAGCGAGCAGATGCCCACCGCTGGACGACTTGTCGCCGCCATCCTCTTGGCGGCCCTGGGATGGTTCACCGCCGATCTGGTGAAGCCCTACCTGCCCGAGGGGCAGCCGGTGGGCCTGTTTTCGCCGATTGCCGCGGCCGTTGGCCTTGGCGTCGGCTGGCTGTTTACCGGCAAGAAGCTGCATGGCGGCGAGGGGTCGGCCCTCGGGATCGGATTGTCGAGCGCGGTCCTGCTGGCCTTCTGGGTGGCCTTCATCTTTTCCGGCTACGAGATGCTGCGCCGGGCGTTGCGCAAATCCTATGACGGACCGACCGAGGCAGCCTCGGACGTGTTCGCGATCCTCGTCGAGCAGGGCAGGATCGCGGCCCAGGTCGATGTGGTTGGCGCGCTGGTGGTCGGCGGGCTGGTCGTGGGGGCGATCACCCGGTGGGTGGCGGCCCGGTATCCGTGACGACACCGTTGTTTCTCTATGGCACCCTGTGTCACGCGCCGTTGCGCGAGGTCGTGCTGGGGCTCGGTCATGTCGTGCGCGAGGCGCGGTGGGCGGGGCACCGGGTGCATTGGGCGGCGGGGGCCGACTACCCGGTGATCGTCGCGGCGGAGGCCGGCGACCATGCCGCCGGGCTGCTGGTGGAGGGGCTCGATGCCGAGGCGCGCGCCCGTGCCGATCTGTTCGAGCTCGGCTTTGGCTATGTGCTGCGGCCCGTCACCGTCGAGATCGCGGGTGGTGGAGAGGTGCACGCGCAGGTCTATCTGCCGACCGATCCGGTGGCGCCCGGCGAGCCGTGGGACCTCGACCGCTGGGCCGGGATCTACGGCGAAATCTGGGTTGCGGCGGCGCGCGAGGCACTGGAGCGCGGCGGCGACGGCGCGGCGCTGGCGCGGCGCTGGCCAACGATGAAGATGCGCGCGGCCTCGCGCATTCGCGCCGCCATTCCCGGCCCCGGCCACGTGGTGCGCGCGGACCTGACCGTGGCGCGCGACGTCGAGGTGCTCCGCGAACGCCATCCCTATACCGAGTATTTCGCCCTCGCCGATCACGATCTGCGGTTTCGCCGCTTTGACGGAACGATGAGCGCGCCGGTGCGCCGGGCCGGCTTCGTCGGCGGCGACGCGGCGACGGTGCTGCCCTACGATCCGGCGCTCGACGCGGTGCTCGTGGTCGAGCAGTTCCGGGCCGGGCCCTTCCTGCGCGGCGACCCGCGCCCCTGGACGCTGGAGCCGATCGCCGGGCGGATCGACCCGGGCGAGAGCGTCGAGACCACGTTGCGCCGCGAGGCGGAGGAGGAGGCCGGGCTGAAGCTCGGCCCGCTGCACCACGTGGCTGATTTCTATCCCAGCCCCGGCGCCGTCACCGAGTTCGTCTTCGCCTATGTCGCCGAGGCCGATCTGTCGGGGCGCGGCGGCGAGGTCGGCGGCGTCGACCACGAGGACGAGGACATCCACAGCCACGTGGTGCCGTTCGACATCCTGATGAACCTCGTCGTCAGCGGCGAAGCCGGCACCGGGCCGCTCGTGCTCTCGGCATTCTGGCTCGCGATGCACCGCGACCGTCTGCGCCGATAGCGCGCGGCGCGACCGGTGGCTTGCTTGAGTTCACCCGCCGCCGGGCCTACACAGGAGCGAACAGCGAAAAGAGGCGCCCCATGACCATGGCACAGGATCTGTCCGAGCTTGTCGGCAACACCCCGCTGGTGAAGCTGCGCGCGGCCTCCGAGGCCACCGGCTGCGAGATCTACGGCAAGGCCGAGTTCATGAACCCCGGCCAGTCGGTGAAGGACCGCGCGGCGTTGTGGATCATCCGCGACGCCATCGCGCGCGGCGCGCTCAAGCCGGGCGGCACCATTGTCGAGGGCACCGCCGGCAACACCGGGATCGGGCTGGCGCTGGTGGGGGCGTCGATGGGGTTCCGGTCGGTGATCGTCATCCCCGACACCCAGAGCCAGGAAAAGAAAGACATGCTGCGGCTGGCTGGTGCCGAGCTTGTCGAGGTGCCCGCGCGGCCCTACCGCAACCCCAACAATTTCGTGCGCTATTCCGGCCGCCTCGCCGAGGCGCTGGCCCAGACCGAGCCCAACGGCGCGGTTTGGGCCAACCAGTTCGATAATACCGCCAACCGGCAGGCGCATATCGACAGCACCGGCCCCGAGATCTGGGACCAGACCGGCGGCAAGATCGACGGCTTCATCTGCGCCGTGGGCTCGGGCGGCACGCTGGCGGGCGTGGGCATGGCGCTCCAGCCCAAGGGCGTGAAGATCGGCCTTGCCGACCCGATGGGCGCGGGGCTTTACAGCTATTACACCACCGGCGAGATCGCGATGGAGGGCAGCTCCATCGCCGAGGGCATCGGGCAGGTGCGCATCACCAAGAACCTCGAGGGCTTCACGCCCGACATGGCCTTTCAGATCCCTGACGAAGAAGCGCTGCCCTACATCTTCGATCTGGTCGAAACGGAAGGGCTGGTGCTGGGCGGCTCTTCGGGCATCAACATTGCAGGCGCCGTGCGCATGGCGCGCGAGATGGGGCCGGGGCACAGGATCGTGACGGTGCTATGCGACTACGGCACGCGCTACCAGTCGAAGCTGTTCAACCCCGCCTTCCTGAAGGAGAAGGCCCTGCCGGTGCCGGGCTGGCTCGACAAGCCGCCCGCCGACATCCCGCAGGTTTTTGAAGACGCCGAATGACCATCGGGCGCCCAAACCTGCGCGCCCTTTTGGCGCTTGCGGCCCTGTTGGCGGCACTGACTGCGCCGGCGGCACTTCCGGCCCAGACGGCACCGGCCGACAGCGCCACCGCGACGGCGACACCTCCGCCCACCCCGGCCGCGCCCGCCGATGCCGCCACCGCCCTGCCGGATTACGACGCCTGGACACGGGTGGCGGAGCGGGCCGAACAGGCGCTCGAAGCGGGGCGGGCCTCGGTCCCGGCGCTCGAAACCCTGCGCAGCGAACTGGTCGATTGGCGGGCGCAATTCGCAACCGCGCGTGGCGCCAACAAGGTGCGGATCAACACCCTGCAGACGCAGCTGGCGGCGCTCGGGCCGGCGCCGGCGGAGGGCCAGACCGAGCCCGCGGTGATCACCGAGCAGCGTAACAGCATGACCGCCGAACTCGAGGAGCTGCAAGCCCCGGTCCGCGCGGCGGAGGTGGCCTATGCGCGGGCCAACGCGCTGATTGCCGAGATCGACACCATCATCCGGGCGCGCCAGACCGATGCGCTGCTCTCGCTCGGGCCCACGCCGCTCAACCCGGCGCTGTGGACGCCCGCGTTCGATGACCTTTCGCTGACCTTCCGGCTCGCATGGTCGGGCATCCTCGCCTCGGCCAGCACCGAAACCCAGCGCGCGGAGCTGCGCGCCAACCTGCCGG
>JANTFS010000224.1 GCA_024763335.1 Paracoccaceae bacterium | reverse complement strand
CTGGCGCGACTTCGGCTACGCCGCCGCCGCGCTCGCCATGGGCCTCATCGCCCAATGGACCGCCAGCCTCACCGCCCCCTTCTGGCTCGCCGCTGGCACAATGCTGGTCTCCGGGCTGTGGGTTTTGATGCGAGTACCGGGGCGTTTGGCACAAGAACAGCCATGAGCAGGGGGCTTCGGCGTTGCAGGTGCCGGGGTTACACGGCACGATATCTGCTATCAGTTTAGGATCACCGACAGGAGCTTGGATCGTTTCACGCTGTTGGTAGGAAACCCGTAATTCTGTCGAGAATGCGTCTGTCCAGTTCGAGAACAGGCGGCCTGCATAGGCGTCTAGCAACTCACCACGCCGGTAGTAGTTGGACGAAAGACCAAGACGTGTACCGAATGTATTTTGCGGTACCACGTTGAAGCCTTCCGTGTTCTGGTAGGAAACCTCAAAACGATGATTGTCGTTGATGTTTCCGTCTAGCTTCAAGAAGTACCGCTCATCAGTAACAGGAAACGCGCTGGTATAGTCGCCGGCATTGAAGTTGTAGACACTCTGGGCAGCCGCTTGAATTTGTTCGATCTCCGTGATCGGCGTCCCGTTGACGAATCCTGGGGTGTCGAGATCAAGGTTGCCGTTATTGTCTCCGTCTTCAGTTTTTTCATAGCCGAAGGTGAAGAACAAGCGATCCTTGACGATCGGGCCAGAGACGTAGCCACCGTAGGATTTGAGTTCAGCGACTTGCAATGGAATTTTGTCGCCTTCGAGGCTGTCGCCGGTGAGGTCTTGGTTGAGATAGTCGAACGACAGACGTCCTTTGAACTCATTGCCACCGGACCGGGTCACAACGTTGACGTTACAGCCGGTGAACCCACCATATTCGACGTCAAACGGTGCAATTTCGACCGCAATCTGTTGGGTAATGTCATAAGGGTACGGAAGACGCTGGGTCGGGTAGCCGTTCCCGTTCAGGCCAAACACGTCATTGACCGAGTAACCGTCAATCGTCAGCGAGTTGGCAGGGTTTGACGAACCGACGCAGAAGATGCCGTCATTGTTGGTTTCATCAATGTAGACGCGCGGGTCGAGCTGGATGACGTCCTTGATGTCGCGAGACGTCGATGGAAGATCCGCAAGATCAGCCGCCGTGAACGTTGCAGAAGGCCCCGTGGCAACAGACACGAAATCCATGCCAGTCGCAGTAACAACGATCTCATCAGCGATCCCGCCTTCCAAAGCAAAGCTCAGCTTCGTGACGTCGCCGAGGGAAACGCGCAATCCATTGATGGTTTTGCCGATATACCCATCTTCTACGACCGAGACAGAATAATCGCCGCTGACGTTCAGGCCAGACGCCTGAAACCGGCCGCGAGAATCGGTGATGATGCTACGCTTGCTGCCCGATGATTTATTGGTCACGGTCACTTCTGCGCCAGACAATGGTGCCCCGGCTTGGTCCGTGACGACCCCGCGGATGGAACCCGTTGTTTGCTGCGCCATAGCGAAACCGCTGGCCAGTGCGATCGCAGCGGCACTCGCCGCCAGCGTCCATTTCGTTTTCATAATTTTATACCCCGTTGGAATTCATGCTAGGAATTCATGGGCGAGAATTCGCCTCACGGGGACCCGCTAACGCGGGATTGTGACAGTTCCAATACAAAGCCGCTCACGATCTGCAACGAATCCCTATTGCTGCTTTTTGGACACAGTCCGTTCACGGAAGTGTCACATCGTGACTTAGCGCGGTTATCCACAGAACTGAGCGCATTTGGTCGTTCTGACGCAGCATTTTTGAAATAATTTTGCTTTGCGCGAAAGAAAATCGCGCGCGCCGTGGGAAACACAGAATTTCGAAGAGACGACGCAGACCATCGAGAAAAAAATTTTTTTTGTCCGGCTGACGCCTACATGCGCGGCGGCACATCGATTCCCAATATGTCTAGGACATGGCTAAGCTGGTCGAGGGTCACCTGAGACAGCCGCAGCCGACTCGCCCGCACGTCATCCCGCGCTTCATCGCCAATTCGGCACGCCGTATAAAACCGCGAAAAGGCCTGGGCCAAACCGAATGCGTGATCGCACAAAATATGGGGCATCCGCCGACTATAAGCCGCTTCAACGGCTTCGGTGTACCGGGCGAGGGTCAAGATCAGATCGCGCTCAGCAGGCTCGGAAATCCTAATCGGCGCATCAGCGGGAGGCGCGTCGGCCCGGGCGAGCACCGACCGGATACGAACCGCCGCATACAGAAGATAAGGCCCTGTCTTCCCCTCAAAGGCAACAAACCGATCAAGATCAAAGACATAGTCTGTGGTTCGCGGGTTGGACAGATCGGCAAATTTCAGCGCCGCGATCCCCACCTTTCGGGCAATCTCCGCCCGCTCCTCAACGGCGTAGGACGAGCCGAAATTGCCTTCCTCGATCCGGGCGGTCGCCTTGTCGATCACCATATCAATCAGATCGCGAAGCCGCAGCACACCGCCGTCGCGGGTCTTGAACGGGCGCCCGTCTTTGCCATTCATGGTACCAAAGCCAGCATGCTCAAGCTGATCCTCGGCGAGGAGGCCGGCTTTATCCGCAGCGCGGAACACCTGTTCAAAGTGCTGGGCCTGCCGCTGATCCACGACATAGACAATGCGCTCGGCGCCGAACTCTTCCATCCGCTCTTCGATGGTTGCCACGTCGGTCGAGCCATACCCCACCGATCCGTTGGACTTGATCATCATCAGCGGCGGCAGTTCTTTTTTGTCGTCAGGGCGCGCGACCTCGATCACCTGCGCGCCGTCGCTTTCCACGACGATGCCTTGCGCCGTTAGTTGCTCGACCAGCGGACCAATCCGGTCCTGCACGTCTGCCTCGCCCTTCCACAGGTCAAACGTCACGCCGAGTTCGCCATAGTCGCGGCGGAGCGCTTCTTTTGAAACATCGACAAAATGCTGCCACAGGGCGCGATAGCCGGGGCGGCCACGCTGCAGCTCTGCGGTTGCCGCCTGCGCATCGGCAAGACGGGCTTCGTCTTCTTTGCAGGCCGCCGAAGCGATGGGATAAAGCCGGGCCAGATCGTCAACCGTGACCGGGCTTTCGGTCGGGTATGGGCCTGTGAAAGCCGCGTCGAAATAGGGAAGATCTGGGCTTTCCAGCGCAACTTGCGTAATGAGCTGGCCCATCTGCAGACCCCAGTCCCCCAGATGAATATCGCCCAGCACCTCGTCGCCAACCTGCCGAGACAGGCGCTTTAGGGCTTCGCCGATGATTGCTGCGCGCAAATGGCCAACATGGAGCGGCTTGGCGACATTCGGACCACCATAATCGAGAATCATTTTCTCCGGCGCGGGCCGCTGCCAAGCGCCGAACGCGGGATCGGCCACAAGGTCGGCGATCGCTTTGTGCAGGACCTCATCGGTGGGGGTCAGATTCAGAAATCCCGGCCCTGCCACGGTAATATCGGCAAACGCACCGCTCTGGCGCAGGCGAGCCGCCACCGCTTCGCCGATTTGGCGGGGATTGGTTTTTGCCGCTTTTGCCGCAGCCAGCGCTCCGTTGCACTGAAACGGGGCTAGATCGGGGCGATCCGACACCTGAACCCGGCCGAATGCAGGGTCGAGATTTTCAGCAGAAAACGCCTCACTGGCCAACTGCGTGAGGCGGTCAAGCAATGATTCCATGGGTCGGACGATCCTCCGCGCCGATGCCCTCGCCTCATAGGGTCGGGAATTTGAGACTCTGGCCGGAGCGGTTGAAGATCACCTGCTTTTTGGTCAAGCCCAAACCGACAGCAATCTCGAAATTGCCGCCCGACAAATCAGAGTCCTTTCGAGGAATCGTAATTCGTTTGATGTCTTCGGTGAACCGAACCGTGGCGACATCGCCCTTCACCCGGACCGGAACGGCGTATTCGGCCTTGGCAATCAGAGCTTTGTTCTTACGGGTCACGGCAACAAAATAGGGAATGTCCTTCATTTGCCCTTCGGCAGCCGGGCCCCGCCCAACCGCAAAATCGATCTCGACAGATGCCTGGATCGGCCGATCGGCCGCATAGCGGCAGCTCGTACGAACATCGACGATTTCAGCGGACCATGCGACATGCCGCAGGTTTGGCTCGCCATTAAACTCAATCATCCGATCTGCATCGGCCAGCACGAACGCATTCGGGCACAGGCCGATATTGGATTCTCCGGCCAGCTGAATATCCTCCAGCTTGCGGCCAAAGGAGCCACACGCTGCAACAGACAACAAGGTCGCCGCCATGACGCTGTTTCGAATTGTCCGGTTCATTGCCACCCCAAACTCCGTGATCTACTTTTGACATCCCATCGGGCTACGCAGATATAGACAGGAAAAGGATAAAGGATAGGAAATCCAATGCCCTTTATCAAGGATAGTGTGACCTCCCTCTCTCCAGATCAGCCTTGCGGATTTAGCCTACACACCGGAAAACCGCGGATCGTGGTTTAACCCACTCAAACGCCCCCCGGATCACCGGTTTTTACGCTGAAACCCTGAATTCACCACGAACGAATCCCTGCCAGGCGGTTTGCCCGTCTGGCATCACAAAGAGCTCGCTCTATTGGCCAGCACTACCCACTCACTGTCTGGTCGAATTCGTAGTCGTAGCGATCCTGGTTGAGATCCTCGTCCAGCGTGACCGTCTGCTCTAACTCCGTCCAGTCGGGCGGTGCTCTGGGAGGACGGATGCGGGGAGGGTCGGTGGGCTCTCCGATGCCCGAGAGGATGCGGCGGATGGGTTCGGGGTCC
>JANTFS010000223.1 GCA_024763335.1 Paracoccaceae bacterium | reverse complement strand
TCGCCGCGCCCACCACCGCGTCGAAATCCGCGCGCAGGTCGGCCGGCAGCGGGGCGATGTCGCGTTCGGCAATCTCGCGGTCGATGTCGTCGGCGCCGAACAATTCGCCCACGTAAGGATAGAGCTTGTCGAGGGCCGTCTGCATGCGTTCGTGGCTTTCCCCGGTCCCGTCGCCGAGGCCAACAACCGTGGCGCGCGAGCGTTCGAGGTGATAGGCCACCTCTTTCGAGGCTTTCTCGGCGATCTCGCGCACCCCGGTCTCCGAGGCGGCCTTCAGCCGCTCCAGCATGATCGACTGCCAGGCATCGAACAGGAACTGGCGCATCATCGTCTGGCCGAAGTCGCCGTTGGGCTGTTCGACGAGCAGCACGTTGCGGAAGTCCCACGCATCGCGGCGGAAGGCCAGCGCGTCGGCATCGCGCCCCTTGCCTTCGATCTTGCCGGCAAGGCCGAGCCAGAGCTGGGTCTGGCCGATGAGGTCGAGCGCGGTGTTGGCCAGCGCGATATCTTCCTCGAGAACCGGCGCATGGCCGCACCATTCGCTCACCCGGTGGCCGAGCACGAGCGTGTTATCCCCCATGCGCAGGCAGAATTCGAACAGGGCCTTGTCCATTTCGGCATTCCCCATCGCATCGCCGCCCATCACATCGCCCCCACGTCATCGGGGATGTCGAAGAAGGTCGGGTGGCGGTAGATCTTGGATTCGCTCGGCTCGTAGAGCGGGCCCTTCTCCGAAGGCGAAGAGGCGGCGATGTGGCGCGCCTCGACCACCCAGATCGACACGCCCTCGTTGCGCCGCGTATAGACATCGCGGGCATTCTTGATTGCCATCTCGGCGTCGGGCGCGTGCAGCGATCCGACGTGCCGGTGGCTCATCCCGTGCTGGCCACGGATGAACACCTCCCAAAGAGGCCATTCCTTGGACATCTCGCTCTCCCTTCCTATTCTGCCGTCCTATTCTGCCGCCGTGCGCCGGGCGGCGCGTTTCTCGGCATGGGCCATCAGCCCTTCGCGCACCCAACCGCCGTCGTCCCAAGCCTTGCGGCGCGCCTCCAGCCGCTCGGCATTGCAGGGGCCATTCCCCTTGACGACCTCGAAGAACTCCGACCAGTCCGGCTCGGTGAAATCGTAGTGCCCACGCTCCTCGTTCCACCTCAGGTCGGGGTCGGGGATTGTGAGGCCGAGATATTCGGCCTGCGGCACGGTCTGATCGACGAACTTCTGCCGCAGCTCGTCATTGGTGTTGATCTTGATCTTCCACGCCATCGACTCGGCCGAGTGAACCGAGTCCTTGTCCGATGGCCCAAACATCATCAGCGACGGGTGCCAGAACCGGTTTATCGCATCCTGCGCCATCGCCTTTTGCTCGGGCGTGCCCCGGGCCATCTTCATCATGATGTCGTAACCCTGACGCTGGTGAAAGCTTTCCTCCTTGCAGATGCGGACCATCGCGCGGGAGTAGGGGCCAAAGCTCGTGCGCTGCAGCGGCACCTGGTTCATGATCGCGGCACCATCGACAAGCCAGCCCACGGCGCCGATGTCGGCCCAGGTCAATGTTGGATAGTTGAATATTGAACTATATTTCATCGAGCCATCGAGAAGCCGCTCGGTCAGCTCGTCGCGGGAGACGCCAAGGGTCTCCGCCGCGCAGTAGAGATAGAGGCCATGCCCGGCCTCGTCCTGCACCTTGGCAAGCAGGATCGCCTTGCGCTCGAGGGTCGGCGCACGGGTGATCCAGTTGCCCTCCGGCAGCTGGCCGACAACCTCCGAATGCGCGTGCTGGCCGATCTGGCGAATGAGCGTCTGGCGGTAGCCTTCAGGCATCCAGTCCTTCGGCTCGATCTTCTCGCCCGCGTCGATCCGATCCTGGAAATGCCGTTCTTCCTCGGTCATTTCATCCCGGGATTTCAAGCCTTTGCCTGTCGATTTCACCATCTGTGCATACATGGGCTACACCCTTTCCAGGATCGTGGCGACGCCTTGGCCCACGCCCACACACATGGTGCAAAGCGCGTAGCGTCCCCCGGTTCGTTGCAATTCATAGGCTGCGGTGAGCACCAGCCGGGCGCCCGACATGCCGAGCGGGTGGCCCATGGCGATGGCGCCGCCATTGGCATTTACATGCGGGGCATCGTCATGCAGGCCCAGCGCCCGCAGCGTGGCAAGGCTCTGGCTCGCGAAGGCCTCGTTGAGCTCGATCACGTCCATGTCGTCGATGGAAAGCCCCGCCTTGGCGAGCGCCTTCTTCGTGGCCGGAACCGGGCCGATGCCCATGATCCGCGGCGCCACCCCGGCTGCCTGCATCGTCACCACCCGCGCCATGGGTGTGAGCCCATGGGCCTCGAGCGCTTCCTCAGAGGCCATCAGCAGCGCCGCCGCGCCGTCGTTCACCCCCGAGGCATTGCCGGCGGTGACGGTCTTGTCAGGCCCGTTCACCCCGCGCAGCTTTGCCAGCGTCGCACGCGTCGTGCCGGGGCGGGGATGCTCATCGGTATCGACGAAGACAGGATCGCCCTTGCGCTGCGGCACGGTGACGGGGCAGATCTCGTCGTCAAAGCGTCCCGCGGCATGGGCGGCGGCCCAGCGGGCCTGCGAGCGGGCGGCGAAAGCGTCTTGGTCTTCACGGCTTATGTTGAAATCCTCGGCGACGTTATCCGCCGTTTCGGGCATCGAATCGGTGCCGTATCGCGCCTCCATCTTCGGGTTGACGAAGCGCCAGCCGATCGTCGTGTCGTAAACGGCATTGGCGCGCGAAAAGGCGGCTTCGGCCTTAGGCATCACGAAGGGCGCGCGGCTCATGCTTTCGACCCCCCCGGCAATGACGAGATCGTAGTCGCCCGCCTTGATCCCCCGCGCGGCCATGCCCACGGCATCCATGCCCGAGGCGCACAGCCGGTTGAGCGTGGTCCCCGAGATCTCGACGGGCAAGCCCGCCAGAAGCGCGGCCATGCGCGCCACGTTTCGGTTGTCCTCCCCGGCCTGGTTGGCGTCGCCAAGGATCACGTCGTCGATCCGGCCCCAGTCAAGCCCCGAGTTGCGCGTCATCAAGGCGGCGATGGGCACGGCGGCGAGATCGTCGGCACGCACCGAGGCAAGCGCGCCGCCATAACGGCCGATCGGCGTGCGCTGTGCATCGCAGATAAACGCATCTGCCATCTGAGGCTGGTCCTCCCTGATCCCGTCGACAACAAAGCCGACCGCACGGTCAGGGGTACGCGAGACATCGATTCGGCGCAAGAAAAACGTTACGTGATATTGGGTGGCGTCAGAATACTGTAACGCCGCAAAAGGACATCCCGCTGGCAGCCGCGGATTTAATTGTGTCTGCGGGCGAGGTTGGCGTGCGGCGGTTACCGGTTCGCGTCGATCCAGCGCGACATCAGCCCGGCGTCCTGAAAACATTCGTTGGGAATGGCCCTGCGTTTGATCCTTGCAATTTTTTCGGCAAAAGCCACCTGCCGCGAGGTGGCGCCTGGTCCCCGGCACGCGCCGTCGCGCCTGTTGGCGTCGATCCAGCGTGACAGGGCCTGCCGATCCTCAAGTTGCGCGGGGGGAATGCGCAAGTCCAACCTGCGGGCAATGGCGCGGGCAAAGTCGAGCTGTTTTCGTGTTGGCGGCAGGGGGGCGGTATCCACGGCTTGTCTCCATTGTTGGTGGAGAACAAAGGTAGAACAAACTACTTCCGAAATCAAGCTGTGCATGTCGGGTGAAGAAAGGCGGCGGAGGCGTGCGGGCGGCGCGAAGGGGGCGGAAAGGTCTTGACCGAGACGGACGACCAGAGTCCGCCTTTCACCGGAAAACCGGAAAACCGGAAAACCGGAAAACCGGAAAACCGGAAAACCGGAAAACCGGAAAACCGGAAAACCGGAAATTCAAATGTCTGAATGTGAAAGAGTGGCACCTGCCGGCAGCTCTGCCCCGGGGCCCCAAACGCCCATGTGCTCAGCCTAGCCCGGCCTCGGCCATCAGCCGCGCCGCTTCGGCCGCCATCAACGCCTCCGCCCCCGCGCCCTCCACCGGCACCTTGCCCACCTCCAGAAACAGCGGGGCGGCGAAGGGCGTGACCCTGTCCAGCACCACGTGGTCGACCCTTGCATGGGTGCGCGCCAGCATCTCCTCGATCCGGCCAAATCCGATCAACCCGCGCAGCGCCTCCTCGCGGGTGATGTCGAGGAGCAGATGGTCGGGATCATACTTGCGCAGCGTGTCGTAGAGGATATCGGAGGAAAACGTCGCCTGACGAGCGTTGGCGCGCTTGCCGGGGAAGTTGCGCGGGGTCAGCCCCGCGATGGTGGCCGCGGCTTTGAAGCTGCGTTTCATCAGCGCGTTTTCGGCTAGCCAGCCATCAAGCCCCTCGCGCAGGCTGTCCGGGTCGAGCAACCCAGCCGGGTCGCGCATCGGCTGGAGCGACCAGATCAGGGTGGCATAATCCGTGGCGACGAATCCAAGCGGTCCGAGCCCTGCCGCTTCCATCCGCCGGGTGAGCAATAGCCCGAGCGTTTGCTGCGCGCCCCGGCCCGCGAAGCCGTAAACGCACGTGTGCGCCCGGCCCTCGTAGGGAAAGCTCTCCACCAGCACCCGGCCCGCCCGCGGCAGCTGCGAGATCTCGGCCTGCAGGCGGATCCAATCACGGGTGTGGTCGGGCAGGGCGGTGAGGTCGTCGCGGTGCAGAAGGTCGAGCACGCGGGCCGAAAGCTGGGTCGAGGTTGAAAACTTCGTGCCCATGAACACCGCGACTTTCGGCTTGCGCCCGCTATCGCGGCTGACCTCGACATGCATCTCCTTGAGGCTCTCGAAGCGCACGATCTTGCCGCCCATCAGGAAGGT
>JANTFS010000222.1 GCA_024763335.1 Paracoccaceae bacterium | reverse complement strand
CTCGTTCTGGCGATACTCGCGGCCTGGGCCTTCCCGATGGAAGCCAACGGACCACGCGAGGCCGGGTCATCGCTCAGCGTGGCGCGGGTTCACGTGCTTTTCATCGCCCGCTGTTGACCCCGGGCGTGCGGCATTGCGCGGGTTTGCCGGCGGGCGGGCGCGTGGCATGCTCGCCGGCGACCACCGCCGCTGCGCCGAGGAAGCCTGCCGATGCCCCGACCAACCGGATACGAGCCCCTGAACACGCCGAAACCGGTGGCGCCATCGGTCTGGATCGTCGATGGGCCGGCGATCCGGTTCTACGGCATGCCCTACCCGACGCGGGCGACGATCCTGCGGCTGGCGGATGGCGGGCTTTGGGTGCATTCGCCGACACAGCTTGACGCAGGCCTTGCCGCCGCCGTCGAGGCGCTTGGGCCGGTGCGTCACCTCGTGGCGCCGAACTGGATTCACTATGCCTTCGTTGCGCAATGGCAGGCGCGGTTTCCCGAGGCCGAGAGCTGGGCCGCGCCGGGTGTGGTCCAACGCGCCCGCAGCCGCGGCATGGACCTGCATTTCGATCACGCTCTGGGGCAAGAGCCACCGGCGGCCTGGGCCGGCGAGATCGACCAGATGATCGTGCGCGGTTCGAAGATCCACCGCGAGGCGGTCTTCTTCCATCGCGCCAGCCGGACTCTGATTCTCACCGACCTGATCGAGAATTTCGAACCCGGCAAGCTTGGGCTCGGGTTCCGGATCGCGGCACGGCTGGCGGGGATTCTCGACCCCGACGGCAAGGCGCCGATCGACATGCGCCAGAGTTTTCGCGACCGCGCGGCGCTGCGCGCGGACGTGGACCGGATGATCGGCTGGGATCCGCAGCGGGTGATCCTTGCGCATGGTCGCTGGTATCCGCAGAACGGCGCCGCGGAATTGCGCCGCGCCTTCCGCTGGGCCGGCTAGACGCGGCACCCCCCCAGCGAACGCTCGCGTTAACCCTGTTTAACTCCCCTTTGCTACCCCTTCTGCGCTGCCGGGTTTTCCCCGGCACCCGCGAGGCCAGCCCGCGCGCGTTTTCGCGCGGCCGCCCGGACGCGGCCCTGCCCGTCCGCCGCCGAAGACCCGGGTTTTGCAGATTTGTGAGCTGAAAGGGACTTGAATGAACGTCGCAATTACCGAGGGGCTGAACCTGATGCCCCCTGCTTTCGCGGATGGTCTGGCTGTCTGGTCGAGCGAGGACGGCACGCCGGGCTCGGCCAGCTATGATGCCGCGTCGAACGCCGCGATCGTGCCTGCCGATCAGGATTTCGGCGGCTGTCTCGAACTGTTGAAAACCCAGTCGGTGCAGAAATTGCGCTGGACGGGGCAGACCCCGATCATGCCGGGCGTCTACCTGCGCATCCGCGCGCGGGTGAAGGCGGTGAGCGGCATCTTCCCCGATGTGCGGATCGCCGCCTTCGCCGCTGATGCCACCGGCGCCAACCTCGCCGCGCTGCCGCAGGTGGGGCCCTCGGTGACGCTCAGCCAGTATGGCGAGATCATCGAGGTGAGCGCCATCGTCGGCACCGGGGCGCGCGATGGGGTCGACATGCCCTGGGGGCTTGAGGCGGTCTACGGCCATTTCGGGCTCGATCTCACCGGCGGCACCGGCGGGATTGTGCGCATCGACGACATCGTGATCGAGGACATTACCTCCGCCTTCCTGCGCGGCATGATCGACATGGTCGACGTGCGCGATTTCGGCGCGGCAGGTGACGGCGTGACCGATGACCGTGCCGCCTTCGTGGCCGCCGACGATGCGGCCGCCGGGCGCACCGTGGTGGTGCCCGATGGCACCTACCACATTGGCTCCAACCTCACGATGCAGTCGAAGATGCGCTTCGACGGCACGCTGACGATGGACACCGCGACCCGGCTGATCCTGATCCGGAACTTCGAGTTGCCAAGCTACATCGACGCGTTCGGCGACGAGCTTCTGGGCTTCAAGAAGGGCTTCCAGGCGCTGATGAACTATGCCGACCACGATGCCTTCGACATGAAGGGCCGGCGGGTGGAGATCGACGGGCCGATCGACATGCAGGCGGTGGTGGCCGATGTCGACACCTTCGAGATTCCGCGCACGGTTCGCAACGGGCAGTTCTACGCGGTGGACTCGACCAACTGGACCCCGGAGGTGACCACCAGCGACGGCAGCTACAACCCGGCCAATCCCTACAAGCTGACCGGGCTGAGCAATGCCGCGCAGATCCAGCCCGGATCGCTGGTCACGGGCCACGGGGTCGGCCGCGAGGTCTACGTCACCGACGTCGACGTGAGCGGCGCCAGCCTGACACTCAGCGAGGCGCTCTACGGGCCGAACCCGACCCAGAGCTACACCTTCACCCGCAACAAATACGCGCTGGATTTCATCGGCTTCGCGGCCCTGTCGCGCTTCACGCTGCAAAACATCGAGTTCCAGATGCTCAAGCGCGGCTCGGGGGTGATGCTGCCGCGCGGGGGCGGCAATTTCGCGATCAAGGATTGCTACTTCAACAAGGTTGCCGACCGCGGCGTCACCTCGGCCGGCACCGGCTGCCAGGATCTGCACATCGACCGGTGCCAGTTCTCCTCACCGGATTCGAGCCAGCCCGCGGTTGACCGGAGCTCGGTGGTGTTCAACGTCAACGCCAACGACGCCAAGATCCGCGACAACCGGTTCCAGCGTTTCGGCCTGACCGCGGTGATGTCGGGCACCCATCACCTGATCATGGGCAACCACCTGTTCCAGGGCGACGATGTCTCGGGCGGGGCTCTGGCCCCGGGGTGGGTGTTTACCTACGAGCCGACGACGAGCATCTTCAACGGCAACTACGTCGACAATTGCTATGTCGAGTGGACCAACGAGCACGATCCGACCCCCGATCACAGCAACGAATACTCCTTCGGCGGGCTGACCATCACCGGCAATATCTTCCTCACCGGCAACACGCTGCCCTCATTCCGGTTCATCGTGATCAAGCCCTACGGCACCGGCCATTACATCTCGGGGCTGCACATCAACCAGAACGTCTTCCGCTCGATCAACGGCAACATCGACCGGGTCGAGGGCATCGACACCACCTTTGCCGATCTCGATCCGTGGCGCTGCCGCAACCTGACCTTCGAGCGCAACACCTTCCACGGCGTGACCCAGCCGGCCTCGAGCCCGATGCCGCTCAAGTTCCAGCAAAACGCCGATCAGAAGACCTGGACGCTGGATGTCTCGGCCTACCTGCCCTTTGGCGGCAACGCCCGCACCGTGACCTCGGTGGTGGCCGAGGGCGAGATCACCGACAGCAGCGGCGCCCGGGTGGAGGGCATGCCCTATGTCAAGGTCAATGAAGGGCCGAACAACGACTACGTTCAGCTCGTCTGGGATCGGGCCTGCAAGGGCACCGTTCACGTCTCCACGCGGGTGGACCGGCCGCTCTGACATCGCCGCCTGCGCGATCATGCCGCCACCGCCTCGGCCTTCGGGCCGGGGCGGTCTTGTGCTGTTGTCAGCCGTCGTCCCCGGTGCGCAGCAGCCAGCCGCGGGGGCCTGCGATGCTATCGGGCAACAGCCAGACCAAAGCTTCGCGCAGGGCCGTGGCGGCAATGAAGGCCAGGATCAATTGGTCGGCTGTGACGGTTGCGAGACTGGTCATCGCGGCGCTCCCTTCTGGATCGGGTCCAAGCCTGATCCAGAAACCCGGCAAAATCATGACGGGGCGGGCGAAAAGTCCATGATTTCACTGAAAGAAACCAGACAGCCCGAAACCCTGCCAGCGATCGTTCGAAAGCGCGTGGAGCCATTGGTGCGGCCTGAAAACTTGATGCGGATCAAAGTGGCGCGACACCGCAGCCGATAGGATCGTTGCCGAACGAACATCAGGAGTATGTGGAGATGGTGGTTTCCTCGCAAAAAGCCGGATCGCCGGCAGCCGCAAAACCGGCGGCACCCAAGGCCAAAACCGTGGATGCCGCGGCCGAGAAGGAGGATCTGCGGCTGCGCGCGCGGGAGGCTTTGGCGAAAGAGAAGGAAATGGAAGAGGCCGAGGCGAAGGCGCGCAAGGGGAAGTTTCCCCAGGTGACGGCCGATCTCATCCGTCAGACCTTCGAGAACGGCGAATACCCCTACAAGGGCAAGCTCGACAAGAAGAGCTACGAGCGGGAAAAGGCCCGTTTGCAGGCCGAACTTCTGAAGGTCCAGAAGTGGGTCAAGGAAACCGGGCAGAAGTTCGTGCTGCTGTTCGAGGGCCGCGACGCCGCCGGCAAGGGCGGCACGATCAAGCGCTTCATGGAGCACCTCAATCCGCGCGAGGCCCGCGTCGTGGCGCTCAACAAGCCGACCGACGAGGAAAAGGGCCAGTGGTTCTTCCAGCGCTACATCCAGAACCTGCCCACCGCGGGCGAAATGGTTCTGTATGACCGTTCCTGGTACAACCGCGCGGGCGTTGAGCGGGTGATGGGCTTTTGCACGCCGACCGAATACCTCGAATTCATGCGCCAGACCCCCGATCTTGAGCGGATGCTGGTGCGCTCGGGAATCCAGCTCTACAAGTACTGGTTCTCGGTCACCCGCGACGAGCAACTGCGCCGGTTCAAGAGCCGCGAGCATGATCCGCTGAAACAGTGGAAGCTGAGCCCGGTCGACAAGGCCTCGCTCGACAAGTGGGATGATTACACCGAGGCGAAGGAGGCGATGTTCTTCTACACCGACACCGCCGATGCGCCATGGACGATCGTGAAATCGAACGACAAGAAGCGGGCCCGGCTCGAGACGATCCGGCACTTCCTCTACTCGCTCGACTATCCCGACAAGGACCACTCGCTGGCCTATGCGCCCGACC
>JANTFS010000221.1 GCA_024763335.1 Paracoccaceae bacterium | reverse complement strand
GTCTCGATCGCCTCGCGCAACTTCTTCTCAAGGGCCTTGCGCTTGGTTTCGTTGTGGAACTTCAGGCCGAACATGTCTTTCACGTAGAAGGTGTCGACCACCTGCTCGCCGTAAGTCGCGATCACCGCCGAGGCGATGTAGACGTTGTTATTCGCCATCGTGCGCGTCAGGTCATAAAGCAGCCCCGGGCGGTCGCGTGTATCGACCTCGATGATCGTGTAGATCTCCGAACCCTCGTTGTCGAAGGTGATATTGGTCGGCACCCGGAACGCGCGCTCGCGTTTCTTGATCTTGTCGCGTTCGCGCATCGCTTCGCGCGCGACAACTTCTCCCTTCAGCGTCTTGTTGATCATGTCTTCCAGCCGCTTGAGCCGGGAGCTCTCGAACGGGTGCCCGTCCTGGTCCTGAATCCAGAACACCGGAGTCGCCCAGCCATCCTTCGTCGTGTAGGTGCGGGCATCGACGACATTGGCGCCAACAAGCGCAAGGGCGCCGGCGAGGCGGGAGAAGATGCCCGGATGGTCGGCCAGTGCGAAGGCGGCGCGGGTTGCATCGCGGTCGGTGTCCTGCGTCAGCTCCATGCGGATCTCGTCCTCGGGGATGTCCTTCAGCATCCGCGCAAACACAAGGTGTTCCGACAGCGAGAGCCCTTGCCAATACGGGTCATAATGGCGCGAGGTTTCGGTGCGCAGGGCCTTCTTGTCCCAATCGGGCAGGGCCTCGCGCAGGGCTTTCTTGGCCTGTGCCGCCCGCGCGCCCGTCGAGATCGCCTCGATCCCGCTTTCAAGCGCGGTGGCGGTCTGCTTGTAGAGGTCACGCAGCAGCATGGCTTTCCAGTTGTTCCAGACGTTCGGGCCAACGCCGCGAATGTCGCAAACCGTCAGCACCAGAAGAAGGTCGAGGCGCTGCTTGCTGCCGACCGCCTTGGCAAAGCCACGCACCGTGCGGGGATCGGAGAGATCGCGTTTCTGCGCCACGTCCGACATCAGAAGGTGATAGCGCACGAGCCATTCGACGGTCTTGGTTTCGGCCTTGGTCAATCCCAGACGCGGCGCTATGGCACGCGCCAGCCGGGCGCCGACGATCGAATGGTCTTCTTCGCGGCCCTTGCCGATGTCATGGCAGAGCAGCGCGGTATACAGCACCTTGCGGTTCACGCCCTCTTTCAGGATCCGGCTGGCCACCGGCAATTCCTCGATCCGCTCGCCGCGTTCGATCTCGGCCAGCGCGGAAATGCACTGGATGGTGTGCTCGTCGACAGTGTAGCTGTGATACATGTTGAACTGCATCATCGCCACGATGGGTTTGAACTCGGGGATGAACGCCGCCAGCACGCCAAGTTCATTCATCCGCCGCAGGGCGCGTTCGGGGTTGCCGTGCTTCAGAAGCAGATCGAGAAACACGCGCCCGGCCGCCTTGTCGGCGCGCATGTCGTCGTCGATGAGATCAAGGTTCGCGGTGACCAGGCGCATCGCTTCGGGATGCAGCAGCAGACCGGTGCGCAGGGCCTCCTGGAATATGCGCAGGAGGTTGCATTTGTCTTTCAGGAAATCCTCGGCGCTCGTCACCGAAAGGCGACCCTGACGAACGACGAACGGCGGATTGACCTTCTTGCGTCGTTTGATCAGCCCCTGGAGCAGCGGCGCGCGTTTGGCATGGCTGGCTTCCAGCGCGGTCAGAAGGATGCGGGTCAGTTCGCCGACGGCCGTGGCATGGCGGAAATAGTCCTGCATGAAATGCTCGACCGCCCGGCGCCCGGCCTTGTCTTTGTAGCCCATCCGCTTGGCCACCTCGACCTGCAGATCGAAGGTCAACTGGTCGGCTGCGCGCCCGGTGATCAAATGGAGATGGCAGCGCACGGCCCAAAGGAATTCATGCGCCGCCTGAAAGGTGGCATATTCCTCGTCGCTGAACACACCGAGGGATTTGAGATCGGCAATCCGGCTCACCCGGTGCACGTATTTGGCAACCCAGAACAGCGTCTGCAGATCGCGCAGGCCCCCCTTGCCCTCCTTCACATTGGGTTCGACGACGTAGCGCTGCCCGCCCTGCTTGCGGTGCCGGGTCTCGCGTTCGGCCAGCTTGGCCTCGATGAATTCCGCCTCGGTGCCCTTGAACAGGCCCGACCAGAGCTTCTCGGTCAATTCGTCGGCAAGTTCTTCGTCACCGCAGATGTAGCGATGTTCGAGCAGGGCGGTACGGATGGTGATGTCTTCCTTTCCCAGCCGCAGGCAATCGCGAATGGTGCGGGCCGAATGGCCGACTTTCAGGCGCAGATCCCACAGCATGTAGAGCATGCTTTCGATCACGCTTTCGGCCCAGGCGGTCATCTTGTAGGGGGTCAGGAACAGCAGATCGACATCGGAGAACGGCGCCATCTCGAAACGGCCGTAGCCGCCAACGGCGAGCAGCGCGAGGCGCTCGCCCGAGGTCGGCGTGTTGCGCGGGTGAAGGCGGGTGGTGGCAACGTCGAACACGGTCTGGACCACGCAATCCGTCAGCCACGCGTAGCTGTGCACTGCCGGGTGCGCATCGAACGGCCGCTGTTCCAGCGCGGCGGCAATGGCCGCGCGCCCGCTATCGAGCGCTTCACGCAGGAGGCGCACCGTTGCCGCGCGGACTGCGGCCGCATCGGCGCTGCCCTCCTTCGTTTCGGCATCCAGTGCCGCGTCGAAGGCTTGGCGATCGAAGACATCCGCCGCCGGGCAGATCAGCAAATCAGACGCTCTCGCCGCGTTGGTTTGGCGGGGATCAGTATCCAGCACCGGCAAAGCTTCTCGGGGCGGGGTCGATCACGACGATTTCCCGGTTCTGGATCTGGGCAATCGCGAGGCCGCGTTCGGCCGTGCCGTTGCCGCGCAGGCGGAACACCCCGTTGACCCCGACAAAGCCCTGCGACTGGGTCAGGGCCGCGGCGGTCAGCGCGTCGGATTTGCCGGCCTTGACCAACGCACCGATCGCGGCGATCCCGTCATAGGCGAGGCCGGCAATCGCATGCGGTTGGCTGCCGTAGGCGGCCGCGTATCGGGCCTGGAACTGGGCCTGAAGCGCCGGGTCGGGCAGCGCGAACCAGCCGTTCTGCAACCCCGGCAGGGTTCGCGCCGAGGCCGGAATATCCCAGCGCTGCAGGCCGATATACTGGATGTCACTCGGTCCGAGGCCATTTTCCGGCAGAAGCTGCGCGAGGAACGGGATGGCACCGTCGGTGCCGGAGGTCAGGAAGATCGCGTCCGCATTGCTTGACTTTGCGGTTGCGGAGATGTCGCGCACGGCGTTGATCACGCCATTTTGCGAAACCTCGAAGCTCAGCGCCCCGGCCTGCTGGGCTCCGGGCGTCGCCGCGATCGCCCGCGCGATCGATTGGGCGCCGATTGTCTCGGCGGCATTGTTGCCGTTGACGATCAGGATATTGCCCTTGCCCGCCGCGGCGGCGTAGCGCACCAGCCGGTTGGCCGTGTTCTGGAATGTGTTGCCGAGCACGAAGACATTTCCGCCGGCGACTTCGGGATTGTTGGAAAAGGCGAGCACGTTGACGCCGCCGGCGGCCACGCCGGCGGCGGCGGCGTTGGCCGCGTAGACCGGGCCGAGAATGACCTTGGCGCCCTCGTTCACCGCCTGGCGCGCGACGGCGCCGGCCTGGGTGGCATTCCCGGCGGTGTTGTAGACCCGCAGATCAATGGTTACGCCTTGCAGTTCGCCCATTGCGAGCCGCGCCGCCTTTTCGAGCGACCCGGCCAGCGCGTCATCGGCGGCATTTCCGCTGCCGCCCGGCACCAGCAAGGCCACCTGAACCGGGCGCGACGTGTCGATCCGCGGGCCGCCGCCCACCGTAAGGCCGCCGCCGCAGGCCGTCAGGACCGCAAGCGACAGAACCGCGATGATCGCGCCCGGCAACTTGCGGGCACCGCGCAAAAACGCAAACATGTACAAATCCTCTTCTCCGAGCCGTGCATCACATGGCACAGCGATGCGGGACTCAGCTCCCCGAACGGGACGCATAATAAACGCAACGTCAGACAGGTCCACCCTTGATGCCAGACCAAACGCCTCTGCCAGCCGGGCTCTATCTCGTTGCCACCCCGATCGGCAACGCTCGCGACATCACCCTGCGCGCGCTGGATATTCTCGCCGCCGCCGACGTGATTGCCGCCGAAGATACCCGCACCGCCCGCAAGCTGATGGAGATCCATGGCATCGCCCTCGGCGGCCGGCCGCTCATCGCCTACCACGATCATTCCGGCGCGAAGGGCCGGGCCGGGATATTGAAACTGCTCGCGGCCGGGAAATCGGTGGCCTATGTGAGCGAGGCCGGAACGCCGCTGGTGTCGGACCCGGGTTATGCCCTCGCGCGCGAGGCCGGGGCGGCGGGGTTTCTCGTGACGACCGCGCCCGGCGCGTCGGCCGTTCTGGCCGCCCTCAGCCTGTCGGGCCTGCCGTCGGACCGGTTCCTGTTTGCCGGGTTCCCGCCGACGCAGCACGCGGCGCGCCTGCGATGGCTTGCCGAATTGCGCGACGTGCCGGCAACGCTCGTGGTCTATGAAAGCCCCAGACGCGTTCATGAATTGCTCATTGATATGTGCGAAAGTCTGGGTGAGTCCCGGCAAGCGGCGTTGTGCCGCGAGTTGACGAAGAAGTTCGAAGAAGTGCGGCGCGGAACATTGGCGGAGCTTGCAACCGGGCTGGAAACTCGCCCGGTCAAGGGTGAAGTCGTCGTTCTTGTCGACCGCGGCAGCGAAGCGGTGGGGGATGCGACGATGGAAACAGCCCTGGCGCGGGCGATGGAAACGATGAGCCTGAAGGATGCCGCTGCCACCGTGGCGGAGGCCTATGG
>JANTFS010000220.1 GCA_024763335.1 Paracoccaceae bacterium | reverse complement strand
ACCGGGAGTGGTTGTGCAGGCCGAAGGCATTGACGATCGGCACCACGAGCAGCGTGCCGGCCAGCCGGTCAAGCGCCTTGGCGCCAAGCAGCCGGCGTACGATCTCGACGCCAATCACTTCATCACCGTGGATGGCCGCCGAAACGAAGACCGTGGGCCCGGGGCGCCGCCCATGGATGACATGGACCGACATGGTGATCGGCGTATGATCCGACAGCTTGCTCACGGGCAGATCGATCGTCGTCCGTTCGCCGGCCGCGACCGTCGATTCACCGATCTTGAAAGCAGCCCGTCGCTTCACCATCAGCCCTTGCCTCGTGTCTTGGTCTTGCCGGAAACCGCGTGCGTTTCAAGAAACTTGATGATCATGCCGGCAATGTCCTTGCCTGTTGCCGTCTCGATCCCCTCGAGGCCCGGTGACGAATTCACTTCCATTACCACAGACCCATGGTTCGAACGCAGCATGTCGACGCCGCACACGTTGAGCCCCATGGATTTCGCCGCACGGACAGCCGTCGAGCGTTCCTCGGGGGTGAGGCGCACGATCTCGGCCGAGCCGCCACGGTGCAGGTTGGAGCGAAAATCTCCCTCGGCCCCGGTGCGCTTCATCGCCGCGACCACCTTGCCCCCCACCACGAACGCGCGAATGTCGGTACCACCGGCCTCCTTGATGAACTCTTGGACCAGGATGTTCACATTGGCCCCGCGAAAGGCTTCGATGATCGACTTTGCAGAGCGGTTGGTGTCGGCCAAGACAACGCCAATCCCCTGCGTGCCCTCGAGGAGCTTGATTACAAGCGGGGCGCCGCCGGCAAGCTGAAGCAGCTCGTCGGTCTGCTTGGGGTCGTAGGCAAAGGCCGTGACCGGCAGCCCGATCCCGTCCCGCGCCAAAAGCTGCAATGAGCGCAGCTTGTCGCGCGAACGCAAGATCGCCACGCTTTCGTTCAGGGGGTAAACGCCCTGCATCTCGAATTGCCGCAGAACGGCGGTGCCGTAAAAGGTGACTGATGCGCCGATACGCGGAATCACGGCGTCGTATTTTGGAAGCTTCTCGTCATTGTAATAGATCTCTGGTCGGTGCGAGGCGATGTTCATGTAGCAGCGCAGAGTTTTAATCATGTCGAGCGTGTGCCCGCGCGCCTCGGCCGCTTCCTTCAACCGAACATGCGAATAGAGCGTGTGGTTTTGGGAAAGTAGGGCGATTTTCATCGCGCTTTCCTTTCTGGCCCGTTTTTTCGCAACAGGTGCGAGCGGCCCGGGTCGACCAGAACGCGGTGACGACGGATGGCGGTTCGCCCGAGAATCAGCGGCATCATCATGTTGGCGCGATTGGCGAGCGTTACTTCGATGTGCCAGCGCCGGTGGTCGAGCAGCAGCATGGTTTCGATGACCAGGCGCTCATCGTTTTCGCCGCTGGTGTTCTTTACATTCCGTCTATCGACGATCCGGGCATCGCAGTCGGAGGCATGCATCTTGTCGCGGTGCGGAACGCGAAACCGCACCCAGGGCTCACCGCTTTGCTCAAATACCTCGATGTCAGTCGCGTACAAGGCCGAGGTGCGGGCGCCGGTGTCGATCTTGGCCTCGATCCGGTCGATCCCGATCTCGGGCAGGCCCACGCATTCCCGCCACCCGATGACCAGCGGCGCACGCGGTGTGTGAAGGCGATGACCTTTGGGCAACTCAAAGGATCCTTGTGCTTTGCGGAAAACGGCGCACCGGCACGGCCACATTTCCCGCCTTGTGCATGATTATCCACTTGTTCCGCGGCCCTGTCTAGGAACCCCAAGATGTTGCATCGGCGTTACGGGCTCCCGTCCCGTGCTCTTCAGCGCCCAGGCATCACGGCCTTCGATGACCACAGGCACGAGTGGGCGCCCCCAGCCCGCGCCCGTATCGATGGCGAGGCGATTGCCGTAGTGGGTAATCGCATCCACCGGCGTGTGGCCGTGCACGATCAGCGCGCCATGGTCGGAGCGGTCATGCAGAAATGGCCCGCGAATCCACAGAAGGTCTTCGTCGCGCTGGGCATCGAGCGGCACCCCGGGCCGGATACCTGCATGACAGAAGAAGAGATCGTCACGCCGCCAGGAGGTCGGCAGCCCCTTCAGGAAGGCGATGTGGCGGGCGGGCACCTTCTCAACGGCCTCGGCATGGATCTCTTCGGCGGACCGTCCGGGCGAGAGATCGACCCCGTAGGAGGCCAGCGTGGCCTCTCCGCCGTTTCGCGGATGCAGCCAGATATCGGCCGTTTCCGCCTTGGGGCCATGGCTGAGATAGTCGAGCATCATCCAGTCATGGTTGCCCATGAGGGTGATCCAGGGTGCGCCGCGCCCATGGCCGGAGAGGAGAAACGCAATCACGCCGTTTGTGTCCGGTCCCCGGTCGCACAGATCGCCGGTATGCACCACCGGCGCCGCGCCGCTGTCGGCCACGCGCGCGCGGTCTTCCTCGATCAGCCGGTGTGCCCGCTCGAGTTCGCCCTGCTGGCCGTGGATGTCACCGATGGCATAGGCGCGCATTGTCTCGTCCTTTCGCGCCTATCCTAACGACAAGGCCCCGGTGTCTCCACCGGGGCCTCGTGTTTTCCACTTGGCCGGCTCAGACTTCGAACGCGAGCGGCGAGACCTTGTTGAACAGCTCTGAGCTCCGCAGCTCGTCGAGCACCGCCTGCGACACCGGCGCGTCGATGTAAAGAAGCGCGATGGCATCGCCGCCGGGCTCGGTGCGCCCAAGGGTGAAGTTTGCGATGTTCACGCCGTGGCCGCCCAGCGTCGCGCCGAGCGCGCCGATGATGCCCGGCACGTCGCGGTTGGTGGTGTAGAGCATGTGCTCGCCGATCTCGGCGTCGATGGTGATGCCCTTGATCTGGATGAAGCGCGGTTTTCCGTCAGAGAACACCGTGCCGGCAATCGAGCGTTGGCGCGTCGGGGTCTTGACGGTGAGTTTGATGAAACCGTCGAACACCCCCGACTTGGCCTGACTCGTTGTCGAGGTCTTGATCCCGCGATCGGCCGCGATCACCGGCGCCGAGACCATGTTGACCTCGGAGATCACCGGCTTCAGCAGGCCCGCGATCACCGCGCAATCCAGCGCCTTGAGGTTCATCCCCGCGGCGACACCGTCGAACAGGATGTTGACCTCCTCGATCGGCTCGTCGGTGAGCTGGCCGACAAAGGCGCCGAGGTGCCCGGCGAGCTTGATCCACGGGCCCATGACCTTGGCTTCCTCGGCGGTCACCGAAGGCATGTTGAGCGCGTTGGTCACCGCGCCGGTGAGCAGGTAATCGGCGATCTGCTCGGCCACTTGCAGCGCCACGTTCTCCTGCGCTTCCTTGGTGGAGGCGCCCAGATGCGGCGTGCAGACGACATTGGGCAGGCCGAAAAGGGGGCTGTCGGTCGCGGGCTCGACCTCGAAGACGTCAAAACCGGCGCCGGCCACATGACCCGACTTGATGGCCTCCGCCAGCGCCGCCTCATCCACAAGCCCGCCACGGGCGCAGTTGATGATGCGCACGCCCTTCTTCGTCTTGGCGATATTCTCGGCCGAGAGGATGTTGCGGGTCTTGTCGGTGAGCGGCACGTGCAGGGTGATGAAGTCGGCGCGCGCCAGAAGCTCGTCAAGCTCGACCTTTTCCACGCCCATCTTGTCGGCGCGCTCCTCGGAGAGGAAGGGATCGTAGGCAACAACCTTCATCTTCAGCCCAAGGGCGCGGTCGCAGACGATGCCGCCGATGTTGCCCGCGCCGATGACGCCGAGGGTCTTGGAGGTCAGTTCCACCCCCATGAACTTCGATTTCTCCCACTTGCCGGCCTGTGTCGAGGCGTCCGCCTCGGGGATCTGGCGAGCAACCGCCATCATCAGCGATATTGCGTGTTCGGCGGTGGTGATCGAGTTGCCGAAGGGCGTGTTCATGACGATCACGCCCTTCTTGGAGGCGGCCGGGATATCGACATTGTCGACACCGATGCCAGCCCGGCCGACGACCTTGAGGTTGTCGGCGGCGGACAAAATGTCGGCGGTGACTTTCGTGGCGGAGCGGATGGCGAGGCCATCATACTCGCCGATGATTTCCTTGAGCTTTGCCTTGTCCTTGCCAACGTCGGGCAGGAAATCGACCTCGACGCCACGGTCGCGGAAGATCTGAACGGCGGTTTCCGAGAGCTTGTCGGAGACGAGAACCTTGGGAGCCATGGTTTGGTCCTTTTGCAATTGGGAGGGGGCTCGTCGACCTCTTCGCGGTCTCCTCGCGAGGAGAACCCGAGGGGCCGGCGAGCGGATGTCGTGGTTATTGGGTGTCGATTTCGGCTTCGAAGGCCCAGTCAAGCCAGGGCATCAGCGCTTCGACGTCCGAGGTCTCGATGGTGCTGCCGCACCAGATGCGCAGGCCCGGCGGTGCATCGCGGTAGGCGCCGACGTCATAGGCCACGCCTTCGGCTTCAAGCCGCTTGGCCACGGCCTTGGCGAAGGCGGCGCCGTCCTTGATCCGATCATCGGTGAATTTCAGGCAGACGCTGGTGTTGGACAGGGTCGCCGGATCGTGGGCGAGGAAATCTATCCAGTCGCGCAGTTCGACGAAATCGGCAACCGCCTTGGTGTTGGCGTCGGCCCGGGCGATGAGGCCTTCGAGCCCGCCCACCGAACGCGCCCAGTCGAGCGCCTGCAGGTAGTCTTCGACCGCGAGCATCGAGGGGGTATTGATCGTTTCACCACGGAAGACGCCCTCGATGAGCTTGCCGCCCTTGGTGAGGCGGAAGATCTTCGGCAGGGGCCAAGGCGGGGTGTAGCTTTCCAGCCGTTCGACGGCGCGGGGGCTGAGGATGAGCATGCCGTGCGC
>JANTFS010000219.1 GCA_024763335.1 Paracoccaceae bacterium | reverse complement strand
GACGAGTTTCGGGCCGGGCATCTGCCCGGCGCGGTCAACATGCAGCTCGATGAACTGGAAAGCCGCCTGGCGGAATTCGATCCCGGCAAAGAAGTGATCGCCTATTGCCGCGGCCCCTACTGCGTCCTCTCTTTCGAAGCGGTGGCGGCGCTGCGTGACAAGGGGATTGTTGCGCATCGGCTGGAGGACGGGCTGCCGGAATGGCGCGCGGCGGGGCTGCCACTCGAGCATTCTTAGACCAGCAGACCAAACGCAACTTTGGCCGCGAGCAGATAAAGCACGACACCGATCAGTTTCTTGACCTGCGCCGGTGAAAGCCTGAAATGCATGATCCGGTTGCCGAGATAGCCGCCGAGGATTGCCGCGACGGTCACGACCCCCAAAAGCCGCCAGTCCATTTCGGTGAAGCCCAGATAGGTGGTGAAGGCCCCGAAGGATGAAAACGGGATCACCATGCTTACCGCAATCCCCGCCTCCTTGGCGTTATAGCCGAGCAAGATCAGCATCGGGATCAGGAGCGAGCCGCCGCCAACGCCCAGAAGGCCCGAGACGATGCCGACACCGCCGCCCAAAGCCGCCAGCAGCGCGGGGCTGCGAAACCGGAACCGCGCCTCGCGTTTTTGAAACAGCAGGAGTGTGCCGCTGGTCACGAGGAAGGCCACAAGCAGCCATTTCACCCAGACCTCGTTGACATGCTGGCTCAGCCAGGCGCCCAGCGGCGTGGCCAGCAGAATGGCAATGATCAGCGGCAGGGTCGCCTTCACATTCAGCACCCCGCGCCTGAAGTTCATCACGCTGGCGGTAATGGTGCTGGAGGTGTTGACGAACAGCCCGATTGCCTTGGCGAGGTTGATCGGCAACCCCGCCACGTTGAACAGCGGCACCAGCGCAATGGCCGCGCCGATGCCACCCATGGAAAACAGCGTGGAAAACCCCAGCGTCAGGGAAAAATACAGGATGTAGTCGTTCATTTCCCTGCCCCCGAAGCGGGCCTACCAGGCTTTGATCATCTCGACCATCTTGGCGTAGAGATCGAGGATGTTGGCCTTCAGTTCACCCTCGGCACCGAGCGCTGCAAGCTGGGTCTCGAGATTGGGGATGGTCACGAACACCTCGCCATCCTTGGCATAGATGCTGATCCGGCAAGGCATCAGCACGTTCAGTTCCGGCTGGGTGTTGAGCAGTTCTGCGGCCAGCGGCGCGTTGCACAGCTCGAAAACGGAGGCATCCTCCTTGATCTCCAGCCCTTTCTGAGCGGGCAGGTTCTTCGAGAACGGGTAATGCTTTTTCAGTTCGAGCCCGATGGCTTCACCGTCCGCCTCGACGCGCGCTTCGATCTCATCGAATGTGCCGGCGGCGGTGTGGGTGAAGACCAGGTCACCCGGGCCTGCCTTTTCGCTTTCCCCCATCATGGACTTCGCCCGCTGCATCATCGACTGGCATTCGGCCCGCATGTCCGGCTCCATCCGCGCCATCATGGATTTGCACTGCTCCATCATGCTCTGGCCCTTCGCCTTCATGTCGGCGTCCATCCTGCCCATCATCTCTTTCATGTTTCCCATCATCGCCGTTCTCCATTCCGGTTTGACATCGCGCCCGAGTCCCCACATTATGTGAGAGACTACTCATATAAGTGGTCACGCATATGGTGGATATCATGATCGATTGCGGCGGCGTCAAGTCCCTGAGCGAGATTTTCAAGCTCCTGTCGGAGCCGAACCGCCTGCGCATCCTGTGCGGGCTGGGGCTGGAGTGCCAGTCCGTCGGATCGATTGTCGAGGAAACCGGGCTCAGCCAAACCAATGTCTCGTTCCACCTGCGGCTGTTGCGCGAAGCGGGGTTGGTCCGCCCGGAGAAGCGCGGGCCGTTCGTGTACTATTGTCTGCCCAACCAGAAACTTCTGGAGCTTCTCGAGGATTTCCGCGCGTGGACAGAAACCCTCGAAAGACCAGACCAATGCAAGGAGGCCGGGTGACGGCCAACGGATATGCGTCCCAGGCCGCCCCGCTCTTGACATTGCTCGGCAGGAAATGACGGACATATCCGGCGCATGTCGCGTCTCAGATCCTCCTTGAGATCGTCCAATGCGTCAGCCGTCCGGAAATGTCTGCTGTCTCGGTCTGGATGCTGGCGAACCCGGCCTTCGCCAGTTCTTTTTCGACCTCGGCGACCGAGGGGAAGCGATAGATCGTGTCCGGATAATCCTTCAGCGCGCGCGCGTCCGCGGACGAGCGATAGCACAGCAGGAACCGCCCCCCGGGGATGAGGATGCGAAACGCTTCGGCCAGATGGGCGGCCGGGTCGGACCAGAAATACACCGTGTGCACCGACAGCGCCTTGGAGAAACGGTTGTTCGGCGAAGGCAGGTTCGCACTGTCGGCACAATGAAACGACAAGCGCGTATCCCAGACCGCCGCGCGGTTTCGTTTTCGCGCAAGTCGCACCATGACGCCGGAAAAATCGACACCCACGCCACGCGACAGCCGCACCATGCGATCTGCGTATCGCAGCGTCTCACCATGCCCGCATCCGATGTCGAGCAGACTGTCGCCATCTTCAAGGTCCAGCAGATCAAGCGCCCGTCGGTTCTCGGCCCGCGTTTCCCGCGCCATGACACGGGCGACGACACCACCAAGAAGCCCGGTCGGGCAACGGCTCTGACGCGCGATGAACTCGGGTTTGGTCATTTGATCCGTCCTTCCGTGGCAAGGTGGGAGGCCGAACTTCGAGACCGTGAACGCATCGGCCTCTGACACGCTGCGCGGTGAAACTCTGCGTGGTAACCCGGATGCTCCGTTCCCATCAGACGGTCCCACCAGGTGAAGTAAAGGCCGAGGTTGTATCCTGCATGGGCGTGGTGCAGATCATGATGGGTGACGGTTGTCATCCAGTCGAACAGCGGTTTGCCGTGCCGGTTGGCCGGAAAGAGTTCATAGCCGGAATGCCCGATGGCATTGCGCAACATCATGTGCGTGACAAAGATCAGGATCGCCACCGGGTGCGCCGGCAGAACCAGCAGGATGAGCGGAAGGTAGACGGCGTTCACAACCGCCTCGCCTAGATCGAAGCTGTAGGATGTGAACGGCGTCGGATTGTGCGACTTGTGATGCAGCCGGTGAAACCGCCGGAAGAGCGGAGGATAGTGCAACAGCCGGTGCGACCAGTAGAACCAGGCGTCATGCGCGACGATCAGAACCGCCGTGCTGAGACCAAGATAGATCCAGCCATATGCGCCGATCTCGGTGTAGATCGGCACGATACCGGCCTCGGCTCCAAGAACGATCAGCGTGCCGTTCAGCGCAAAGACAAGAACGGTTCGCAGACTCGCGAGGATTTCGCGGCGGATTTGGCCTCGTGGCGGATGGGAAGCCCGGATCTTCCGCGAGCGCAGCCGGGCAGCAAGAACCAGATTGACGGCCAGGTAAACTCCGCCGGCACCGACGACGTAGCGCAGCAGGTCCGTGGCAAAGACACCGGAGAAGATTTCGGCGAGGTGAGAGAAAAGGCATTGGTCTGTCATGTGGATATCCTGATGGCGGGTTCTGGAATCCAACTGGAACAGGTTTTCGAATCGCTCTCGCCGAATTTGAAAGATGCAACGAAAATCGAGAGATCGGCGTTGATCGTTCGAAATCGGCGGGTCCGTTCCTGTTGACTGGCAGGTGCCATCGGTCTTCTTTCAAAACATGGAGGACATTGCGACGAGACTTGACCTTTTCTTGAGGGGCGGTGCGGCAACCGCGCTCGTCTTCTGTGCGCTTGTGTTTCTTGGCGAGCGCAGGCTTTGGCCACGCGGTCTGTCAGTGCCAGCGCTGTGCCTCGGTCTGGGCGCCTATTTGCTGGTATCGACGCCTAACACCGGCCTTCAAGGGTCAGGGGCGGAGGTCTCGCTCGTTCTGTTCGCAGGGGCGGTGCCGGTTCTGGCGGTCTGGGCGGCAGCCGAGATATTCTTCGACCGACCTGTATTCCGGCCCTGGCACGGATTGCCGGCAGTCGCGATTGTTCTGGGAGCATGGGTAGCTCCGCTGTTGCCATTCGCTGGCTTGATCAGGGGCATCCTTGTCGTCGTGTTGTACGCGGCTTTGCTGTTCATAGCGTTGTCGACCGCAACGGATGACCTGGTCGAAACCCGCCGCCGTTTCCGCAGATCGTTCGTGGCCCTCATGGCCCTGACCGGTATCGGAATCTCGATCGTCGAGCTTCTGAAGCTCGATGCCAATCTGCCTTCCGTGGTATACCCGCTCCACGCTCTGGTTTTTCTGCTGCTGACGCTCTTGTTTCTGTCCTGGGCGACACAGCTTGCACCTGATCTCTGGCCCCAGCGTCGGCAGCACATCGAGTTACCTGGGACACAGCCTTCTGCTGCCGATGCATCGGTCATGAAGAGAATCGAGGCGGCGATGTCGGAAGGCGTCTGGCGCCAGGAGGGGCTGACGATAGGCAAACTTGCGACAGCGGTGAATGCTCCGGAGCACCGTGTTCGGCGTGCGATAAACAAAGGCCTCGGATACAGGAACTTCGCCAGTTTCATCAACGAACGGAGGATCGAAGCGGCTCGAAATATGCTCTCGGATCCGGTTCGTGCAGATATGCCGGTCCTGTCCATCGCCTACGATGTCGGCTTTGCCTCGATCGGGCCGTTTAACCGCGCGTTCCGGGAAATTACCGGACAATCCCCGACCGAGTTCCGTCAGTCTCAGGCCGAACATCACGCAAGAGGCCGCTGGTAACAGGCTTGCCGAGTTTTCGACGACCAATCTCGGACGCAGATAGACCAGTTTGAGGAAGAAACCTTTTTCGGGTTGTTGTGGATCCATGGGGAGCCTCGCTCAACCGATCTTTGTGCCCCAGAAGGACGTGTGATCGGCGGCGAAATACCCATCC
>JANTFS010000218.1 GCA_024763335.1 Paracoccaceae bacterium | reverse complement strand
CCCCCGGACCCCCCGAGGTATTTTCGGACCAAAGAAGACCAGGACAACGCCCTGAAACCCGTTAACCTTAACCGGCATTAACCTTAACGGGCTTCTTTGGTCCGGAAATACCTTCGGGGGGTGAATTGGCCAACGGCCAAGAGGGGGGCAGACAGCCCCCCTTCTGCTGCGCCGGAAGAAACGGCGGCGGATGGTCCGCCGCCGCTCGCGTCACCTGCGGCGCAGGCTCAGCCGAACATGTCGGCCGTGATACCCGCGTACCAGCCGACGCTCTCTTCATAGGTCGCCCGGCGCAGTTCGTCGTCTTCCCCGACCTGGCTGATGAAGCCATCGACCTTGGCGATCTTCTCGTCGGTGGCCTCGTAGGAGGCGCCCACCTTGATGCCATCGTCGGTGTCGATGAGCGACCAGCAGGTGTTGGAGAATTTCGCCGGGAAGACCTTCGAGCCGGTCAGTTCGCCGCGGATCGCCATCGCCGCCACCTTGGCCTGGCTGTTGGCCGAGAAGCCCGATTTCGGCATGTCGCCCTGGCTTGTCGAATCGCCCAGCACATAGACGTTGGGGTCGATGCGGCTTTGCATCGTGTGGCCGGTCACCGGCGCCCAGTTGCCCTCGGTCACGCCGGCGATCTCGCAGATCCGGCCAGCCTTCATCGCCGGGATGACGTTGCAGACGTCGACATTTTCGACCGTGCCATCGATGTCGATCGTCATCGCGCCGGCATCGACCGAAACCTTGTCGCCGCCGAAGTCGGGCCCGATCCAGTCGATCATCCCCGCGTAGTGGCGCTCCCAGCCATCGCGGAACAGGCCTTCCTTCGAGAATTTCGGCTTCGGATCGACGATCAGGATCTTCGCCGTCGGGTTCTCGGCCTTGAGCTTGTGGGCCACCATCGACACCCGCTCGTAGGGCCCCGGCGGGCAGCGGTAAGGGTTGGGCGGCGCGATCATCGCGAAGGTGCCGCCTTCCGGCATTGCCTCGATCTGGGCCTTGAGCAGCTCGGTCTGCGAGCCGGCCTTGTAGGCATGCGGCATCGCGTTCTGGCTGGTCACGTCCCAGCCCGGGACGGCACCATCGATGAAATCGATGCCGGGCGACAGCACCAGCCGGTCGTAGGACAGCGTCGAACCGCCGGCCAGCGACACCGTCCTGGCGTCACGGTCGATGCCGATGGCCCAGTCGTGCACCACGTTCACCCCGTAGTCCGAGGCCAGCGCGCCGTAGGAATGGGCAATGCTCTCGAGCGAGCGGAAGCCGCCGATGTAGAGGTTCGAGAAGAAACAGGTGTAATAGGTCCGCGTCGGCTCGACGAGGGTCACGTCGATCGCGCCATCGCTGTCCTTGGCGATGTAGCGGGCCACGGTTGCGCCGCCGACGCCCCCGCCGACGACAACAACCTTGGGCTTGCCATGCGACCCGGCCTGCACCATCGGCGCATTCAGGGTCGCCGCGGCGGCCACACCGGCCCCGACAAACGTCCGTCTGTTCAGCTTCATTGCTATTCCTCCCGTTGGTAGTATCGTGCCGGATCCTGATCGCGCCCGGCACTGGACATGGCACCGAAACTCAAAGGGTGCCGAAATACGCGGCCAGGGCCGCAATCTCTTCTTCCGACAAACGGCCGGCAAACATCTGCATCACCGGGTGCGGACGGATCTTGCGCTTGTAGGCATGCATGGCGATCACGAAATCCTCCTCCGGCCAGCCGGTGATCGAGGGGATACCCTCGGCATCGCCGTCTTCCTGGTGGCAGGTCTTGCATTCCGAGGCCAGGTATTCGCCGAACTCGGGATCCCCCACCAGCGCCAGCACCTCCGGTGCCAGCACGACCTCATGCGGCGTGGCGGTCGGCGCGCTTTCGGGGATGTTCTGCGGGCTTTCCGAGAACTGCCGCAGATAGGCCAGCACATCGGCGCGGTCGTCGGCGTCCTTGAGCCCGCGGAACGACATCCGCGTGTCGCTCACCAGCGCCTTGGGGTTCTCGATATAGGCATCGAGCGTGCGCAGATCCCACATCAGGCCATCCTTGCCCTCGCGCTGGAGCCCTTTCGAATAGCGGGTGTAGTCCTCGATCGACCCGGCCCGCCGGCCGAAAATCTCGTTCAGCACCGGTCCGACCCGGTGACGCGCATTCTCGCCCACCATGTGGCAGGAGGCGCATTTCTTGAAAACCTTTTCCCCGCGTTCCGGATCGCCAAAGCTCTGGGCCGAGGCGCCGGTCGCAAGAGACACAGCCGCAATGGCCGCCACCAGCGACGTCTTGATCATGAATTTCCTCCCGTGACCCGATTCGGTAGCTCAGGCTCATTGGCGGCCCTCGTCTCCGAAATCGACTTCCCTTCTTTTATTCCAATATGTCGATTTGATCCAGAATTTTGTTGCATGTTTTCATTGCCCTGGGCAACGAAGCCCGGGAAATGCCCCGCGCCGCGCCCGCCGCGGCGGGGCCAAGCACCATGCGCCCCCCGCCCTGCGGCGCAAGGGCGAAACGGCCGTTTTTCATCGGGTTTTCGCGTGCCGGCCTGAGGCCGCGGCTGCCAGCCGGCGCGGGCGCTGCCGGGGCTATTCGGCCCCCGACAGAAGCGCCGAGATCGGCGCGAGAGTCACCGATTGCGCCCGCGTGCCGAGCGACCATTCGAGCAGCGCCTGCACGGTTTCGGGCCGGGTCCGGGCAACGACGATCACGCCGGCCTCCTTGCGCGCCCGGAACGCGGCATTGTCGAGGAAGCGCCGGATCACCGGCCCCGCCTGCCCCTCGGAATCGAGGTCGCGGAAGACCAGACCGGCCTTCACCCCCTCCTTGAGCGCCGATTTGTGGCCGGTGTTCAGCCCCGCCGGGTAGCTCACCAGCCCGTGCCCGGTTTCCGCGAGGTTGACCGCGAGCTGAACCGCGCCGTCACCAAGGGTCTGGAAGCCCAGACCCGGCTCCACCATCACCGCCACGGCGCTGTCGAGCAGCGGGGCATAGGCTTGGAAAGAGACATCGACGTCAGTAGCGCTGGCCCCTTCGGGCAGCGGCAGGACCAGCATCACCTCGGCGCCCTGCGCGCGGTAGAACGCCATCGCCTCGGCCGCATCGCTGGCGCTGGCATCGACCGCGACCGTCACCGGGAACGGCAGTTTGCCGAGATCGGCCATGGCGCTGCGGTCGCCGCCGGTATCAAGCAGCAGGAAGGCCAGCAGGGGCCGGTCGCCCGAGCCGGCGAAGGGGATGGCATTGCGTTGCAAGGCGGGAACGGCTTCGGCGGCAGGCTCCGCCGTGGCGCCGTCGCCAATTGTCGGCAGGCGGTCTGTCACCACCGCGGGTGCATTATCGGGCGCGGGTGCGTTATCTGGCGCGGGCGCTGCCGGTTGCGCGGCGGGTTGCGGCGCTGCCCCGCTGTCGGCCGGGGCGGGCGTGCCGTCTGCGCCGGGGGCCGGAGGGACATCCTCCGGCTCCGTGCCGGGTGCGGGCTCTTGCGGCACCTCGGGCTCGGCGCTCGGCGTGGCCTCCGGGGAAACGGGCGCGCCGCCGGTCGTTTGATCCGACACGGGCTCGGGCGCAGCCGGTTGGTCGGCGGTCGGTTCGCTGCCGGTCGGCTGATCCGCAGCCGGTGACGTCGCGGCGGGCGGCGCAGCAGGCGGTTCGGCGCCGGGCGGTGGCGTCACCGGTTCGATCACGGGTTCAGCCACTGGCTGATCCGCCGGGGCCGGCGCGGGCTCGGCTTGCGGAACCGGCGCCGCGGCCGTGTCGGCGGGCGCAGCGGCGGTGTCGCCGGCTGGCGCAGTCGCGCTGTCGGGCGCCGTGGTGGCCTGCGGCGGGATTTCCGGTGTCCCGCTGGCCGATGGCTGTGGGGCCGTAACGCCCGCCTCACCGACCGTCGTCGGAACCTCGGTCGGAACCTCGACCGGGCCCAGCACCAGCGATGCCGTGCCAAGCCCGAGCACCGCCACCACGAGCCCCGTGGTGATGCCTGCCAACATGCCCCGTGCCACCTGTGGCCCCCTTTCAACATCGTAAACCCCCGCCCCTTGACCCTTGGCGGCGGCTCTGAACATGTATACCCGGACAAAACCGACAGAAAACCCCCTTTGCCCGGGCCGATACGCATGATCCTGCTGATCGATAACTATGACAGCTTCACCTACAACCTCGTCCATTATCTCGGCGAGCTCGGCGCGGAGGTGATCGTCCACCGCAACGACGCGCTCGATGTCGAGGCCGCGATGGCGCTGAAACCGGAGGCGATCGTGCTCAGCCCGGGCCCCTGCGACCCCGATCAGGCCGGCATCTGCCTGCCCCTCAGCCTCGCCGCCGGCCAGCTCGACGTGCCGCTCCTCGGCGTCTGCCTCGGCCACCAGACCATCGGTCAGGCCTTCGGCGGCAAGGTGGTGCGCGCCAGCGAGATCGTCCACGGCAAGATGGGCACGATCCACCACGGCGGCAAAGGCGTGTTCAAGGGCCTGCCCTCGCCGCTTCAGGGCACCCGCTACCACTCGCTGGTGGTCGAACGCGAGAGCCTGCCCGACAGCCTCGAGGTCACCGCCTGGCTCGACGACGGCACGATCATGGGGCTGCGCCACAAGACCCGGCCGATCGAGGGCGTGCAGTTTCACCCCGAAAGCATCCGCTCCGAACACGGCCACGCGATGCTGAAAAACTTCCTCGACATGGTCGAGGCCCACAAACAGGTGCCCGCATGAGCGACGCGATCAAACCCCTCATCGCCGCGGCGGTCGACCGGCCGCTGACCCGGGCCGAGGCCGAGGCCGCCTTTGAAATCCTGTTCGAGGGCGAGGCGACGCCAAGCCAGATCGGCGGGCTTTTGATGACCCTGCGCACCCGCGGCGAAACGGTCGACGAATACGCCGCCGCGGCCCACGTGATGCGCGAGAAATGCCGCCGGGTCCATGCCCCCGAGGGCGCGATCGACATCGTGGGAACGGGGGGCGACGGCAA